>CAKUGY010000001.1 GCA_934654835.1 uncultured Collinsella sp.
AGGGCGTCGAAGACGTCGCTTCGAACGCGCCCGCGGATAACCACGCGCCCGCGCGCCTCCTGCTCGGCGTTTATCTTCCTGATCACCTCGTAGGCGCTGCCTTTCTTGATCCTCAGCAGCTCCGCGACCTCGTCGGCGTCCAGCATGTGCGGCCTCGGCGTCTTCGCCACCTTCTCGTCCATGGCTCCTCCAATCAATGGCGTACGAATACGTACGGTTTACAGATTCAGAGTAAACGTACGTATCTGTACTGTCAATAGAATTGCGTACATTTACGTACGCTGATAAGATGTGCTGATACGTAATTCCAGGAGGAGGGCGCATGTCCGTAGGCAAAAACATAAGGCGGTACCGCAAGTCGCGCGGCATGACGCAGGCTCAACTCGCCGAGGCCGTCGGCCTGACCGAGGGGGCCGTGCGCCACTACGAGAGCGGCATCCGCGCCGTCAAGCCCGAGCTGCTCGAGTCCATCTCCGCGGCGCTCGGCGTGTCCGTCAACGCCCTCAAGGACTATGGCGTCGAGACCGCGGGCGACCTCATGTCGCTGCTCGTGCGGCTCGAGGACTCGTTCGGCATCGTTCCCTCCGCCGACGGCACGGGCCTCTCCCTGAACCCCAAGGCTCCGCACGCGCCCAAAGCCGCGACGGCGATCGAGCTGTGGGCAGAGAAGCGCGCGCAGCTCGAGAACGGCGAGATCGACGCCGACGAATACGAGGACTGGAAAGCCTCGCTGTAGCGGCTCCCCGCATTTCGCAACCAGCGCAACCGAATCAGGACGCCAAGCTAGGCGGTGAGCGCCGCTCACGCCTGCGTATGTTGAGTTTTTACTCCCCATTGCATGCAAAGGCATTTTCGGCGCACCTGGGGAGTAAATGACGCGGTGGCTTACATGGCGGCACACGGCGGTACCCCGCGGCATTTCCCCTGATTACTCCCGCTTTCCTTGAGACGGTGAGATTCTTTACTCCCCATTAACGACCTGGGAAAACGCCGCACAGAGACCGTCAAAAGGCCTATTGAGTTCGATTTGAGTTTCAAAGGACCTAAAACGGCCCCTTTTCGTTCTCGGGGACAAAAATCGCGCGTCTACTCACTCGGGATAAATCCTTACTCCCATTCCTCCGAATACCGCCCCGTGCCTTGCCGTCTCGAAACACGGGGAGTAAATCGCGAAATTGCAGGTGAAAGGGAGTAAATAGCCAAAGAAAAAGCCTCCGTTCCGACGCGGGAACAGAGGCTCGATAATCGGATTTACTCACCAATGTCGCTGGCGGCTTTGCCGTGACTCTCGTACAAAACGAAACTCAGCAGCACAGTGCGGCACTCAAAAATACAGGTCAGAACCCTGTCAGACTACTCCCACTCGATGGTCGCGGGCGGCTTGGACGTGATGTCGTAGCACACGCGGTTGGCACCGGGGACCTCGGCCACGATGCGGCCGGAGATGCGGGCCAGGACGTCGTAGGGCAGCTTGGCCCAGTCGGCGGTCATGGCGTCGCTGGACTCGACGGCGCGCAGGATGATCGGACGCTGATAGGTGCGCTCGTCGCCCATAACGCCGACAGACTTGATGTCGGGCAGGACGGCGAAATACTGCCAGCAGCTGTGCTCGGAGTTGCGCTCGCCGGTCTGCTCAAACAGACGCTGGTTGTAGGCATCGAGCTCCTCGCGCACGATGGCATCGGCATTCTTGAGGATCTCGAGCTTCTCCTTGTCGACCGCGCCGATGATGCGAATGGCCAGACCCGGGCCCGGGAAGGGCTGACGGAACACGATGTGGCCCGGCAGGCCGAGCGCCAGACCAAGTGCGCGGACCTCATCCTTAAAGAAGTGGTCAAGCGGCTCGATGAGGTCGAAGTGTACGCCCTCGGGGAACGGGATCAGATTGTGGTGGCTCTTGATGGTGGCCGTCTTGCCGCCCGTCTTGCGAGCGCCGGACTCGATGATGTCGGGGTAGATGGTGCCCTGAGCCAGGTACTTAACCGGCTTGCCATCGGTCTCGAGCTGCTGTGCCACGGCGAAGAACTCTTTCCAGAACTGCGTACCGATGATGCGGCGCTTCTCCTCGGGCTCGGTCACGCCGGCCAGAAGCTCGGCATAGCGGTCCTCGGCGTGAACGTGGATAAAGTCGACGTCGAACTGCTTGGTGAAGACCTCCTCAACCTGCTCGGGCTCGCCCTTGCGCAGCAGGCCGTGGTTGATGAACACGCAGGTCATCTGCTTGCCAACGGCGCGAGCGCCCAGGGCAGCCACGACGGAGGAGTCAACGCCGCCGGACAGGGCCAGGATCACGCGGTCGTCACCGACCTTCTCGCGGAAGTCCGCCGTCATAGTCTCGGCGAGGTTGTCCATGCTCCAGTTGGGCTCCAGGCCGCAGATCTCAAACAGGAAGTTGCTCAGCAGCTGCTGACCATACTCGGAATGCTTGACCTCGGGGTGGAACTGCGTGGTGAAGATCTTGCGCTCGGCGCACTCCATGGCGGCAACCGGGCACACATCGGTGCTGGCGGTAACGGTAAAGCCCTCGGGCACCTCGGAGACAGCGTCGCGGTGGCTCATCCACACGGTCTGCTCCATGGGCGTGGAGTTGAAGAGCTTGGCGCCGGCCGTACGCGTGATGGTGGCGCGGCCGTACTCGCCCACCTCGGAGTGGCCGACCTTGCCGCCGAGCGTCACGGCCGTGATCTGGTGGCCGTAGCAGAAGCCCAGGACGGGAAGGCCCAGGTCAAAGATGGCGGGGTCGATGGACGGAGCGTCCTCGGCATACACGGAGGCCGGGCCGCCGGAAAGGATGAGCGCGGAGGCGTTCATCTCGCGAATCTCATCGGCCGAGATGTCGCAGGGAACGATCTCGGAATACACGTTGAGGTCGCGGACGCGACGGGCAATGAGCTGACCGTACTGCGCACCAAAGTCGAGTACGAGGACCTTTGCGGAAGCATGTTGATCCATGGTTTCCCCCTCTTGTTGGCGGGGAGCCGGTGCCCGCCCGCGCGAATGAACGAAAATAACTTTCATAGTGTACACGTATGCAGCGGCTTTGCGCCCGTCATAGCCATCAGCGCACGGCAAACGCACGAGCCGCGCCCCATTTGAGGTCAATTGGAGTGTTACTAAACGTTACAGATGATGTAATACGTTTGAACATTGAGTGCGCTGTGCCACAATACTGACGAACGACTCCGCCCTCGCGGCGACATAATTGATAGGAATACCAGCATGAAGCGCATCCTTCTCATCGCCACGGGTGGCACCATCGCATCGACCGAGGACGGCAACGGCCTCTCCCCCGCCCTGACCGGTGAGGAGCTCGCCCAAAGCGTTCCCGAGATCTCGGGGCTCTGCGAACTCGACGTCGTGCAGCCCATGAACATCGACAGCACCAACATGCGCCCCAGCGACTGGATGCGCATCCGCGATGTCATCGTCGAGGGCTACGCCGACCACGACGGCTTCGTGATTCTGCACGGCACGGACACCATGAGCTACACCGCGGCGGCGCTCTCCTATCTGATTCAGGACAGCCCCAAGCCCATCGTGCTCACCGGATCGCAAAAGCCCATGGGCAATCCTTTCACCGACGCCAAGCTCAACCTGTATCAGAGCCTGCTCTATGCGCTTGACGAGCATTCGCACGATGTCTCGATCGTGTTTGGCGGCGTGGCCATTGCCGGTACGCGCGCCCGAAAGCAGCGCACCATGAGCTTTAACGCATTTATTAGCGTGAACTATCCGCCCATCGCCTATATCCGCAACGATCGCATTGTGCGTAACGGGCTTCACGGCGCGCATCAGGGTGAAAACCCGGTGCGTTTCTACGACAACATCGACCCGCGTGTGTTTGTGCTTAAGCTCACGCCCGGCGTGAACCCGGGTATTCTGGATGCCCTGGCCGATAGCTACGACGCCGTGATTCTGGAGACCTTTGGCATTGGCGGCATCCCCGAGTTTGGTGAGTCGGGCGAGTCGTTCCAGGAAGTGATTTTCCGTTGGGTCGATTCGGGCCGCACCGTCGTTATGACAACGCAAGTGCCCGAAGAAGGTCTGGACCTTGGTGTCTACGAGGTCGGGCGCGCGTACGCCGATCATCCGGGCATTTTGCGCGGCGACGATATGACTACCGAGACGCTCGTGGCCAAAACCATGTGGGCGCTCGGCCAGTCACGCGATGCAGCCGAGATCCAGCGTCTGTTCTACAGCCAAGTCAACCACGACCGTATCCCGATGGCGTAACCGCCGGTCAATAGGTATCCCCTATTCGATACCCTCGAGAAGCTCTGATACCGTCATGCCGAGTGCGGGCGCAATCTTAAATAAAACCTTGAGCGTGAAATTTGCCGTTCCGTCTTCGATTCGGTCGAGGTAGGGACGGCTGATTCCTGTTGCCACACAAAAATCGACCTTGGAGATGCCAAGGTCCCTGCGTGTCTGTTCGACTCGCTTGCCAAGAATCTGTTTCGCACGTTCGTCCATGCAGCCGAGTTTGAAATGGAGCCGAACATAAACGTAAACTATAGTTTACGTTTTGCCGAATACACAGGAGTTTTCTATGTCGGGTTCTTCGATGTACGCGCAGGGAGCAGGCTGCCGCCCATACAATGCGCCGCCCAAGCTTGTGGTAGTCGAAGCCGACCACCTTACGCCCGACGAACGCACGGCACTTGCGCTGCTCACGAGCCGTGTCACCACAGCACTGCTCTCCAGTCCAAAGCAAGGCGACCTCGCACGTCTATGCCAAGAGCACGGCTGCACGCTCGACCAGACCGCCGTTATCGCCACCACGCAGCGCGGTCTTCCCTTGTTGATGGAAGCCGCCGTCGCCCTCACACTGCGCGGTGCGGGATACGAAAACGAGGCCGCCGCCGATATGGTCTTTAAACCACAATCGAGCGGCGGCCTCGCAGCAGCCATCGAATATGCTTGCAGGCTCGTTGCCTAAAGGGACAAGCTAAAACCCCAGGCCAAAGCCCGTTCCGGTAATCGCCGAATACATAAAGTAAATGTTAATCACGTTGAGGAACACTCCCGTGACGCAACCGTTGCGCAGGTAGCGCTCACACGTAAGACGTGCCATCACAGCGGAGTCCTCGTTGTTCTTTGCCTGACGACCGGCGGTAAAGTACGTCGCCACGCCGAGCAGCAGATTGAGCACCGGCAGCGCCAGCAGCTCGTAGCTCTTGCCCCAGCGCGTTGCCTCGCCGGCAGCGTTAAACTTCGTTGCCACCTCGGGCCCAATATTGGGAAGCACAAACGCCGCAACCACGAGCGGAAGCACCGCAAGCACGAGCAGCGCGATACCCATATAGCCGGCTTTTTTACCATATTTGAACATACGCGTCGCCCCTACACGTTAAAGCGGAAGTGCACGACGTCGCCGTCGGCCATGACGTACTCTTTGCCCTCGATACGCAGCTTGCCGGCGGCCTTGGCGCCCTGCTCGCCGCCGAGCTCGATGTAGTCGTCGTAGCCAATGACCTCGGCCTTAATAAAGCCGCGCTCAAAGTCGGTGTGGATGACACCGGCGGCCTGCGGAGCAGTCGCGCCCTGGCGTACCGTCCAGGCCTTGACCTCCATCTCGCCGGCGGTAAAGAACGACTGCAGGCCGAGCAACTTGTAGGCAGCCTGGGCAAGCACATCCAGGCCGGGCTGTTCCAAGCCCAGGCTCTCCAGGTAATCGGCGGCATCCTCGGGATCGAGCTCGGAAAGCTCAGCCTCGATCTTGGCGCAGATGGGCAGCGGCTTGACGCCGTCGATGGGCGCCAGGTCCTCGTTGAGCATGTCCTCGTCCACGTTGGCCACATACAGAATGGGCTTCATGGTGAGCAGGAACAGGCCCTTGGCGGCGGCACGCTCCTCGTCGGTCATCTCCATGGACGCAGCGCGTTTACCCTCGTTGAGCCAGGCGAGCAAGCGCTTGGCGACCTCGAACTTGGGCATGAGCTCCTTGTCGCGCTTGGCCTCCTTCTCGAGCTTGGGCAGCTGCTTCTCGAGCGTGCCCATGTCGGCCAGGATGAGCTCGGTCATGATGGTGTCGGCGTCACCGGCGGGGTCGACGAACTCGCCCGTGCGGCCCACCTCGCGCATGACGTTGGGATCCTTAAAGTAGCGCACGACCTCGCAGATGGCATCGGTCTCGCGAATGTTAGCCAGGAACTGGTTGCCCAGGCCCTCGCCCTCGTTGGCACCCTTCACCAGGCCTGCGATGTCGACGAACTCGACCGTCGCCGGCACGATACGGCCCGGGTTGACGATGTCGGCGAGCTTTTGCAGACGGCTATCGGGCACGTCGACGATACCGACATTGGGGTCGATCGTGGCGAACGGATAGTTGGCGGCAAGGCCGGTCTTTTTGGTAAGCGCGGTGAACAGCGTCGACTTGCCCACGTTGGGCAGGCCCACGATACCGATGGAAAGGGACACGACAGCTCCTTTTGGTACAAGTATTTCAAACTTCATAAGTATAGCGCCGCCGCAGCATCCGGGCGAACCCAGACACCACGGCGGCGCAAATGAAGCAGAGATTCGGGTCGTTAGCTAGTCTGCGAGCTTTTCCACTTGGTCGAGCATCTTGTCGAGCTTCGCCTTTGCCTCCGCCTTGACCTTCTCGGCCTCTTCGTGAGCCTTGGCCTTCTGGGCGGCCTTTTCCTCGGCCTCGGGATCGACGACGACCAGGCTGGACGCATCGTGCTCAACGAGCTTGAGCGCATGCTCGGGGCAAACCTTGACGCAGGCGCCGCAGCCCAGGCAATACGTTGACTCCAGTGCAAAGCGGCCGCTTCCCACCAGATCGCAGGCAAACGTGGGGCACACATTGACGCACTCGCCACACGACGTGCACTTGTCAAAATCGCATTCTGGCGTGCTCACCTGCATGTTCTGGGCGAGCTCGGGGTGGTTCTGCAGCGTCGAGAGCACCAGCTGGCGGCCGTGCGTCAGCGTACGGCGACGCTTGGCCGTCGTGGTGCCGCACATGGTGTTGAGCGTACGTTCGAGCTGGGTAATCTGATGGCGATGGGCCTTCAGCTTCTGCGTCACCGAGGCAAGTGCCGCCGTCGCCGGGTTGAGCTTGGTCACGGTCAGGCCCGTGGTGCGGGCGATCTTTTCCATGTACTCCTTGCGCTCGTACTCGCGGCGCTTATGGCATTTGAGGCTCTTGGGGTCGACCTCCAGCCCCATGCCCGTACCGGCCCACTCCTCGGCGGTTGCAATAGCCTCGCCCAGAATGTCCTCGCCACCGGTGTTGCGGCACTTATCGCACACGCCCAGCGGCAGATAGACGCTCACGTTGGGATAGTCGGCCAGCACCGAGAACCAGGTCTCGGCCGTAATGTCGCCCACGCAGGCGACGACGACCTCGTTCTCGCGCGGCATGCGCTTAAGGGCACGCGTGCAGGTAACGTAGGCGGTCTCGTGGCTCGTGGCGGCAGAGACAATGTCGTCGTACAGGTTTTTGGGCGCCAGACGCGGCGAGATAATCGCCTCGGTCGGACAGGCAGCAGCACACAGACCGCACTTGCGGCAGGTATCGAGAATCTCGATGGCGTCCTCTTCGACCTCGATGGCGTTGACCGGGCACACGTCCATGCACGCGGTGCAACCGCTCTTCTCGTTTTTGCAGGCCAGGCACGGAATGGTGTTTCCGCGCGGACGCTCCTTATAATCGGCAGGATTCCACTGCGGCGCCGACGGATCGAGTGCGTCAGTCACGCCGCCAAGCGGGTTTTTAAGGAAATCGAAACCCTTGCTGATCTCGATAATGTCATCAAACAGATCGTGTTCTTGCGCCATGCGCGGCCCCTCCCTGAGCAGTGCAAACAAGCGATAGATAATGATACGCTAACAGCTCGCACCTCGGCCAAATTACATGCAGAGCACCTTTGATGGCAAAGAACCCTACAATCTAATGCCAGCCCTAACGAATAGGTTTATACAGAGGAGCCCATAGATGAAAATCGCACTGCTCGAGCCGCTGGGAGTACCCACGCAGACCATCGACGAGCTTGCCACACCGCTCAAGGAAGCTGGCCACGAGTTTGTCTACTTTGACAGCAAGACCACCGATCCGGCGGAACTCGCCCGTCGCAGCGAGGGCGCCGAGGTCGTCATGATCGCCAACAACCCCTACCCTGCCGAGGTCGTCGCCGGCGCCGATGCACTCAAGATGATCGCCGTCGCCTTTACCGGCATCGACCACGTGGGCCTTTCCGCCTGCCGCGAGCGCGGTGTTGAGGTGCGCAACTGTGCCGGCTACTCCGACGTGAGCGTGGCCGAGCTTACCCTTGGCCTTACTATCGACGTGCTGCGCAAGGTGGGCGCTGCCGATGCCGCCGTTCGCGCCGGTCAGACGAGCGCCGGCCTTGTGGGCACCGAGATCTGCGGCAAGACCGTAGGCATCGTGGGCTGCGGCAAGATCGGCTGCGCCACGGGTCGCCTCTTTAAGGCCTTTGGAGCCCGCGTGCTGGGCTATGCCCGCCACGAGCACCCCGAGGCGGCCGAGGCCGGCATTGAGCAGGTTTCGCTCGAGCAGTTGTTTGCCGAGTCCGATATCGTGAGCCTGCATCTGCCCAACAACGACGCCACGCGCAAGAGCTTTGGCGCCGAGCAGTTCGCCCAGATGAAGGACGGCGCTGTCTTTATCAACTGCGCTCGCGGCGCTATCGTGGACAACGACGCCCTCGCCCAGGCGCTCAACGACGGCAAGCTCGCCGGTGCCGGTATCGACGTCTTTGATATGGAGCCGCCGATTCCTGCCGACTACGCCCTCGTCAACGCCAAGAACTGTATCTTTACGCCGCACGTTGGCTTCCTTACGCATGAGGCCATGGAGCGCCGCGCCAAGATCGAGTTCGACAACGTTGTCGCCTATGTTGAGGGCCGCGCGCAGAACGTCTGCGAGTTATAGACAAACGAGGACGGGACAGATCTCATCACGAGTCTGTCCCGCCCTCTTTGGTGCAAACTAACCTGACCCCTTTGCACCAACCTGGCGCATTGGGGTCAGGTTACTTTGAACCAACGCAAAAAGGGGCAAAGCCGCTGTCGACCTTGCCCCTTGTTCGTCGATTAAACTATTCGCCTGAACTACTCGTCCATGAGGTAGTAGTGGCCCAGTGCGTCGGCGCCCAGAATGGCGTTTGCGACCATCTCGGGCGTCACCTCAAACGGCATGTTGCACATGGTGTCCTCGGGTGCACAGGCGGCCTCGGCAACGATCATGGCCTGCTCGCGCGTAAACTCGGCAACGCCGAGCTCCTTCATCGTAACGGGAAGACCCAGCTCGATGCAGAAGCCCAAGACTTCCTCGAGCTTCTCGGTCGGGGCGTCCTCGAGCACCAACTGGACGATGGTGCCGAAGGCAACCTTCTCGCCGTGGTACATGCCGTGGCACTCGGGCAGCAGCGTCAGGCCGTTGTGAATGGCGTGCGCGGCAGCGAGGCCCGAGCTCTCAAAGCCAATGCCGGAGAGCAGCGTGTTGGCCTCGATGATGTGCTCGACGGCAGGCGTCAGCGCGCCCTTCTCCAGCGCGACCTTGGCCTTGACGCCATCGGCCATGAGCGTCTCGTAGCAAAGCTTGGCGAGTGCCAGGCCGGCCATGCCGCCCTTGCCGCCGGCGCAGGTGCCACCGTCGGCGTCGTGCGTTGCCTGGGCCTCGAAGTAGGTTGCAAGTGCATCACCCATGCCGGCGACCGTCAGGCGCACCGGGCTCGCGGCAATGACCGTGGTGTCCATGAGGACAATGTTGGGGTTTGCCTTAAGGAACAGGTACTTATCGAACTGGCCGTCATCGGTATAGAGCACCGAAAGTGCAGAGCACGGCGCATCGGTCGAAGCGATGGTTGGGCAGATGATGACCGGGGACTCCAGATAGTAGGCAACGGCCTTCGCGGTGTCGAGAATCTTGCCGCCACCAACGCCGACGATGATGTCGCAACCGTTGTCGCGTGCGAGCGCCACCAGGCGATCAACCTCGCCCTTGGAGCACTCGCCGTTAAAGTCCTCAAACAGCAGCTCGGCCTTAGCCTCGGCAAAGCCACCCTCGATCTTGGCACCGACGCGCTTCTTGCCCGAAGGCGTCACGATGACGAGGGCTTTGCCACCGAGCGGCTCAACATAGGAGCCAAGCTTGGCGAGCTCGTCCGGGCCCTGAATGTACTTGCTGGGGCTATTGAAGATTGCAGCCATAACTATCCCATTCTCTATAGCTAAAAAGAAAAGGGGCTCCGTACAACTATGTGCGGAGTCCCCTCATCACGATAATGAGCGTCGATTAGAAATCGATGTCGGTGTCGTAGTAGCAGGCCTTGAGGATCTTCTCGAAGTCGGCAGCCTTGGTCTCACGCGGGTTCTCGGGCGTGCAGGCGTCGGTCTCGGCGTTCGCGGCGATCTCGGGCAGCTTGGCGAGGAACTCCTCCTCGGAAACCATCTGCGGGTTCTCGGCGTCGACCTTCACGCCACCGTTCGCGTAATCCTTGATGGACTGCGGGATGTTGAGGGCGTCGTTCATATCGCGGATCTTCTGGACGAGAGCGGCAACGAGCTCCTCGTTGGTCTCGCCGGGAAGGTGCAGGACCTCCTTGGCCACGAAGGCATAGCGCTCGGCAGCGCGGGGATCCTTGGAGTTCCACTGGATGACCTTGCCCAGGTACATGGCGTTGGCGGCACCGTGGATGATGTGGCCGTTCTCAAAGGCGGCACCGGTCTTGTGGGCCATGGAGTGGACAATGCCCAGCAGGCCCGAGGAGAAGGCGATGCCGGCGATGCACTGAGCCTCGTGCATGTGCTGGCGGGCCTCCTTGTCGCCCTCATAGGACTTGGGCAGCCACTCAACGATCTCGCGGATGCCGTGCAGGGCGTTGGCGTCGGTGAACATAGAGGCGAAGGTGGAAACGTAGGCCTCCATGCAGTGGGTCAGAGCGTCCATGCCGGTGTGAGCGCACAGCTTGGCGGGCATGGTGTAGGTGAGCTCGGGGTCGACGATGGCGACATCAGGCGTGATGTTGAAGTCGGCCAGCGGGTACTTGATACCCTTGGCGTAGTCCGTGATGACGGAGAACGCGGTGACCTCGGTAGCGGTACCGGAGGTCGAGGAGATGGCGCAGAACTTGGCCTTCTGACGCAGCTCGGGGAAGCTGAACGGCTGGATGATGTTATCGAAGGACTCCTCGGGATACTCGTAGAAGACCCACATAGCCTTAGCGGCATCGATGGGCGAGCCGCCACCGATGGCAATAATCCAGTCGGGCTCGAACTCGCGCATGGCCTCGGCGCCCTTCATGACCGTCTCGATGGACGGATCGGACTCGACACCCTCGAACAGCTTGACCTCGAAGCCGCCTTCCTTAAGGTCGGCCTCGACGTCCTGCAGAAAACCGCCACGGCGCATGGAGCCGCCGCCGGTCACGATGATGGCCTTGCTGCCCTTGAGGTTCTTGACCTCGTGGCGAGCGCCCTCACCAAAGTACAGATCGCGAGGATTGGTAAAACGTCCCATACTGTGCCTCCTAAACAAGCCCCTCTTAGACTTGTGTATATAACGGAGCACCCGATTGGCTCCGTCAGGACCGTGCTTGCGCGCCGCCGGCGATGGCGACACGCGATGTCTAAACGTCTCAACGCTCGGACATGCATTATTTTACCGTTCTGGTTGGTCAGATATTCATCCAAAGCTACCAATGATGAAACGTTTTTTCTATCCCAGAAAACTCTTGCATTGCGTTTATTGTCCCAAGCTGGGCAAACGTTTTATCAGAGTTGGCCAGACGCGATTTCCGCCGCCGTCTGCCTCCAAAACGCACGCCGTTCGCCGCTCAAAATCGACCGTTTACGGCACCGTGATACCAGTTGCTCGGCTAGCGCGCAGACGCCTGTGTGACAGCCGCCTTCGTGGTGCAACAGTGCATGTCGCAGCGTGACGTCCTCGGCGCTCCACATGCGGGTAAACTAGAACCTTATATAGAGACATTTGAACCCTAACCGCAGCAAAGGAGGCCCCATGGCATTCGACCCCATTCAAGAGGATTGCCATCGCCTCGTTCTTGAGGCCTTGCGCCGCGACAATATTCCGCTCACCGACGGCCCCGCCGTAGAGCGTCTGATGGAACAATTCACCCGTAACCCCGCGCCGCTCATCGTGCACGACCGCGACCGCGCCGGGCATCTGATCGCCAAGGTCGTCGAGGCCGTCGACTACCGCATCCCCTTTATCCCCGACGACGCCCAGGCAGAGCAAGAAGAGGCCGCTGCCGAGAACATGCTTCGCGAGGCCGCCGCGCTCGATCCGGCCAACTGGGATGCCCAGCGCATGCTGACGGCGCTTACCGCCGAATCCAACGAGGAATACGTACAGTACCTGGTGTCCAAGTGCGACGAGGTGGAGCACGACCTGGCGCTCAAGATTGCCTCGGCGCAGGACCCCTACGAGCGTGAGGCCGCAGGCGACCTGACCCGCCGTCCCTATCTGCGCTGGCTTGCCGCCCTGGCATCGCGTGCCCTCATTAGCGGCCGCTACCGCATGTCGCTGGAGGCCGCGAATCGCAGCCTGGACTTTGCCCCCAACGACCCCGCCGGCGTCCGCCACACCGCAATGCTCGCCATGGCAAAGCTCGAATACCCTGCCGAGGAGCTCAAGCGTTTTCGCTCCGCCCACTCCGTACCCTATCTCGCGAATACGCCGCTGCGCCGCCGCCCCAAGGATGCGGAGCGCGACTTGGACCCGTGGACGCTCATCGCGCTGATGAGCGCTGCCTGGCGCGAGCTGGACTACGAGGGCGCCGAGCACTACCTGCGTATCCTGGTACGCTCGTGCCCCCACGCGGCCGAGGCGCTCTACTTCCAAACCGAGTTTCCCGATGGCGTCTACGCCCGCGTCAACGTGGGTGCAGGCTCCACCGACGAGCTCGTCCTTGCGCTGTCCGAGGCGACGCCGGTGCTGCAGGAGGGTCTGGGCGCCCCCGACAATGCCAGCTTTGCCGCCTGGGTCGCCACCAACGACATCGTTCGCTCCCAGATTGACGAGCGTATCCTGCGCGCGGCCGAGCAGGGCCTGCCGTTTAAGGGAGGGGACCTCTAATGGATCCGAGCGTCTACATCCCCGCCTACCTGGAGCGCGCCTATCTGGCGTCGCACCCCGAGCTCACCGATGCAGCACGCGAGCTTGTCCATAACGATATAAGCGCGAACCCTCACAAGTACGCGCAGACCGAGCACGCTCAGGCGCTGCTGTCCTATGCCGGCGCGCATCGCCACCTGCTCGATGAGCTTCACCGTATTGAGGATATGGGCAGCGACGAGGAGTTTGAGCAGACGCGCAACCGCCTGTTCGACGACATGCGCGATGAGCTGCTCAAGATCGTCCGTGTCGACGCACTAGCAGTCGATGCGCAGTTGCTCGCCATCATTTTGGCGGACACGCCCGTCGACGCCTGCCTGGGCGACCTGATGAAGCTCGAGGCAACCACGGCCGATTACCTGCAGCAAAGCGTGCCCGGGTTTGATATGGAGGCCCCGCATTACTGGGCCAACAACGTGTTGGCAGACGGCGTCACGGCGGCCGACCTCACCGTGAGCGAGCCGGCCCTTATCGGGTGGCTCCACACGCTCGAGGCCATCTCGCAGTTGTGCATGGCAAGCGCCCGCTACCGCGCCGCCGCCAACTATGCCCGCCGCGTCCTTAAAGCGGAGGGCTATCCCACCCGGGCTGCTGGCACCGTGCTGCTTGCCCTCGCCCGCCTGGAAGACCAGGACGGCTTTTTTGCCCTGGCCCACCAGCTCGAGGAGCAGATCGGGGCCGATGCACTCGAGAACTCCCCCTGGTATCTGCTCGCCCGCACGATTCTGCTGTTCAAAACAAACAAGATGCGTCCGGCGACACGTGCGCTGCGTGAGTTTGCCAACCGTTGCGAGGGCGGCGCGTTTTTCTTGCTGAATCCCATGTACCAGACGCCGTATCTTCCCTGCCGGCCCGAGCCGCGCGATCCCTGGGACCTCTCGCACCAGGCGGTTTGGGAAGCCGACGGTATTATCTCGGATACCCCCGACTTTGCCCCCTGGGCCAACGCCTGCGAAGATGTGTCTCAGCTTGCCCAGGAATTTGCGCGTCGTTACGGCTTTTAGCGACGCGCTCGCCCCAATCATGTCATTAACGTTAGGAACGGCTTCATGAACCTCCGCTCATCTCTCGCCTGCACCTCAAGCGATATCGCCCGATGGGGGCTGCGCTCCGTCCTCAAACGTCAGGGCGGCGTGCTTCCCGGCCGCATCGCCATGAAGATCGATCCCGAGCTGCTGAGCGACCTCGCGGGCCTCGTCGACCGCAGCGTGGTGATCACCGGTACCAACGGCAAGACCACAACCTCCAACCTGATTGCCGACGCCGTCGCCGCCAGCGGGGCCACCGTGGTGTGCAACCGCGCCGGCAACAACATGGAACCGGGCGTGGTGGGTGCGCTGCTCGAAGCCCGTGGCGGACTCAAGCGCGCCGACAGCGGCAAGCGCGTGGGCGTCTTTGAGTGCGACGAGCTCTACACCGTGCGCGTTCTGCCCAAGCTCAAGCCCACGTACTTTGTGCTGCTCAACCTGTTCCGCGACCAGCTGGACCGCTACGGCGAGATCGACCATACCCAAGATGTCATCGCCCATGCTTTGGAGCTCTCGCCGGCAACGACGCTCATCTACAACGCCGACGACCCGCTGTGCGCCTCGATTGCCGCGCGCGTTCCCAACGCGAGCATCGCCTTTGGCATCGACGGCGCCACCAACACCGAGTCCGACCGTATTAGCGACTCGCGTTTTTGCTCGCAGTGCAACGCGCCGCTGGAGTATGACTACGTGCAATACGGCCAGCTCGGAGCCTATCGCTGTCCCTCGTGTGGCTGGGCGCGCCCCGCACTTGTCCGTCGCGTGACAGGCGTGGAGCTCGGCTGCGATGGCTACGGCTTTGACCTGATCTTTGGGGCTGAGCCCAACGCGGCTGCCGCACACATCGCCACGCGCTATAACGGCCTGTACATGGTTTACAACGTAGCTGCCGCCTTCTTTGCCGCCCACGAGTTGGGCGTCGATGCGGCGCACCTGCAACCCACGCTCGACGCCTACGTACCCGCAGGCGGTCGCATGGGTCGTTGGAACATCGCCGGTCGAACCGTCGAGGCCAACCTTGCCAAGAACCCCGTGGGCTTCGACCGCCAGATCCAGTCTATAAAGACAGCTGGCGGCAGGCTCTGCGCTTTCTTCCTTAATGACAACGATGCCGATGGCCACGATGTTTCGTGGATCTACGACGTCGACTTTAAACGCATCGCCGACACACCGGGGCTCGTTGCCTTTGCCGGCGGCACACGCGCACACGACATGCAGGTGCGCCTCAAGTACGCTGGCATCGACGCCGCCATTATTTCGGATGTCGCGCAGGCAATTGGCGCCGTGGCAGACGAGGCCGCCGACGACACCTTCTACGCCGTCGCCAACTACACGGCCTTCCCGCCGCTAGTCAAGGAACTCGACGGGCTGAAGGGCGCTGGCGTTGACGCCGTTGCCGGACGCGCCGTGACCCGCGCCGATGGCAGCGCGCTTCCCGCCGACGTCGCGCCGGTCGAACTTTCACGCCCGCTGCGCATCGTCTATCTGTATCCCGATGCCCTCAATCTGTACGGCGATGGCGGCAACGTCATCGCGCTCGAGCGCCGTTGCGCCTGGCGCGGCATTCCCGTGCGCGTGGACGAGGTCCGCATGGGCGAGACGCTCGATCTTGCCGATGCCGATATCGTCATGATGGGCGGAGGCGCCGACCGCGACCAGCTGGCCGTGGCGCACGAGCTGCTCGCTCAAAAGGACAAGGTCGCAGCCTACGTCGAGGACGGCGGTTCGCTGCTCGCCATCTGCGGCAGCTACCAGCTGCTCGGCCGTTCGTACTACATGGGCGAAGATCGCATTGAAGGCTTAGGCGTCATTGCCGCCGAGACCGTGCGCGGCTCCGATCGCCTGATCGGTAACGTCGCCGTCAAGACCGACCTGGCACCCGAGCCGTTTGTGGGCTTCGAGAACCACGGCGGCCGGACCTTGCTCGATGCGGAAGCCACACCACTTGGAACGTCTGTCGTTCCGGACACCGGCAATAACGGCGACGATGGCTTTGAGGGCCTCATCTACAAGGGCGTCATCGGCACGTATCTGCATGGCCCGGCGCTGCCCAAGAACCCCGAGCTCGCCGACTGGCTCATCGCCCACGCCCTGGAGCGCCGCGGAGACGCGCAGGCCACAGCCCTGCTGCCGCTCAAGCCCCTCGACGACACCTACGAACACGCCGCCCACGACGCCGCCATGAAACTCCTCCCCTAACCACCACAAAGGGGACAGGCACCTTTGTGGTGGTTTTGACCTACCCCGCTAGTTTGTCTCGATCTGTAACATCTAGACCGCCAAAAGCTGTCTTGTTGTTACAGATTGAGATTATTCGACCAGACCTACGCCTTCTGTCTCAATCTGTAACAGATAGAGCCAATTTACATGCCCAGATGTTACAGATTGAGATGTTTGATGATCGGGATAGAGGGCCGACTCCTTTGTGGTGGTTTTCCAGTTTGCCAACGATATACGCGCCGACAAAAAAGTCTGCTATACTCTTTCCCGCTGTCCCCATCGTCTAGCGGCCAAGGACGCCACCCTTTCAAGGTGGATATCACGGGTTCGAATCCCGTTGGGGGCACCATTAGAAATGAAAAGCCCGTTACCCAAGCGGTGACGGGCTTTTTTGCTACCGAACGCCGGGATTCGAACCCGGCAGGGTGCGGAGCTGAGGAAACGCGAAGCGTTTTCCAGCGCAGCACGCAAGGAGCGGAGCGACGCAGCGGAAGCGGGCGGCGCCAACCGTACGCGGACATCCCGTTGGGGGCACCATTCGAAATGAAAAGCCCGTTACCCAAGCGGTGACGGGCTTTTTGCTATCCATATGCCGGGATTCGAACCCGACAGGGTGCAGATCATGCTGCCATCCCAGGGCCAGTGAGCAAAAAATGGCAAATATGAGTACTGTTACCATTTTGGTAACAGCGATTTCACGCCTTCAGAAGGAGATTTCGACGTCAAAACGTCCTACAGCGGTAGAACTGCAGGCGTTTATCAGCTAAGTACTTGGACATATGTTGCGTAACACTACATATTTTGCAAAAATATAATGTTACAGGTCTTGTGACAGTACTCATATTTGACGTTTTTTGCCCACGACCCTTTATGACCAAGGCAAATCGGAGACAAAACAGACTCCAAAGCATCCTTCGGAAAGAAAAACCGGGGCCCGCGTGATGCGGACCCCGGCTCAAAACCGTGACGATATGTCAGTTACGCTCTACACGTAGAACAGGATGTCGTCGTAGGTCGGGACCGGCCAGTAGTCGGCGGCCACGATCTCCTCCATGGCGTCCACGGCGGCACGCAGCGTAGCCATAGCGGGAGCGACCTCGTGAGCGTACACGTTGGCCTGCTCCTGGCCATCGAGGGCCTCGGCCTTCTGATGCACGGCGTCGAGGGCCTTGATGGAGTCGTTGATGGTGGTGATGCCGTTGCAGAGCTTGTTGAGCGTGTTCTGCTCGCACTGCATGGCAGCCTCGGCACCGGCGGCGCGAATGGCCTCCAGGCCCTTAGCAACCTTGGTGGCATAGGCGGTGATGACCGGACGATAGGTACGACGTGCCTCGCGAACCATCGTGGTAGCCTCGATGTTCATGAGCTTGTTGTACTTCTCGAGCTTGCAGTCGTAGCGGCACTGGGCCTCGGCCTTGGTCAGAACACCCATCTCCTGGAACAGGGCGAGAGCCTTCTCGGAGACAAAGGCGGGCAGAGCGTCCGCGGTGGTCTTGTTGTTGGCAAGGCCACGCTTCTCGGCCTCGATGGGCCATTCGTCGGAGTAGCCGTCGCCGGAGAAGAGGATGCGCTGGTGGTCGGTCAGGACCTTCTTGCAGTACTCGAGCGCAGCGTCCTGGAACTTGTCCTCGGGCGTACCCTCGAGCGCATCGGCGAAAGCCTTGAGCGACTTGGCAACGGCAGCGTCGAGGACCATGTTGGGGTCGGAGACGTTCTGCTCGGAGCCGCAGGCGCGGAACTCGAACTTGTTGCCGGTGAAGGCGAACGGAGAGGTGCGGTTACGGTCGGTGTTGTCCTGCATGAGCTTGGGCAGGGCATCGGCGCCCAGGTCGAGCACGCCGTGGGTGGCGTGGACGGAGGCCTTGCCGTCGATGATCTTCTCGACAACCTCGGTGAGCTGGTCGCCCAGGAAGATGGAGACGATCGCCGGAGGAGCCTCGTTGGCGCCCAGACGGTGGTCGTTGCCGGCCGAGGCGACAGAAGCGCGCAGGAGCTCCTGATAATTATCGACGGACTCGATCACCGCGGTGAGGAAGACGATGAACTGCAGGTTGTCGAGCGGGGTGTCGCCCGGATCGAGCAGGTTCTCGGACTCGGTGCCGATAGACCAGTTGTTGTGCTTACCGGAGCCGTTGATGCCGTCGAAGGGCTTCTCGTGCAGCAGGCAGACCAGGTCGTGGCGAGAGGCGATGAGCTTCATCTTCTCCATCATGACCAGGTTCTGGTCGATGGCCTCGTTGACCTCCTCATAGACCGGCGCGAGCTCGTGCTGGCAGGGAGCGACCTCGTTGTGCTTGGTCTTGGCGGGAATGCCGAGTGCCCAAAGCTCCTCGTCCAGATCCTTCATGTAGGCCGAAACAGTGGGGCGGATAGCGCCAAAGTAGTGCTCCTCGAGCTCCTGACCCTTGCAGGGGTTGGCGCCAAAGAGGGTGCGGCCGGTGATAACCAGGTCCTTGCGCTTACGGTAGGCGTCCTTCTTGATCAGGAAGTACTCCTGCTCGTCGCCGACGGAAGGCACGACCTTCTTGGGGGTCTTGCCAAAGAGGGCCAGGACACGTTTGGCCTCGCGATCGAGTGCGGTCATGGAGCGCAGCAGCGGGGTCTTCTTGTCCAGAGCCTCGCCCGTGTAGGAGCAGAAGGCGGTGGGAATGCACAGGACCTCGTCCTTAATGAAGGCGGGGCTGGTGGGATCCCAAGCGGTGTAGCCACGGGCCTCGAAGGTGGCGCGCAGGCCGCCGTTGGGGAAGCTGGAGGCGTCCGGCTCGCCCTGGATGAGGTTCTTGCCCGTAAACTTGGTAATGGCGGTGCCGTTGTGGTTGGGCTCCAGGAAGCTGTCGTGCTTCTCGGAAGTGATGCCCGAAAGCGGCTGGAACCAGTGGGCGTAGTGCGTGGCGCCCTTGGAGATGGCCCAGACCTTCATGGCGTGGGCGACGGCGTTGGCCACGTCCAAGTCGAGCGGCTCACCGTCCTCGAGGGTTGCAGCGAGGCGCTTCCAAATGTCCTTGGGAAGGTAGTCTTTCATGACTTCCTCAGAGAACACCATGGTCCCGAAGCGGTCAGTAAGTTCGGCCATACGGAACTCCCTTCGTATCGGCACCGCGTGAGATGCGGTGTTGATTACTAACGAACGAGCCTTAGATTAGACTCGCCGTGTTTCCGCAACATTACCGTTATGTTGCTGTCACGAAACCAATCAATGAGGTTACCGCATCGCGGGATTATTACCACCCTCAACAGCCAACGAACTGTATAAATTGCAGACCTACCCGCGTGATTTTAGGGTAGTCAATTTGGGGCGGGGCTAAATTTACTGGTATTTTGCATTAGATACCAGTCTCTATAGCCTCGTTCTAAATTGACTGCTCCGCTATAGGCAATGTCGATAGCAAAGCATCTTTGATTGGTATCCCCAAATAGCGAGTGAAACTCCACCGTGGCACAGTGGTGCTGTAGAATCCTTACAACACATCGCACTAAATATCTAAAGGAGCACGATATGCGCGTCGACGAGGTTTTTAAGCAGGCAGCATCCCAGAACACCACGCCCGTTTCGTTTGAGATGTTCCCGCCCAAGGGCGAGCTCACCCTCGATACGGCTCGCGAGGTGGCAGGCAACCTGTGCAAGCTTTCGCCGAGCTTTGTCTCGGTCACCTGCTCTGCCGGCGGCTCGGGCAACGGTGCCACCACCGCTCCTATCGCGCATATGATTTCGAGCGAATTCAATACGCCCTCGGTGGCACACCTCACCTGCGTTGGTCGCACCCACGCCGACATCGCCGCCAAGATCGACGAGTATCGCTCGGCCGGCGTGGAAAACATCCTGGCCCTGCGCGGCGACCTTCCCGCCGGCGCGACCGAGGACGACAAGCCCGCCTCCGACTACGCCTATGCCCGCGACCTCATCCCCGAGCTCGTCGACGCCGGCTTTTGTGTGGGCGCCGCAGCCTACCCCGAGGGCCACATCGCCTGCGAGGACCTTAACCTCTCGGTCGAGCACCTCAAGCAAAAGCAAGACGCCGGCGCGAGCTTCTTTGTGACGCAGCTCTTCTTTGATAACGAGTGCTTCTACCGCTTCCGCGAGCTTGCCGACAAGGCCGGTATCACCGTGCCCATCACCGCGGGCATCATGCCGTTTATGGGTAAGTCGCAGATCAGCCGCATGGTCTTTATGTGCGGCGCGTCGCTGCCCTCCCCCGTCATCAAGATCCTCGCCAAGTACGAGAACGACCCCGAGAGCTTGCAAGCCGCCGGTGTAGATTATGCCGCCCGTCAGCTTTGCGACCTTAAGGAGCACGGAGCCGACGGCCTGCACCTGTACACTATGAACCGTCCTGCAATCGCCGCGACCATTATGGAGCGCCTGGGGTAATGGAAAAACCGCACATCGATACAACCGACGTCGAAGTGCCGGCCGACCTTGCGTCGCCGGCGCTTTACCGTGTCGATGCTGCCCACCACCCCCGCGTCGACCGCGCCGAGATGCTGCGGTATCTGGGCTACGGCGGCCAGCAAATTGAGCCCGACCTGTCACGACGAATTGAGCTTGTGGTCGAGCGCCTAGAGCTAGACATTGAGCCCCGCGGCGTGCGTCGCGTCTTTGCCGTCGATGCCACGGGCGTCGACGAGCAGGGCGAACCTTGCATTCACTTGGTTGGCACCAATGTTGAGCTGCGAGGTCGCGATATCTATCGTCATCTTAAGGACGCCCGCTTGGCAGCGCTCATGGCCTGCACCCTCGGGATGGCCGCCGAGCGCCGCCTGCGAACCACCGGAGCCCAGCAACCCCTGGAGGGCGCTGTGCTCGACGCCGCTTGCTCGGCATATGTTGAGGCCGCCGTTGAGCAGATGGACCAGCAGGTCAAGGCGGACGCTGCCGCACACGGACTCGCCGGCAACTGGCGCTTTAGCCCCGGCTACGGCGACTGCCCGCTCTCGGCCCAGCGCTCAATCGTGGATGCGCTCAACGCCACGCGCCTCATTGGACTCACCGTCACGCCCACCAGCCTGCTCATGCCCACCAAGAGCGTGACCGCAGTGATCGGCCTGTTCGACGGCGAAGTCCACGACGCCCAGACCCGCCCCACCTGCAATATCTGCCGCATGCGCGAACACTGTCGCTTCCGTGCCGCCCACACCACCTGCTATTCCAGCCATTAGGAGCCATCGATGTTTACTCCGCTTATCACTCATGATTCTGACGGCGCTGCGTTGGCGGCGCCTGTCAATGCCGCGCGCCTCAACGGCGCCACGTACAAGACGCGCACGATCGACGACCTGTGCATCAAGGACGATCGCCTGCGTGCCGCCATCGAAGGCACCGGGCATCTGCTGTTTGACGGCGGCATGGGCACCATGCTGCAGGCCGCCGGTATGAAGGCCGGCGCCCTGCCCGAGCTCCTCAACTTTGAGGAGCCCGAGGTCATCACCGACATCCAGCGCCAGTACGTCGAGGCCGGCTGTGACGTGATCACCGCCAACACCTTTGGCGCGAACGCCCACAAACTCGACGGCGCCGCCACCGTGGCCGATGTCTTTGCCGCGGCCGTCACCTGCGCCCGTGAGGCCGGCGCCCGCTACGTCGCCGGCGACATCGGCCCCATCGGCGCCCTACTGCGCCCCCTGGGCACCCTCAGCTTTGACGAGGCCTACGACCTCTTTGCCGAGGAGGTGCGTGCCGGCGTCGCTGCGGGCGTCGACCTCTTTATTATCGAGACCATGACCGACCTGGCCGAGATCAAGGCCGCCGTCCTCGCCTGCCGCGAGAACTCCGACCTGCCCGTCTTTGCCACCATGACTTTTGAGGAAGACGGCCGCACCTTCTTGGGCACAAGCCCCGAGGTCGCCGCCATCACCCTCGACGCCATCGGCGCCGATGTCCTGGGCATCAACTGCAGCCAGGGCCCGGCCGAGCTCCGCGGACTCGCCGCGCGCATGCTCACCGTCACCAACAAGCCCGTCATGGTGCAGGCAAATGCGGGACTACCCCGCGTGGACGATGACGGCAACACCGTCTTTGACATCCAGGCACCCGAATACGCCGAGGCCGTCGCCGGCATAATCGAGGACGGCGTGAGCGTCGTCGGCGGCTGTTGCGGCACCACGCCCGCGCACATGGCGGCACTTCGCACCCTCATCGACAACCACACGCCCAGTGTGCGTCACCGCAAGCCCAGCATGTCGGTCACGAGCGCCCAGACGGTCGTAGACCTTCCCTGCGATGGCCACAAGATCGCCGTCATCGGCGAGCGCATCAACCCCACCGGCAAAAAGCGCCTGCAGCAGGCCCTGCGCGATGGCGACCTGGATTACGTCGTGAGCCAGGGCATCAGCCAGCAGGAGCAGGGCGCCGACATCCTAGATGTCAACGTGGGCCTGCCCGAGATCGATGAGGTCAAGATCATCCAGCAGGCAACCGAGCAGCTCCAGGGCTCCACCCTCCTGCCGCTACAGATCGACTCCACCGACCCCGCCGCCGTCGAGGCGGCCGTGCGCCGCTACGCCGGCAAACCCATCATCAACTCGGTTAACGGCAAGCAGCAGATCATGGACGAGATCTTCCCGCTGGTCGCCCACTATGGCACCAACGTCGTCGGCCTCACGCTCGACGAAGGCGGCATCCCCGATACCGCCGAGGCCCGCTTTGCCATCGCCGAGCGCATCGTGGCCGAGGCCGCCCGCTACGGCATCGGCCCGGATCGCATCCTCATCGACTGCCTGGTCATGACCGCCTCGACCAACCAGCGCCAGGCCGAGCAGATCCCGCGCGCCATGTCGCTGTGCAAGGAGCGCCTGGGCGTCAAGTGCGCGCTCGGCGTATCGAACATCAGCTTTGGCCTGCCCGCCCGCCCGCTGCTGGGCTCGGTCTTTTTGGCCGCCGCGTTTGGCGCGGGCCTGGACGCCCCTATCATGAACCCGGGCTCCAAGCGCTTTATGGACACCGTCTACAGCTATCGCGTGCTGAGCGTTGAGGATGAGGGCTCGACCGGATACATCGAGCGCTACGCCGGCTGGACCGACCCGTACAAGATCGCCGCGAATCCGGCGGCAGCCCAGGCAGCATCGAGCGATGCCGCGCCCGCCGCGGGCACCACCGCCAGCGCCGACGACGATCCCATCCGCCACATGGTCGTCTCGGGTCGTAAGGGCGAGATCGCGGCCGAGACCGAGCGCCTGCTGGCCGACCACGACGCCATGGACCTCATCAATAACCACTTTATTCCTGCCCTCGACGAGGTCGGTGTCCTCTTCGATCAGGGCAAATTCTTCTTGCCGCAGCTCATGGCCTCGGCAGAAGCAGCGCGCGTGGGCTTCGATACCATCAAGCGTCTGATGCCCGCCGGCGAGATTGCCGACAAGGGCAAGATCTGCGTGGCCACCGTCAAGGGCGACATCCACGATATCGGTAAGAACATCGTCAAGATGCTGCTCGACAACTACGGCTACACCGTCTTTGACCTGGGCCGCGACGTCGACCCGCAAGAGGTGCTCAAGACCGTCAAGGAGCGCGACATCAAACTCGTCGGCCTTTCGGCGCTTATGACCACCACGGTCGTCGCCATGGAGGAGACCATCAAGCTGCTCCATTCGGAAGTTCCGGGCGTCAAGATCATCGTGGGCGGCGCCGTGCTCACCCCCGAATACGCCAAGCAGATCGGCGCGGACTACTACGCCAAGGACGCCGCCG
Organism: uncultured Collinsella sp.; assembly: GCA_934654835.1. GTDB lineage: Bacteria > Actinomycetota > Coriobacteriia > Coriobacteriales > Coriobacteriaceae > Collinsella. Next base: position 24,041 of record CAKUGY010000001.1, read on the forward strand.
AGAGCGCGCGCATCGCCGAAGAGGTCTTTGGCCGGTAACACAACGGAAACAACCCCGCACCAAAACGTGCCGCATGTGCCACTTGGCGCGTGCGGCACGTTAGAATAAAGGGGACTATGCTCGTTTTGGCAGATAGGAGCGCAAGGATGGCGATCACGCCTGCAGAAATCGCGGAAACCCGCGGCATGGTTGAGGAGCAGAACCTCGACATCAGGACCATCACCATGGGTGTTTCGCTCATGGGTTGCGGCGACGAGAACCTCGACCGCACGTGCACGAAGATCTACGACCACGTGACGCACACGGCTGAGCACTTGGTCGAGACCGCCGAAAACCTCGAGCGCGAGTACGGTATCCCCATCGTCAACAAGCGCGTCTCCGTCACCCCGGTGGCGCAGATCGCCGCTTGCTGCAAGGATGAGGACCTCACCCCCATCGCGCACGCCCTCGACCGTGCGGCCGAGACACTCGGCATCGACTACCTGGGCGGCTTCTCCGCGCTTGTCCAGAAGGGCATCGGCGACGCCGACCGCCGCGTTATCCAGTCCATTCCGCAGGCGCTCGCCACCACGAGCCGCGTCTGCTCCAGCGTCAACGTCGCCAGCCTGCGCGCCGGCATCAACATGGACGCCGTGCTCATGGCCGCGCAGACCATCATCGACGCCGCCAAGCTCACGGCCGACCAGGACTCCGTCGGCGCCTCTAAGTTTGTCTGCTTTGCCAACATGGTCGAGGACTCCCCGTTTATGGCGGGCGCCGTCCACGGCGGTGGCGAGGCCGACGCCGTCATCAACGTTGGCGTCTCGGGCCCCGGCGTTATGGCCGCGGCCCTGGAGAAGCTCCCCGACTCCGCCTCGATGATGGAGGTCGCCGAGAAGATCAAGCAGACCGCCTTTAAGATCACCCGTGCTGGCGAGCTCATGAGCCGCGAGGCCGCCCATCGTCTGGGTGTCGAAAAGGGCATTGTCGACCTGTCGCTTGCACCTACGCCCGCCATTGGCGACTCCGTTGCCCGCATCCTCGAGATCATCGGTGTTGGCACCTGCGGCGGCCCGGGCACGACCTGCGCGCTTGCTATGCTCAACGACGCCGTCAAGAAGGGCGGCGTCATGGCCAGCTCCAGCGTCGGCGGCCTCTCGGGCGCCTTTATCCCCGTGTCCGAGGACGCCGGCATGATCGCCGCCGTCGAGGCCGGCGCGCTTTCGCTTGAGAAGCTTGAGGCCATGACCTGCGTGTGCTCCGTCGGCCTGGATATGATCGCCATCCCCGGTGACACCCCGGTCGAGACCATCGCCGGCATCATCGCCGACGAAATGGCTATCGGCGTCATCAACAACAAGACCACGGCAGTCCGCGTGATCCCTGCCATCGGCAAGGGTGTGGGCGACTGCGTCGAGTACGGCGGCCTGTTCGGCCGTGCGCCCATCATGCCGGTGAACCCCAACGCCGGCACCGTGCTTGCCCACCGTGGTGGACGCTTCCCGGCACCGCTGAACTCGCTGAAGGAAGAACTAGCTGAGGGGTTCGGGCGAGGAGCCCCGGGGAGGGCAAATATATAAGGTCGCCTGCTCGGACAGTCCTGGCTCGCACGGAGAGCACATTAAGTGCTCTCCGGCTCGTGCGGAACTCGCGATCGACCTTATATGTCTGCCGCCCGGCGGCGGGGCTCCCGCACATCTCAACCTTGGCTGGGTTCTGGCTCAGTGGCAGTCGCTTCGCTTCTGCCCGCCTTGGCTGTGAGGGCGGTTTGGCGTTGGAACGGTTCTTTTTCTGAGATATTCTTGTTGCGGCTCTTCTTTTTGGAGGGGCCGCTTTTTTGTTGTGAGGGGGATGGCCCGTGGTTGATGAGGATGCCTATTCTGAGCTGCTTTCTGTGGATTGGAATGAGGAGTGGATGCGTTTGCAGGCTGCTCGGCGGCGGGCTGATGATTCTTTTGAGTGGGATAAAAGGGCTCGGCATTTTCGGCCGCTTGAGACTGCTCCGTATGCCCGGGATTTTATGAAGCTGTTGGCACTCCTGCCCGGCGAGTCGGTGCTGGATATGGGGTGTGGGGCTGGGTCGATTGCTATTCCGCTTGCTCAAGCTGGGCATCCTGTGATTGCTGCTGACTTCTCTCCTGCTATGTTGGGCACGCTTGATGCTGGTATTGAATACTATGGGCTCGAGGATCGCATTACGCCGCTTGAGCTTGCTTGGGATGATGATTGGGACTTGGTTGGACCGGTCGCGAAAGCGGTGGATGTTGCCTTTGCCAGTCGCTCTGTTACGACGACCGATCTGAAAGGCGCGCTTGCCAAGCTTGACCGTACGGCTCGGCGGCGTTGTGCTGTCACCATGGTCGCTAACTCCAGCCCGCGCTATGACCTGCACTTGATGAACGCCATTGGCGCCTCGGTTACCTGCAGTAATGGCTTTGTCTACGCCTTTAACATCCTCATTCAGATGGGTGCCCTGCCGCAGGTCACGTACTTTGAATCGCCCCGTCGCGATACTTTCGATAACCTCGAGGCGGGTGTGGCGGACTTTTCCCGCATGCTCGAGCATGGCAACGAGGATAAGATTGACCGCCTGCGTGCATACATCGCCCAGCATATGATTGAGAATCCCAATGCCGGCGAGCCGGGGTCTAAGGGCGTGCCGCAGGGTCGCTACATGCTCGACCATGTCCGCAAGGTCCGTTGGGCGTTTATTGCCTGGGAGCCGGTCTCTGCGAGTCATCCGTAGCCCATCTATAAACCGTCTGCAGCCCGCACCAGCCACTCACTCGGCATCCGCATTCTTTGCGAACTGGGCAAACGCGCTCCACACCGCACCGTTCCTGCGCTATCGTGGGACAGCTCACGTAGATTAAGGCCCCATCGCGGGGCGCCCCATACATAGAAAGCGAGAACCCATGGCACTGACAGGAGCCCAGGTCAAGCAGCTTCGCAGCATGGCCCATCATCTCAACCCCGCCATCATCATCGGCAAGTCCGACATCAACGACGGTACCGTCGAGCAGACGGTCGCCTACCTGGAGAAGCACGAGCTCGTTAAGTGCTCCGTGCTGGACGGCTCCAGCCTTTCTGCCCGCGAGGCCGCCGAGGAGCTTGCCGAGCGTTGCCACGCCGATGTCGTTCAGGTTATCGGCCGCAAGTTCTCGCTGTATCGTGAGTCCTCGCGCAAGGATATCGAAAAGATCAAGCTCGTCTAAGAGCCAACGATCCGGCGAGCCAACACATAGCAAGCCTGCGGGCGTTCGAGCAATTCGGGCGCCCGTTTTTTATCGCTCGACGAGCACGCGGTTAAGCCTGCCCTCCACCAAGCGCTCGTACAGACGCCGCGTCTCGGGCTCGGGCACACCATTGACTTGTTCCCTTAGATGGTGCATATGGCCGCTGTATAACTCGACGACATCGCGACGTCGCCCCGCCGCACCGTAAACGCGCATGGCGCAGCGAATCATATCCTCGCGCGCCGTCTCTTGGCGTAGCCCCGATTCCACGAGCCAAATTGCCGATTGCAGGTCGTTTTCCTCCAGGGCTGCATTTGCTCCCCTAATCATGCAGTCGATGTACTTGGATTGCATGATGCGGCGCATGCGCGTAAAGAACGTGGGATTGCAGCCGGTGGGGATATACAACGGCCCCGCGTAGATCTGTTCAACCTTAAGACACAGCTCGACCAGGTGAGGGCCGCTTGCACCCATACGATTCCCCAGGATCTCGCGACTAAGCTGGTCAAAGAGCTTCACATCGGTCTTTACATAGTCAGTATTGAGCCCGATGCATTCGTTTTGGATAAGTACGCACGACTTGCCATCCGGTGTTGGGCCCAAAGCCGAGCGCAAGCGCGATACCGTCGAATACAGATTGTTGCGCGCGGCGTTAAATTCGGCATGGGGCCACAGTTCCATGGCAATCGTCTCGCGGTCGACCATGGCATCCATACCCAGCGCAAGCCGCTCGGCAAGCGTTGCCGCCTTTTTGCGGCGCCACATCTTATCCGTAATGGGAAAGCCGTCGCGCTCGGCACGAAACGCACCAAACATACGCATCTCGATATGTCCGATCGTATCGACGACATCAACCTCGCCTGCCTGAAACAGACGCTCGCCCTCGCCCTCAAAGTCATCGCGCAGCGAATATCGCGACAGCTCGCGCACCGGGAGCTTCTTGCGAATCCTGGCAGCCGGCTCGCCCAGGCAGTGCATCGCAAGGCGCGCAAACAGCCGATACGCCGGGTCCAAAATCCCCGCGCGATTCATGGACATCCAGGCGGCAAGATCGCTATCGCGGCCCGCAGCGGCCAGGTGCAGCGCCACGATCCAGGCTTCCGATCCGCCGACCTGCGTCTTGCTAATATCGAGCAGCTCCGCCTCTTCGCGAACCGACACCAGCGATGTATTTCGCAGGTACGCCACGCGCTCCAACAGCAACGCGTTTTCGCGCATGTACGTTATCGACTCGTCGGCGAGTTTGAGCACCTGCACCGCACGGAACTTTGCATTGGCTGGCCGCCCCTCCGCCAGCGACTGCCAGCCTTCCAGCAACAGTCCAAACAGCTGAATCTGATTGTCGCGAACGCGCACCGCAAAGCGGTCGAGCTCGCCAAACGCCACATCATCGGTCACAGGCAAGCCCGCAAGCAGACGTCGCGCCGCCAGCACCATGCGCACCCAAATGGATGGCGCCTTAAGACCGCGAATATTAAGCGCCTCGAGCATCTGCACCATCTTGTCATCGCGCTCGTCGATTTCCGTAAACGAGCCATCGAATAGTTCCACCAGCATATGGTCAGCCTGTATGAGAATCCCCGCGATGTCGAGCTCGCAATCATAGGCCTTGCACGTCTTGAGCTTCGTGAGAACATCGCCGTCTTCTGCCCGCTCGGTTAGGCGACGCTTGACCTCGATATGCGCTGACAGCATGTCGAGCACCTCACAGGGCGTCTCGCGTTCTTGTAAAACGGGATTGGCGGGAAGTCCCAGGTCATTGTCGCCATAACAGGCAATGGTAAGAGCCTGGGCTATTCTCCAGGTAGTAGGCTCGGTTTCACGTGCCGCCCGCTCGCCCGCATGTTCGATAACGGACGCCATATACCTGGCAAGCTTTGTATTGCAGACGCTGACAGCCGCCAGATACACACCAAGCGCCTCGGCGGGCGTTGGCTCGCGCTCCTGCTTGTCGGCATCGACCATTGCCGACGCCGCGCGGCAAACGTCCCCTCCATGCCCGGTCAGGGCTAGATCGGCCCCATACTGCCCGGCAAGCTCCAGCACCACATGGCGATCCAAGAACGCATCGGCCAGGTCCATGGCCAAATCGCATCGGCCCGCCTTAATCAAAATTCGAGCAGCTCGCGATACAAGTTCGGGACGTATCTCGGCAACAAGCTTTCGTAACCTTAGACGTGCATTGTCCTCGGCACCCAAACACCTAAAGGTGCGATCGACCGGATCCACGCCAAATATCGGATAATCGCGCACAAAGATAGACTGGTCGACCATCGAAAGCCTCACGCCGCAAGCCTCCAGCTCAGCGATGCCTCCCTCGCCCATCAGCACCATTAAGCAGGCAATAGTAAACAGCACGTTGTTCTCGAGCGATGCGAGATCGGCGAGCGCCGCACCGTACACGTTAACGATCTCATTCTGAAGCAACCCGGCAACATCGCCCTGCCCATACATTCCCGTCTGCAAAGCCGATACCAACTCGGGCACGCCCTGCGTGAGCCGATAGAAATCGAGCGATGTGCTGATCGAAAACGCCGTGGCCCATGACGAATACTCATAGGCGTGCACCTTGAGCATCTGTGCGTTGACTTTTACCGAATCGCCCAACCCGTGGATAAGCAATCGGTTTGAGGGCCGGCAGGCAATAAAGACCCCTGTCCCAATAGCACGTAAGCTGCGGATTCGATCGATGAGGTCCTCGGTTTCGCGTTGCTCAAGATTGGGCACGTTGTCGATCGCAACGAGTGAATGCGGCTTATCCTTAAGCTCCTCGGCGACAACCTCAAGCTGCATAAATAGCTCACGCCCAATCGCACGGTCAGCCTCGATAATCCGCACCGGCCCTCGCGTTGGATCCGATTTAACCTCCTGGACGTATTGCAGCAACACCGACGTTTTACCAAACCCGTCGGGTGCATAGATCAGGACGATTCCCGCCTTGCGCCCCTTAACGATGAGCTCGTTCATCAAGCGATCGCGTCGCACCATATAGCCTCCGCCCATCGGCATCAGCTCGAGGTCGTCCGTATTGCCCAGATCGTTTACCATACCTGCTCCTCAACTCGACCATATGGACACCGTAGCTGCAGGACCATATGAGCCACCCCGTGAATAGCGTGACTTGGAGTTTTTGGCTGTCTGCCGGTACGTGTTTGGCAAGTTTTTGTACAGCGAGGCCCGATGGTAACTTATCCCCCGACCAATAGGTCTTTGCGCAGGTCAATGCGCTTGCCAGCATGTCCCATCCCATTTGCAGTGTAACGCAATTAGCTATTTTTATTTGAGTTGCGCAACTCACCTATTCATCACTACCGCCCACGACTCAATGGTGGCAAATATGCATAGAATCTGCTATGGGATGTATCGCAAATAATCAGATTCCTCAGTCAAGACTGCGGCAAGGTTTCTGTCATGCATCCCCCGCGGTTCATGCCCACTAAAAAAGGTCCCCGCAAAGCGAGGACCTTTTGCAAGGCTATATGGAATCGCTTGGTTGCGTTATTCGCAGAGCGAAAGAGCGGCCTCGTCGGCAACGACGACGCAGTTGGTGTGCAGCTGCAGGATCGAAGCCGGGCACTCGGGCGTAACCGGGCCATAGCACATGTCGCGCACGGCCTGAGCCTTGGCCTCGCCGTTGGCGACAACCAGAATCATGCGAGCATACATGATGGTCTGGGTGCCCATGGTGTAGGCCTGACGGGGCACGTCGTCGATGCTGTCGAAGAGGCGGCTGTTGGCCTGGATGGTGCTCTCGGTCAGGTCGACACAGTGCGTGCCCTTGGAGAAGTGGTCATCGGGCTCGTTGAAGCCGATGTGACCGTTGTTGCCAATACCGAGCAGCTGCAGATCGGGGTAGCCGGCGGCAGCGACGATCTTGTCGTACTCGGAGCAGGCAGCGGCGGCGTCGGGGTTAGAGCCGTCGGGCACATGCGTGTTGTTCAGATCGATGTTGATGTGATCAAAGAAGTTCTCGCGCATAAAGTAGTGGTAGCTCTGGGGATCGTCGTGCGAAAGGCCACGATACTCGTCAAGGTTATAGGTGCTGACCTCGGCAAAGTCGACGTCGCCCTTCTCATACCAAGCGGCAAGCTGCTTGTAGGCGCCAATCGGGGTAGAGCCGGTGGCAAGGCCCAACACGCAATCGGGCTTGAGGATAACCTGCGCCGAAATGATATTGGCGGCCTTACGGCTCATATCCTCGTAGTCTTTAGCTTTAATGATCTTCATTACGCATCCTTTCTCGTAGAAGAGAGGCAAGGCTCCCCTTACAAGCACTTGCCCGCGGCCCGCGTCGGCCGCAACCAACGTGTGCGGCCACCAGGGCGAGGTCGCGTAATGTATATGTCTCGTGTCTAGCCGCGTCGAGGCCCCTGCCCGTCCACGGTGACCCAAAGCCTTTTAGCTCCGGACAAATCCCATCTTGCCACGGAGGGCGTCCTCTTTCAAGGGCGCCCTCCGTAAACGTGTTTGAATTGTAGGCTAAAGGCAAAGCGCCCTGTTAGCGCTCGCGAGCGACGATGAGTTGGTCCATCTCCTCGACATGCTCGCCAATGGAGCCTTTGATACTCGAGAACTCAACAGAGTTGCATACCAAGATGGGAACGGTCACATCGTAGCCCTCTGCCGCGATAGCCTCGCGCTCGAACTCGATGAGCACGTCGCCCTTGTGAACAATGTCGCCCACCTGCGCATGCACGGTAAAGTGCTTACCCTCGAGCTGAACGGTATCGAGTCCAACGTGGATGAGCACATCCAAGCCATCGACCGTATTAAGCGCGACAGCGTGTCCCGTGGGAAAAATAGCCTCGACCTTGGCATCAGCCGGTGCAATCACGCGCGTTCCGGTGGGCTGAATCGCCACACCCTGACCCAAAAGGCCGGTGGCAAACGTCTGGTCGTTGACCTCGGACAGCGGAATGACATCGCCCGAGATGGGAGCATCCAGCGTAAGGACTCGACCACGCATACCAAAAGACCTCAGGACTTTAGTGAACATGCTCCCCCTCGGACATACCAATCAATCAAAATAACTTTAACAGTTTACCACTTGGCACCCGTTTTTGACCATTAGGGAAGTTCGCGCTTGACAACCTCGACGATGTCGTCGACAACGCGCTGGGTGAGCTCGTGCGTCTCGGCCTCGGCCATGACGCGAACCAGCGGCTCGGTGCCGCTCGGGCGCACCAGGATGCGACCGCGACCGTTGAGCTCCTTCTCGGCGGCGGCGACGGCGTCCCAGATGGGCTGGCAATCGTCCAGACCGGCCTTGTTGTCGGAATGCACGTTGACGAGCACCTGCGGGTACTTCTTCATGATGCCGGCAAGATCGGTAAGCGTGCGGCCGGTGCGCTTGAGCACGGCCAGCAGCTGCAGAGCCGTCACCAGGCCGTCGCCGGTGGTGTTGTGCTCCAGGAAGATGATATGGCCGGACTGCTCGCCGCCGATGACGGCGCCGTCCGCGAGCATGCGCTCAAGAACGTAGCGATCGCCCACGGCAGTCTGGACCATCTCGAAGCCCTGCTCCTTCATGGCGATAGAGAAGCCCAGGTTGCACATGACGGTCGAGACGATCTCGGAGTTGGTGAGCTTGCCGCGAGCGGCAAGGTCGGAGCCGCAGATGGCCAGGATGTAGTCGCCGTCGATCTCGTTGCCCTCGCTGTCGACGAAGAGCACGCGGTCGGCGTCGCCATCGTGTGCCAGGCCGATGTCGGCGTGGGTGCGCAGTACGAGCTCGCGCAGGGGCTCGAGGTGCGTGGAGCCGCACTCGACATTGATGTCGGTACCGCAGTAGTCGGTGTTGATAGCGTGGACTGTAGCGCCCAGACGCTGCAGCGCGGCGGGCGTGGTCTGGCAGGAAGCGCCGTGACCGCAGTCGACGGCAACGACCAGCCCGTCGAGCTTAAGGCCGTCGAGCGTGCTGATGGCGTGGTCGACGTATGCCTTGCGAGCGTCCTTCATCTTGATGATGTGACCCACACCCGCACCGGTCGGCAGCGTGTCGGCAGCCATGGCCTCCTCGGACATGACCCAGGCGCTGATCTCTTCCTCAACGGCGTCGGGAAGCTTCATGCCCTTGCGGCTAAAGAACTTGATACCGTTGAACTCCGGCGGATTGTGCGAGGCGGAGATGACGATGCCGCCATCGAGCTCGTTCTGAACGGTGAGCAGTGCCACAGCCGGCGTGGGGATAACGCCGCAGCAGTGCGGACGGCCGCCCTCAGCCATAATGCCGGCGGTCAGAGCACTCTCGAGCATGGTGCCCGAAAGGCGCGTGTCGCGACCGATGCAGATGTCCGGACCAAGGAACTTGGTCGCCGCGCGGCCCAGGCGAAACGCGAGGTCGCACGAGAGATCGGCGTTGGCGACGCCACGGACGCCGTCGGTGCCGAAGATGTTCTGGGGCATAGGATCGCTCCTTCCCAAGTGGGCAAAACGCAGCCGCCCACCCTAGTCGAAAAAGAAAAGCGGGACCCGCCGAGCAATCGGCAGGCCCCGCTTGTACATTGTATCTCGAAAGGAGATAAAACCTTAGCGCTTGGAGAACTGGGGAGCGCGGCGGGCCTTCTTGAGGCCGTACTTCTTGCGCTCGACCACGCGAGCATCGCGCGTAAGGAAACCGGCCTTCTTGAGGTCAGCACGGTAGTCGCCAGCGTTCAGAAGAGCGCGGGCGATGCCCAGGCGCAGAGCGCCGGACTGACCGGAGATGCCGCCGCCATCGCACAGAGCGATAACGTCGAACTGACCGGCGGTGTCGGTCACCTTGAAGGGAGCAAGGGCGTTCTCAACGAGCTGATGACGGCCGAAATACTGCTCGGCGTCACGCTTGTTGACGGTCACCTTGCCGGTGCCGGGGACGAGACGGACGCGGGCGACGGCGTTCTTACGACGGCCGGTACCCTGGTAGACAACGGTGTTCTCAGCCATCTTTAAGCCTCCAGCTCAATCTTCGTGGGGTTCTGGGCAGCGTGCGGATGCTCGGCACCAGCGTAGACCTTAAGCTTGGTCATCTGGGCACGGCCGAGGGTGGTCTTGGGCAGCATGCCGCGAACGGCGCGCTCGATGACCTTCTCCGGGTGCTTCTCCATAGCCTGGCGGAAGCTCTCAGCCTTGAGGCCGCCGTTGTAGCCGCTGTGGCGATAATAGGTCTTCGTGTCGGCCTTGTTACCGGTAAGCTGGACCTTATCGGCGTTGATGACGACAACGAAGTCGCCGCAGTCGCTGTTGGGCGTGAACTGGGGCTTGTTCTTACCACGCAGGATCATTGCGATCTGGGTGGCAAGACGGCCCAGGACAGCACCATCGGCGTCGACGAGAACCCAGTTGCGCTGGACCTCGCCCTGCTTGGCGTAGTGAGTCGATTTCGAAATCACTTAGACTCCTCCATGTACAGTACGTGTTGTTACAGAGATTCACGGGGCTCTGCAAGTAACCCGTCCATATTACCCCGCTCGCCGCCCGAGTCAACAGGTATTTTGACTCCGACCAGAGTTTCTGCACATGTCGTCCATGCCCGGCGTTTTCGCGGGACGGGGCCTAGAGGCTATTCGGCGAGCGAATGGTCCTCTAGGCCCCTGTCTTTTGTCGCCTTTTGTGGGTCGGTCGTCTTAGCGCTCAACGAACTCCTGAATTTCCGCGAGCAGGCGCTTTGCCTCCCGGCGGCCCTGGATATACAGGTCGAGCAGCTTGGCCGTGTCATGTTCCACATGGCCGACCTCGACCGGCTTTTGCGGAGCCACGATCAGGGCACGACCCTCGCGCTCATACTTCCACAGGTGCATGCGCTGGACGTTGTAGCGATCGTGGCGTGTCTCGATGGCCTCGAGCAGATAGGGGTAATCGCCATAGCGCGCACGTGCGGCCGGCATAAACTCGTAGGGCCCCTTTTCGTACGAGCGGTCCTGCGTGAGCACGACAATCGCGCGATCGTATCCAGCCTCCTCCAGCACGTGCTCCACGGGCACCGAATCCGCCACGCCGCCATCGACGTACTTGTGACCATCGATCTCGACCGGCGGCGTCACCAGCGGCAACGAGGTCGAGGCGCGCACGTAATCGATATCGAGCATGGCATTTTTGACGGGCAGGTAGGCAGCGGTGCCAAACAGCATGTCCGTCGCGACGGCGTACATTTCGATGGGACTCGCGTCGAAGGTCTCGTTATCGAAGGGGTCCAGGCGGTCCTGCACGTCGTTGAAAATGAAGTCATAGCCGACGATGGAGCCCGTGGATGCAAACGACGCGGCGCCCATATAGCGGTTGTCATTGCAGAAAGCCAAGTTGATGCGGTTAACGCGACCGATCTGGTGCGACTTGTAGTTCACGCCGTTGAGGGCGCCGGCCGATACGCCGTACACCGCCGGGATCTCGACGCCGGCCTCCATGAGAACGTCGAGCACGCCTGCGGTAAATTGCCCGCGGAAGCTGCCGCCCTCCAGAACGAGCGCGACCTTGCCGGCATTTTTCGCCTTATCTTCTGCAGTCATGTTGACCTCCTGCCATAGCGTTTTGGCCTTCTTCTACCCAGTTTTGCGATGGCGGGTGCACTAGTTTTCGGAGTTGAGGGGGCGGCCGGCGGAAAGCGTGTCCCGTTCGGATTGTCGATTCTGGGACGTAGCTTCCGCTTGAGCGGCCATCGGGAAAGCGCATCCCATTCTCAGGGCAAATTCTGGGACGTAGTTTCCGCTTGAGGCGTCATCCGGAAACTACGTCCCAGTCTGAGCCGATATTCCGGGACACACTTTCCGTTTGAGCAGCCATCGGGAAAGCGTGTCCCGCTCTGCGACTCAATTCTGGGACGCGTTTTCCGTTGGACGACAGTTAGGAAAGCGCCCACTCTCAGAGCGAGTAGTCAATTTGGGACGGGGGTGGGCGCCGGCTCGGCATCGCATCCATATCTTGTTGACAGTTTGCGCGGAGAATCCGCGTGTTCGCTTCGCGAACCCGCACCGGCTTCGGCCGGCTGCCGCCGTCCTCGCCCGCTCGCTACAAACGCTTACGCGTTTTCTTTACGCCCGCGCCCTGCATAGAGTTCGATTCTCCGCGGTATCAATACGTAATAAAAAAGCAGGTAGATACGAATATCTACCTGCCTATAACTATTGGTGGAGGCGCGGAGAATCGAACTCCGGTCCACGAAAGCCCCCTGATTGGCATCTCCAAGCTCAGTCGCTGGTTTAGTCTCGGACGCTTTGCGCGCAGCGACACGCTCGCGGCGTCCTAACCGGTTCGGTCTTAGCCTGCGCCATACCGATTACGTGCGCAGGAGCATTCCCCTAAAATGACGTCGCGCCGGTGTCGGGGAAATCACCGGGTTGACGCGCCGCTATAAACTAAGCAGCGAGAGCCATAGGCTCAAAAGAAGAGTTGTTGTCAATTCAATTTGACGGTACCCCTGTTTAACGAGGCGAGGAGACCTCGGCTTGCTTCCTCTCTCAGAGCTATCGTGTCGAAACCAGTCGCCCCCGAATGTCGGGAAAGTCTGGATGGCATTGAGCACGAGCACCCAACAACCGTCGACTTTTCAAGGAACATGCGAGGCGATCCCCGCTTGTGGAGTGTTATCTTACCACGTTCTGAAAGCGGACAGCTGTTCTATGCACGAGCTGTGAAGACCCCAATGTGCGCTGCACTTCGCACTTTTGTTACCGAACACGTCACGTATATTTTCGTCGAGCAAAATTGACCCGTCGAAAGGACCGTTATGGATACCAAAGAACAGCTCGTCGATGCCCTTGTTGGCTTGGGCTCAACCATTACCGAAGCCATGGACGTCATCGAGGGCTTTGTCCCTTGCGGACATCCCGCCCTCACGGTATCGAACGCACTCGTCGCGCTGGACGCTGACGATGATGCGGCTCTCGCCCAGCAGCTCGAGACCGTCGAGGGCTTTATCGACCACGTGAGCGAGAACCGCGGCGTCACCGCACATCACGATGTCTTGGTTGAGCTCGCGGGTCCCAAAGCCGATCTGCTCGCAGCGATCCGCGAGGTAGGCGCCCTTATGCAGACCGCAGGCGTCAAGAACACCCAGGTCAACGAGTGGGTCTACCGCAGCCTGGCCGCACTGAACGATTCCGACGAAAAGGCCGCCGACAAGCTCACCGAAGCTCCCGCCATCAAGGCAGCGCTTTTGTAATTTAAGCATGCGTGCCCTTCCGAGCGTTGACGTTCCGAAGGGCACGCAGACAGCCAGTCGCTAGCGAGACACCTGCCCACCACGTTCGGCCAAAGCCAGAATCGGCATCATTTGGCGTGGCGTTTTTGCTGCAATATCGGCGTGTTCGAGCAGCTTGCGATCGTTGGTCACCAAGTAATCGACCTGCGCGCGCTTGCACGCGGCGAGCACCAAGTTATCCTCGAAATCGCGATGGAGCGCCAAGTATTTGTCGGCCAGCCAAAGGTCCGACGCATCCGCGCCTACAGCCGTGGCGTTTTCGGTCATATTCCGAACAAACGCCAGCGCCGCATCACCAATTGCGCGGGCAGACGCCTCGTCGAGCGCTCCCCCGTTGGCAAGAACACTGCGCTTTAATTCGTGCTGGACAACGTACAGCACGTCCTTGGCGATGTGCACGGGGAAGAACAGCGACGTGCCTGTCTCCGCAGCCTGCCCGATAAAAGCCCGCGCGGCAAACGACTCGGCATGGTCGACGCAAAACGAATCGACCCATACGTTGGCATCTACCATGATCTTGAGAGATGTCCCGCTCACAGGATCATCCCCTTTTTACGATAGTGCTCGTCCATGGCCTCCGCATAGACCGTTTCCCAATCGCGGTCGTCGGACCCAGACAACGTAACGATACCCAAGTCCGCATAGAGCTGGTCCGCGGCCGCCCACGACGCGGCAAACGGGGACTCGGGCGCGATGGCACGCTTCCGATCGTCGACGGCCGCGAGCACTTCCTCGCACTGGCTGCCGCCCTGTGCGACCTTGGCCACGACCTTTTTGATGAGCTCGGGCAGCGACCCGCCCGAGAGCCGCAGCGCCTCCTCGGCACGATTCTTGACCTGGCGATCAACGCGAACATTCACTTGCGCCATGCTGCTAACAGCACCCATCTCAACCTCACCTCCAACAAATGCTAGCTATGCTAACACTAGCTTATATCCTTGCTAGCCTATCATCAAACAAAAGAAGGCCTGTACCCTGGCGGCTGTGGTTGCCGCCAGGGTACAGGCCATAGGCTCAATCGAAAAACGCTACCGCAGATACGCTTTCGCGTTGTCCAGGCTGTACGCGATCGTTGAGCCGTTGTGCAGGAGCGACGACGTCTGCGGCGTAATCGCGCCGGTAATGCCGAGCGCCAAAAGCGCCGAATTGGTGAGCATCACCTTGGAATACGAACTCGTCAGGCGGTCGATGAGTCCCTGGCTCATGCGACGCAGGCGAACAATCGCCGCGAGGTCCGTGTCGGCCAGGATGATGTCGGCGACCTCTTTGGCGATGTCGCTTCCACCGCCCATGGCCAGGCCCACGTCGGCCAGACCCAGCGCCGGCGAGTCGTTGACGCCGTCGCCCACCATGGCAACGCGGCGCCCCTCGCGCTTGATCCGCTCCACATAGGCGTACTTGTCCTCGGGCAGCAGCTCGGCCTTAAACTCGTCCACGCCCGCCTCGCGCGCGATGCGCTCTGCCGTACGCTCGGAGTCGCCCGTAAGCATGACGACGTGTTTGACGCCCAGCGCGTGCAGGTCGGCAATGGCCTCGCGTACGCCAGGTTTGAGCGGGTCCTCGATGCCGAGCACGCCCACAACCGTGCCGTCGACAGCCAGATAGAGCGGCGATAGACCCTGCATCTGGGACTCGATGCGCTCCTTGATGTCGGACTCGAGCTGCGCGCCCTCGTCTTCAAACACAAAGTGCGCCGAGCCGATGATCGCACGGCGTCCCTCAATGGACGAGGCAATGCCGTGCGCCACGATGTACTCGACGGCGGCATGGCGTTCGCGATGCTCGAGCCCGCGCTCGCCCGCGGCGTTGACGACGGCACGCGCCACCGGATGCGGAAAATGCTCCTCCAAGCAGGCGGAAAGGCGCAGGACCTCGTCCTCGCTCCAGCCGTCGGTCGTCAGCACGCAAGCCAGGCGCGGCTGGGCCTCGGTGAGCGTGCCGGTCTTATCAAAGACAATGGTGTCGGCCTTGGCAAACGACTCAAAGTACTTGGCGCCCTTGACCATGACGCCCATCTTGGCGGCGTCGCTCATGGCGGTCATAACGGCGACGGAACCCGTGAGCTTGAGCGCGCACGAATAGTCGACCATCAGCGCCGCAGAGGTCTTGATGAGGCTGCGCGTAGTGAGCGCGACTAGGCCCGCGAGCAGGAAGTTCCACGGGACGATCTTGTTGGCGAGGTCCTCCATGTGCGACTGGCCCTCGGATTTAAGCGAGTCGGCCGTCTGAACGAGCGAGACGATCGAGCGCAGCTTGGTCTGGGCCGTGTTGGCGCGCACGCGCACCAGGATGCTGCCGTCCTCGACGACGGTACCGGCAAACACGTCGTCGCCCACGCTGCGCTCGACGGCCAGCGGCTCGCCGGTCAGGGTCGCCTGGTTGACCATGGCGCTCCCCTGTTCGACCACGCCGTCGATGCAGATGGACATGCCGGTGCGCACGGCGACCAGGTCGCCGGGTTCAAGCTCGGTGGCGGCAACGCTAACCTCGGTGTCACCGACCACCTTTTGCGCCTTGTCGGGCACATCGAGCAGCGAGTTAATGAGCTCGTTTTCGCTCATGGCGCGCGTGTAGTCCTCGAGCAGCTCGCCCACGTTGAGTAGAAACATCGTCTGGCCCGCGGTGTCAACGTCGCGCTTGACGAACGAAATGCCGATGGCCGATGCGTCGAGCACGGGAACGGTCAGGCGCGGCCGCACGAGCTCGCGGAGGGCTGCGCGCAAAAAGGCCATGTAGCCGGCAACGACAAAGACGGCACGCAGCGGCGTGGGCAAAAACCAACGGCGCGCGTAATGGGTGCCGACGAGCGTCGCCAGATCCATAACCAGCTTGTGCTTGCGCGGCTCGAGCTGCATCACGTAGCCCGACTTGGCTTCGGCAATGGTCTGGGCATTGAGCGCGCCGACGGCGGCCAGCACGGCGTCGCGGCGCGGTTCGTCGAATTCGAGCGCCATCTGGCCGATGCGGCCGTAGACGCGCACCTTGCGCACGCCGTCGATTTCGCCACTGATCTTTAGAAGCGCATCGAGATCGCTCTCTGGCACAGGACCCGCCAACTGGAGGCGGGTCCTGCCGGGGATCTCGCTGATAATCGAGAATCTCATAGTTTGTGCCTGGAAGCGCTACTCGACTGCGTTGCTCGCAGCGTCAGCCTCGCTCTGGGTGATGTAGGCAGCCTCGGCAACCATGTCGTCGACATTGGCCTTTGCCTGCTCGACCATGTCCTGGTAGCCGTTCTTGATACGCATGCCGCACGCGATGCCCTGCACGCAGGCGTTCTTTACCGGAGCGCTGGTGAGCAGCTTGATGCCCGCCGTACCAAGCAGAAAACCGCCACCGACAAGCAAAGTGTTAAACGTCGACTTCTTCATGTTACGTCTCCCTTTTGCCGCACGAATCGCGGCGTGGTGCCTCCGCACCCGAGTTACCAAACTTGCTCGAGCACACTATCGAAAAATAGTTTATCCAACAATTATGGTCAGCCATAACTAACTTTTTGGAAATTTAAGGTCAGGAAATCTCCGGCTTCCGGCAAACCACTCGTCGCGAAAAGCATCCGTGGCATCAGAGAATGCTCCTCCTCCGCCCCACAGATCGAGGTCTAATACTTTTCTGCGAAGTGAACGAGTGAAATCAGACCCCCGAAGCATCCGCATTTTTCGGCAGCAAAACCGCAGGAAAAACTCGACAAAACCGCAGGAAACAACCTCCAAAATGTGTCGATGCTTCGTGGGTCCAAATAAGGTCGTTCACTTCTAGGAAAAGTATTAGACAACGATCCGCACTGCCCCGCAGCATGACAAAGGGACTGTCCCTTTGTCATGCTGCGAGCGCTTTCTTGATAAGAGGGACGGATCGGTCGGCCAAATACAGCGGAATATTGAGCACCCCATCGTCAAGCCTCAGGTTCTTAAGGGAGTAACGGACTCTCAACGGGGTCGTCTCCGCATGTTTGTCGGCATAGTATTTCAGACTCTTGGAATGAATGACCTCCCCCGATTTGACCTCAACGGGAACAATATTGTTTCCGACTTGAATCAAAAAATCGACCTCATGCTTTGGTTTCTCGTTAGTCCAATAGCGCGGAGCGGCATCCAGCTGCGGAAGCAACGCCTGAAGCACGTAGTTCTCGGCAAACGAGCCTTTGAACTCAGAAAAAATCGCGTCCGAGATGGCGAATGCCGAAGCATCGAGCTTTGCCATACGGCGCAGCAAGCCAACATCAAGACAGTAAACCTTAAAGGCCTTGAGATCATCGTAGGCCGAGAGCGGTATTCCGCCGCCGGTATTAAGTCGCGCCGACGTGATCAGACCGGCATCGGCGAGCCATTCCAGAGCGTCCTCATATTCGCGGGCACGAGCCCCCTCGCGAACCGCACCCCAAACAAACTTTTTATTCTCGCGCGCCAGCTGCGTTGGAATTGAGTTCCAAATTTGCGAAAGCTTAGCGAACTGTGCACGACCACCGTGCTTGGCAAAATCACGCTCATAGGAATCCAAGAGGTCGGATAACACTTTATCAACCTGAGCAATGTCACCCGTTTCGACCCACCGACCAAGAGCTTCCGGCATGCCACCGCATGCAAAATAGCGGCGAAGGTGCTCGACGAGTCTGACATGAAAGAAATCCGGTACCGCCTCGATCTGATCCAGACCGCCAAGATACGCATCATAGTTTGAGGCGCCTTCGGCCTTTAAAAACTCAGAAAAGCTCATGGGGTGCATCTCCATGAACTCGACCTTTCCCACCGGAAAGGCACTCGTCTCGCGGGACAAGCGAACACCCAGCAAAGACCCTGCGCACGCAACGTGATATTCGGGGGCCTCATCGCAAAAATACTTGAGAGCACCAACTGCAGAGGGGCAGTCCTGGATCTCGTCAACAATAAGCAGCGTCTCGCCAGGATCGATGGGCTGGCCAAACGCCAAGGATAGATTTGAAATAATGCGCCGCGGATCACGCGTGCCCTCGAAAAACTGCGCATATTCGCTTTGAACCCCGGGAGATGGCTCCTCCAGCGTCAGGTATACGCAGTTGCGATACGAGGCGCGGCCGAACTCCTTGAGCGCCCACGTCTTTCCAACCTGACGCGCTCCTTTAAGGATGAGCGGCTTACGATACTCCGACGCCTTCCAAGCATTAAGCTTGGCGATGATATCCCGCTGCATGACCGACCTCCCGCAAAAAACTTCCGTAAATGTGAGATTTCTCACATTTTACCCTAGGTAAAACGTGATATTTATCACATTTACGGAAGTTTTAGGGCAGTTTTGTTACATTTTCATCATATACAATGAAGTGTGACAGAGGGACTGTCACTTTGTCACATTCTTACAGCTGCCAGGTTGCTGCTTCCTTTTGCAGTGCGACCATGCGGGCGAATTCTCCGCCCGCTGCCTTGAGCTGTGCCGGAGTGCCCTGCTCGGCAACCACGCCGTCCTTGAGCACGACGATCTTGTCGGCATTTTCAACCGTGCGCATGCGATGAGCGATCACGATGACCGTTTTGCCGGCGAGCAGGCGAGAAAGCGCTTGCTGCACCACGGTCTCGTTCTCTACATCCAAGCTCGCCGTTGCCTCGTCCAACAGCACGATCGGCGCATCCTTGAGCAACGCACGGGCGATGGAGATGCGCTGGCGCTCGCCACCGGACAGCTTGGAGCCGTTCTCGCCAATCATGGTGTCATAGCCCTGCGGCATGCGGCTTACGAACTCGTCGCAGTTGGCGGCACGCGCGGCCGCGAGGACTTCCTCGTCGGTGGCATCGCGACGGCCCAGGCGGATGTTGCCCATCACCGTGTCGTCGAAGAGCAGCACGTCTTGGAACACAATGGCGTAGTCGCGCAGCAACACCTCGGGATCCACGCCTGCAACATCCACGCCACCCACGGTAACCTTGCCCGCGATGGCATCCCAAAAGCGCGCGGCCAGTCGGCTCACCGTAGACTTGCCAGAACCCGAAGGACCGACCAGTGCCGTGACCTCGCCTTCCTTAGCGGTAAAGCTCACATCGGTAAGAACTTTCTCGCCGGCGCGGCCGTCCTCGCCTGCACCATAACCAAATGCCACGTGATCGAACACCACGTCGTGGCCCGCAGGCTCAAACTTCTCGTCTCCCTGCGCCACGGGCTCCTCCATGATGGAACGCATGCGCTTGGCCGAAGACTCGGCGGCAAACAGCTCGGACACCAGCATCAACGCCTGGTCAAAAGGCGCATAGATGCGGCTCACCATAAGCAGGAAGGCAAACATCACCAAAAAGTCGACCTGGCCTGAGGCAACCATCGCGGCACCCGTTACCAGCGTGGAAGCGATCCCCAGACGCAAAATGACAAAGGCGGAGTTGACCAAAAGCCCGTTAACGAGCTCTCCCTTAGTGGTCTCGCGCTCCTCGGCATCAATCACGGCGTTGATGCCCTCAAGATAATGGGCCTCCTGATTGGTGGCGCGGATCTCGCGAACGCAGTCGAGCGTCTCCTGGATCGCCTCAGTGACCTTGACCTTCTCGGCGCGGACACGGTCGAACACCGGGACCATGGGGCCGCGCGTCAAATACAGCACGGCAAAGGCCACGGGAACGCTCCAAAACGCCGCGATCGCCAGCTGCCAGCAAAAGAACAGCGACGCCACGAACACAATGGCGCTCGCAATGATGGCGCCCCAGAGCTCCCCGAGCACGTGGCTGTAGGCGTGCTCCATGGTCTGGACATCGCCCATGATGGTCTCGGTTAAATCGGCCAGATCACGACGACCAAAAAACGACAGCGGCAGTTTGCGCAAGCGCTCGGCGATCTCCATACGCTGCTTGCCGCACTCCTCGTAAAAGATGCAGTAGGTGTAGTAATACTGCTGCCAGTTAGAGGCAAAGAGCAGCACGAAAAAGACCAGGAGGCCGCCCACGATCGGCAGGGCATCCGGCAGGTCAGTCCCGCTGGCGAGATGCTCGACAAAGCCGGCCATGACCAGGAACAAAAAGCCCATGCCGGCCATGGTGATGAGATTGGTGAGTGTGGTCCAGAATATGCCGCGCTTTACGCCGGCGATACCTTTGTCGGACAGGAAATACTTCTTTTGGAATGAGGCGAACATTTAGGCCTCGCCTCCCTTCGCCGCAGCGACATCTGAGGTCGCTGTAGTGATTTTCCAGCTCGCGGCCTGCTCATACTCGGCCCACATCTTGGCGTACAGGCCATGCCGGCTCAGCAGCTCGGCATGGGTGCCCGACTCCTGAACGCCGCCCTGGTTGAGCACCACAATTTGGTCGGCGCCCACCACGGTCGAAAGTCGATGCGCGATCATAATGACGGTGCGGCCCGCCGCCAGCTTGCTAAAGGCGCGCTGGATGAGCGCCTCGTTCTCGGGATCGGCAAAAGCCGTTGCCTCGTCGAGCACCACGATGGGCGCGTCCTTGAGGATGGCACGGGCAAGCGCCACGCGCTGCACCTCGCCACCCGAAAGATATGCCCCGCCAGCACCGAGCATGGTGTTGATACCCTGCGGGAGCTTGGCCACGATGTCGTCGCACTGGGCCGCGGAGAGGGCCGCACGCACTTCGTCATCAGTGGCCGTAGGCTTGGAGGCACGCACGTTGTCGGCAAGCGTCTGGCGGAACAGCTGGTTGGTCTGGAACACAAAGGCAACCTGGTCCATGAGCTCGTGAGGATCCATGTCGCGGACATCCACGCCGCCCACGAGCACGCGGCCCGAGGAGACATCCCAAAAACGCGGGATCAGGCTCGCGCACGTCGACTTTCCGCCGCCCGAGGGACCCACCAGCGCAAGGGTGCTACCGGCAGAAACGTTAAAGCTCACATGGTTGACAGCGGGCGCCTCGGCACCCTCGTACGTAAAGCTCACGTCATCAAAGCGTACATCACTGCCAACAGGATGCTTGGGCTGAGCGGGCACGGGAAGCTGCTGGGACTCCATAATGCTGCGGATGCGGGCCAGCGAATCGGCGCTCATCTGAGATGCCTCGCCCACAAACATGAGCTTGGTCATGGCCGTCGGTACCACGGCCGAAAATATCGCGTAAAACGTGAAGTTGGCCAAAAAGTGCGGGAAGTCTGTCTCGCCCGGCGCCAGCAGCAGTGCCACAGGCAAAAAGAACGCCACGAGGCCGTTTAACGCCGTAAGGTTGAGCACCTGCGGGCCGCGGCAGAACGTACCCGCATAGTCTTGCGCCAGGCGCGCGTACTCGGCAATCGCATCGTGGAATGCCTTAAAGGAGTAGACCGTCTGCTGAAACACCTTGACCACGGGAATACCGCGCACGTATTCGGTGCCAGTCTTGTTCATCTTGACCAGCGCACCCATGTAGGCCTTCATGAACTCGGCGCCCTTGCCGCTCATCATGGTGGCCATGGCGCCAAACGAAATGACGACCGAGATGAGGCACGCAGCACCCAAACGCCAATCGAGGGCGAAAAGCAACACGAGCAGGCCCACGACCATGGCGGCGGCGCCCGCGGTATCGGGCAGCATGTGCGCGAGCAAAGTCTCGGTGGAGGCGGCGCATCCGTCTACGATACGACGCAACTCGCCGGTGGCATGCGTGTCAAAGTAGCCCAGCGGCAGTTTAAGCAGATGTTCGCTCGTAGCCTTGCGGATATTGGACGCGCAGCGAAACGCGGAGAGGTGCGTGCACATGAGCCCCACGAAATAAGCTACGATGCTTGCCAGGGCAAAGCCCACGGCCCACCAGCCATACATCGCGATGTCGCAGGCTTCACTCCAGTTAGGTGCCACGGCAATCAAATCGCGCGCGACAAGCCAAATGCACACGTACGGGCCAAAGCTCAGCAGCTGCGAGAGCGTCGAAAGCGCCATGCCCAAATACGTTAGGAATTTGCGGTTACCGGCATACGCGAGCAGCTCGCCGATACCGCCACCTTCCTTTTTTGATCCCTTTGCCATGAGATTCCTTTCTAACGGCTTGAGAGTTAACCGTAATGAACTTATCATTGATTGTTAGCCATGGCTCACAATCAAGCCAGGCATGGACGTTTTCGCAAAGGAAGGGGACGCTTTTGCAAATGCGGCGGGCAGCGACCGACATAACCGAGCTCTACGCACCGCAGTTTGAGCAGTTTGGCTTGGAGCTTACCGGCAAGGGCGCCGTCTTTACCGGCGAGGTGGCAAACGACCGGGCGCACGGCCGCGCATGGATCATGCCTCTCTCCCCTGCCTGCATTGTCATGGAGCATTTCATTACCCCGACGCACGATATGTACCTGGCCGAATACACACCCGAGCCGTACGCCTGCGTGAGCGAGGTCAGCGCGCCCACACTTACATGCATGCCCGAGGCTGGCATAACGCCTGCGAACCTTAAACCCTTGCACGGACCGTGGCCAAACAATGCCGTTTGCAGCTTTATCCAGGATAACTGTGGCGAGGAGCTAAGCCCGCTGTTTGCAGGGCAGCTCTACCACTCGCGCTCGGTGCTCTTTTTGCCTGGATATTTTGACGAGTTGGAACACCGCTATCCCACCGAGTTCGCAGGAATCTTTGAGGCATTTGCCGAGCCATGGCACGAAGAAGCGACATCTGCCATCTGCCACACGCTGCGCCGGATTAACGAGGACCGCGCCCGCACCGTAGGCGGACACGTCTATATGCAAGGCATCGTGGAGACCATGGTCGCGGAGCTCGCCTGTTCGCGCGCGGCCCACAAGCAGGCCCGGCAGGCGGCAGACACGCGCGCCAGCGTGACCATTGCCGAGGAAGCGTCTGCCTTTGTTGAGCGTGCGCTCGACCAGGGCAGGCGCGTAGGTGTGAACGAGGTGGCAGAGAGACTCTACACGAGCCGCTCCAAACTGTGCGCCACCTTTAAGACCCAGACCGGCGAATCCTTGGGCGCCTATATTCGAAGGCGCCGCATGGAGCGGGCACAGGATCTTTTGGCCGACAGCTCGCTCACCATAGCGCAGGTGGCAGAGCGACTTGGCTACCCCCAACAAGCCGCCTTCACCCAAGCCTTTAGGCAATACACCCACACCACCCCCACCACCTGGCGCTCCCAACATATATAAAGAATGAGGGCGCCAACGGCGCCCTCATTCACCAAATTCAATTCAGCCCACCTGACCCGAACGGCCGAGTCGTCACGGAACCGAGGGGCCGGGCGCAGGGCCTTGCCTCTCAATGAGTTCCGCACGAACAGGAGGCGCCAGTGGCGCCTCCGTCGTGAGTCAGGACTGTCCGAAATTGAGAGGCAAGGCCCTGCGCCCGGCCCCTCGGTTCCCGCTTACGAGAGCGACGTTCTCAGCAACTCGTTGAAGAGCTTCGGGTTGCCCTTGCCGCGGCTTGCCTTCATGCACTGGCCCACCAAAAAGCCGATGACCTTCTGGTTGCCGTCGCGGTACTGCTGCGCCTGCTCGGCACAATTTGCCAGCACCTCGTCCACGATCGGCTGCAGCGCGCCGGCATCGCTCACCTGACGCATACCGCGCTCATCGACGATCTTGTTGGGGTCGTCGCCGGTCTGGGCCATGGCCTCAAAGACCTCGTGCGCCTGGTTGGAGCTGATGGCGTCGGTCGCCAACAGCTTGGCAAGTGCCGCCACCTGAGCCGGCGCGATGCCGGACTCGGCAAGCGACACGCCCGCGCCCTTAAGGTAGGCGATCATCTCGTTGACCAACAGGTTCGCGACCGTCTGGGCCTCCTTGCCGGCCATACCGGCAGCGGCGGCCTCAAAGAAGTCGGCAAACTCGGGGTCGCCGGCGATCTGCTCGGCGTCGGCCGCCTTAATGCCAAAGTCGGCCTCAAAACGGGCGCGCTTGGCATCGGGCAGCTCGGGGATCTCACCACGGCAGCGGTCGATGAACTCGTCGTCCAGATCGAACGGCGCCAGATCAGGATCGGGGAACAGACGATAGTCGTCAGCCGTCTCCTTCACGCGCATGACCACGGTGCGCTTGCGGCTGGGCTCCCAGTGGCGGGTCTCCTGATAGATGATGCCGCCCTCCTCGAGCACCTCGGCCTGGCGGCAAATCTCGTAGGAAAGGCCGTCGTGCAGGCTCTTGAACGAGTTGAGGTTCTTGAGCTCGGTCTTGGTGCCCAGTTTAGTCTCGCCGCGGCGACGCAGCGACACGTTGCCGTCGCAGCGCATGGAGCCCTTCTCCATGGAGCAGTCGGAAATGCCCAGCGTCACAAAGATGCGACGGAGCTTCTCCATGAACAGGCGGGCTTCCTCGGGCGTGCGCAGGTCGGGCTCGGTGACGAGCTCGATCAGCGGCGTGCCGCAGCGGTTGTAGTCGACGAGCGACTCGGCAGCGGCGGTGATGCGGCCCTCGGCACCGCCCACGTGCACCATCTTGGCGGCGTCCTCCTCCATATGGATGCGCAGGATGCGGATGGGCACCGTGTAGGAGCCGTCCTCGCGGCGCTCGGGCATCTGCAAGTTGGACGCGTCGTAGCTGGCCAGGTGACCGGCGCGCTGGTTGCCCTCGCGCATGGTCGACGACATGGACGTGGACAGGCCCTCGGCGTTGGCCGAGGCGCTCGCCAGGCTCTGAACCTCGGCCTCGCCAAACGCGCAGTCGGGGCGCTCGGCGGCACCGCGGCCGGTCACGTCCAGGTCCAGATGGCCGTACATGGCAAAGGCGACCGGACCCTGCGTGGTCTGGAAGTTCTTGGCCATGTCGGGATAGAAGTAGTGCTTGCGGTAGAACATCGAGTGGCGCTGGATCTCGCAGTTGGTGGCGAGACCGGCCTTGACGATGCTCTCGATGGCGCGCTTGTTGGGCACCGGCAGGGCGCCGGGCAGGCCCAGGCACACCGGGCATACGTTGGCGTTGGGCTCGTCATCGTGGCTGAGCTTGCAGTTGCAGAACATCTTGGTGTCGAGTGCGGTGAGCTCGGTATGGATCTCCAGGCCGATCACGGCCTCCCAATCCTGCAGGACCTCGGAAAGCTCCTTCATTACAGCTCGCCTCCCTTCCCGGCAAAATCGGGCGCGACGGAAAGCGCCGGCGTACCCGTGGCGGCATCGGCAAAGCCGCGCTCCAGGGCGCGGGCAAACGTGAGCAGCTGACGGTCCTTAAAGGCAGGTCCCACCAGCTGGGCAGAAACGGGCAGCTTGCTGTCCTCGCCCAGGCCCAGCGGCACCGAGATGCCACCGTTGCCGCAGATGTTGAGCGAAATGGTGTACAGGTCGGACAGGTACATCTGCGTGGGGTCGCTGATCTCGCCAAACTTAAAGGCCGTGCGCGGCGAGGCGGGCATCAGGATGGTGTCCACCTTGGCATACGCGGCGTCGTAGTCCTGCGTGATGAGCGTGCGGGCCTTCTGCGCGGCGTAGTAGTACTTGTCGTACACGCCCGAGCTCAGCAGGTAGGCGCCGAGCATCTGACGACGCTTGGCCTCGGCACCAAAGCCATGAGCGCGCGAGAGCGAGCTCTGGTCGGACAGGTTGGCGCAGCCCTCCTCCTGGTAGCCATAGCGAATGCCGTCGAAGCGGGCAAGGTTGGAGAACGCCTCGGCCGGGCCGATGACGTAGTAGGCGGCGATAGCGGCGTCCAGGTGCGGCAGGTCGACCTCGACCAGCTCGGCGCCCTGATTCTGCAGCTCCTGGGCGGCGCGCTGGACGGCGGCCTTGACTTCGGGCGTCAGACCCTCGGCCTCCATAAACGCGGGGATGATGCCCACGCGCTTGCCCTCGATGCTGTCGTTGAGGTGCTCGGTAAAGTCGACGGCGCAGTCCTGGCTGGTGCAGTCGTACGGATCGTGGCCCGCACCGGTGAGCGCGTTCATGGCCAGCGCGACGTCCTCGACCGTGCGGCCAAAGGGGCCAACCTGGTCGAGCGACGAGCCAAAGGCCACCACGCCGTAACGGCTCACGGCGCCATACGTGGGCTTAAGTCCCACCACGCCGCACAGCGCCGCCGGCTGGCGGATGGAGCCGCCGGTGTCCGAGCCCAGCGAGAGCGCGACCTCGCCCGCGGCGACGGCGGCAGCGGAGCCGCCCGAGGAGCCGCCGGGCACGCGCTCGGTATCCCAGGGGTTGTTGGTGCGGTGGAAGGCCGAGCTCTCGGTAGAGCTACCAAAGGCGAACTCGTCCATGTTGGCCTTGCCCATGGGCAGGCAGCCGGCGTCGAGCATGCGCTGGACGCAGGTGGCGGTGTAGACGCTCTGGTAGTCCTCGAGCATGCGGGAAGCGCAGGTGGTGCGCGTGCCCACGAGGTTCATGTTGTCCTTGATGGCCAGCGGCACGCCCGCGAGCGGGGGCAGCGGCTTTCCGGCGGCACGGTCGGCGTCCACGCGCGCGGCGGCCTCGAGCGCGAGCTCGGGCGACACCTGCAGGAACGCCTGGACCCCGCCCTCGCGCGCCTCGATGGCGGCAAGGGAGGCCTGGGCCACCTCGGTAGCGGTAAAGTCGCCGGCGGCAACGCCCGCGGCGATCTGAGCGGCGGTAAGGGAATCGAAGCTCTGGGCCATTACTCGCTCTCCCCCTCTCCCAAAATGGACGGCACGCGGAAGTAGCGATCGCGCGCGCTGCCGGCGTTCTCGAGCGCAACGTCGAGCGGCAGGTCGCGCTCGGGCTCGCGCAGGTCGTCGCCCATCACGTTGGACAGGCTTCCGATGGGATGGAACGTGGGTTCCACGTCGGGCAAGTCATATTGCAAGACGGGCTCGAGCATCTGGACGGCATCGTTCATGTAGGACGTCATCTGGGCGAGCTCGTCATCGGTCAGTGCGATCTTTGCGTACTCGGCGATGCCGCGCACGTCTTTCTCGCTGAGTGCCATAGGCGCTCCCTTCCGCATAACAGTTAAACTGCTCTAGTATACAGGGCAACGCCGGCTTGGAGCAGGCGCTTTACCCAAATGCAGCGAAAACGTAACGAGAGCGGCGGGACGGCAGGGCGCGGTTCGACGGTTCTGTAGCGAAAACCGTCCCGCCTGCAACCAAAACCGTCCCAACATTCGACGTTTTTCGGCAAAATCGCGATTTTCGTCGAATGTTGGGACGGTTTGGAAGCCCTCGGGCCGCCACAAAGGTGCCTGTCCCCTTTGTGGCGGTTCTGAGCAATGGCTATGCCGAGGCCTTGGCCTTGCGGCGTTTACGGACCGTGTGGATGACGATGTCCAGCAGCAACAGCAGGATGGCCACGACCACGATGAGCACGGCGAATTCGCGCTTGCCCCAGTGGCGGCCGGCAAGAGACTTTTGCTTGTCGACGTCCTTCTTGTTGTACTTGGTGCGCACGCAATGCACCAGCAGGCGATGGTCGTTCACGCCGTAGGGCGTGCAGGTGACGAGCGTCACCTTGTCGGCGCCGGGCTCAATGGTCAGCGACTCCATCTCCTCGGGCAGCACGACCTCGGAGTCGACCATCTTGTAGGCGAGCGTCTTATTCATGGTGTGCAACAGCACTAGGTCGCCGGGCTCCAGCGAGTGGATGTCATCGAACATGCTCAGGTTGCGCATGCCCGAGTGCGCGGTGAGCACGCAATGCGTCGAGGTGCCGCCCACCGGCAGGCTCGTGCCCTCCAGGTGGCCAACGCCCGCCATAAGGACTTCCTCGCTCGTGCCGTGGTAAATAGGCATACTCACGTCGATGGAGGGAATCTCGACCCAACTCATCATGGGGTCGCGGTCAAAGATGAGCTGCTGATCGTAGGGCTCGATCTGGTCGGCGGGAAGCTCGGTGACCTCGCCGGCAAGTTGCTCGTTAAAGGAACGCGCTTGGAGTAGGATGCGCTCGCGTTCCTCTTCCGAAAGCGCATCCACGGTGCTGGATACGGTGCTGATCTGGTTGAACACGCCCGAGGCCTCGAGCCGGTCCAAGATCCATGGCCAGGTCATGAGGCCCACACCAATAAGGATGATGACGATAGTGATGAGCCGGTCGGCCCAGCGCGGCAGCCGCTTGCGACGACGCTTGTTTGCCTTTTCTAAATGCTTGGCGCTCTTCACCACCGCACATCGCCTCCAATGATGTCTAAACAAATAATAGCCGATTAACAGGCTCCCCCGCCGGGCATAGGCCCGCATTTGAGTTTTCAAAATGTCCCGAATCGGCGGGGCGATTCGGGATACAATGTCTCTAGGAAACGGCGCATCCCGCGTAAGTGATCGAAAGCGCGGGCGGCCTAGTTTTCTGGTTTTGTTAAATGCCCGGGATCCGACCCCCGGGCATTCTTATTTGCGCTTGTTGCGGCGCAAATGCCTTCTACCGTCCGCACCGCGCGTGCGCCTACGGACCTTAAACCGAACCTCATACGAGTCAAAAAACGCGATGACGAACGAGCCCACCGCCGCGAGGGCGGCGAGCACGTTAAGGAATTTCAGCATTTGGGGACCTCCGATCGAGTCGTCGGCCGCCCGCGCACGGGATGCGTCGCAAGGGTATTTTACTGCGAGCACTCGCACTTACAGCTGGTAAACGCAATATTTGCAAACATTTGTTCGATATTCATGCGCTCGATCATCTGGGCAATAGAGCCCGGCTGCGTTGCCCGAAAAAACGGGGCAAACTCCAGTGCGGAGTCTGCCCCGAAAAGAGAGTGGCAAAGCAAGAACGTCGATGGACGAGAAAAGTGTCCGCAAGTCTCATGGCCATCACATCCCACCTGCCAAAGGGATGGGTGAGTGAGCGTTACTCCTGCTCGGACTCCTCAGCCTGCTTACGGCTGCGGATGAGGTGCGCCACGCCAATGCACAGCACCGCGCCACCAGCGATCCAAGTGAAGGTCACGCCGTTAAGACCGGTCAGCGGGAGACCAGAGCCCTTCTTGTTCTGGATGGTGACGGGGATCTTGGTCGAGGTAATGTTGTTTCCAGTCGTAGCAGTTGCCATATTGGAGCTGGACTCCACCTTAAGATTCGTCAGTGTACCGGTCGCATCATACGTAGGCGTCACCGTAATGGTAAATGGATCGATGGTGTTGTAACCTGCAGGCGTCTCGCTCTCGGTGATCTCGTATGTGCCCTCAACAAGACCGGGAATAAATACCTTGCCATCAGTATTAGTCGTAAACACTCCGGCATGGCCTGCGTCGTCGACGAGCCCACCTTCCTGCGTCAGCCATTTTCCGCCATTGGGGATTTCGGTGTCCCCCTCCTTGGTCATTTTGACCTTAAAGCTGGCAACGAGCTTCTTGTCCGTATTATCTGAGTCGGTCTTAGTGACATCGAGACCAAAGACGTAGTCAGTGACTTCATCCGACTCGGAAGTGCCAGTGCCGGTAGACATGGGATCGTTGGAATAGACAAGCTTGACCTCATTGGTGGCGCCGTCGGCCTTGTATTCGACTTGACTGTTGAGCTTAGCCTTGTAGGTTACGACCACCGTGGAGTCCGCATTTACGCTGATCTGATTCCCATTAGCATCCTGAACTGCCTTAAGGTTATCAAAAGAAACCTTAAGGAGCTCAGTTCCGGCGGTTGTACCGGGAGTCACAGTCACCTGGTAACCGTGGGTAGCGTCGAGTACAACCTCCTTCTCAGCATTGGTCTTGCTATCGACAATACAGACGCGTAGGTCCTCCGGCGTGCCGCTTGAGTCCTTCACAACCTCAAGACCCTTGCTCAACGTGTCCTGAAATACATACTCATACTTATTGAACGTAGCGATGTTACTAGCAACGTGGCCAGTCAGTTTATATTCGACCTCCTCGCCAATATACGAGTCGCTTACCTTTCCCCAATTCGCGCCCTCGAGGACCTCCTTCTCAACGGTAGGAATGCTGGTCTTCTCGGTAACGGTCACGCTGCTACCGCCGACAACGGCGAAGATGGGCGAGGTGCCCGTGTTCTTCTTTGCCGCTTCGGAAGTGCTCAGTGAAGATTCATCGGTCAGGAACAGGTAGTAACCCGTCTTGGGGGAATTATTCTCATCGTTAGGCACAGTGAAACTATTGCCTGCCAAGAACGAACTGCCCGTAGCGGTAACGCCACTTTTCACAATACCGGCAATCTTGTTGAGAAGGTGATCCTTATTAACAGCAGTCTCAGCATTAGTACCGGTAACGTTCTTAGTCAACCAATCGGCCACGTCCTGGGCGGTAGCTTTATCAGGCAGCTTGGGATCAGAAGTCGCATACTTCGAATCCGCTTTAATAGCCGCGATGATGGCCTCCTGAGTATCAACGTCATCAAATGCCCACTTGACGTTGGAGATGATCTTATCAGTCGCCCCCTCCTCAGTCGGATCCGCAACATCGGCCTTAAAGATCTGGTATGCCTTGTACTTCACGTCGCCATTCGCATTGTTCTTATTGATCTTAATGCTATTGGTCGAAGTAGTCGCACCATCAGCAAACGCCATAGTCACCGGGGCCATGACTCCACCGAAGCTCAGCGCTGCCGTAAGGCCTGCCGTTACTGCCAGGCGTGCGATGTTCTTGCTCATACTCATCTTCTTTTCCTCTGCTTTCTGCTTGAAATCCATTTGATCTAAAACCATCTGTCTGTGTCTAAGCATCTGCTTGGTTCTGTCTCGCCCCGCTCTCTGTGGGGCCATTGGCTACTCTGTATGGTGGCCACCTCCCCGCTTGATCAGGAGCGCGACCACGAGTATTGCGGCTCCGGCGACCGCTGCGGCGGCCGCGGCGAACATTGCCATATCGCCTGTCGAGGGCATGAAGCCTCCGGTGATAGTGCTAGGGGGCGTACCGGTGGGCGTATTGATGAGCGACGCCTCCAGGCTGCCCGTCGACCCGTCCGCGCTGTCGGCGCGCAGGGGCGACTCGGCGGTGATGGTGAGCTTGGGCTTGGCGGCGGCCACCTGGTCGACGTCCAGGCCCTCGGCCTTGACCGTCACGGAGCGCGTGCCCTCAAAGGCGGCGTAGCCCTTGGGCGCCTTGAGCTCGCGGACCTCCAACTTGCCCGAATCCACGCCCGAGACGGTCACGCGGCCGTCCTCGCCCGTGGTGACGGTAGCCTTGCCCTCCGCATCCCACGTGCCATCGGCCGCGAGCGTGCGACCGCGGTCGTCGGTGATGCTCAGGACCGCCCCGGGCAGCGGCTTGTCGCCGTCGCTGCCGCGCTTGGTGAGCGCGAGATCCCAGGTGTAGGCCGTCGCGTCATCGCTCGGCGTGCGGGTGAAGCCGGCGTCGCCGGACTGGTCGGCGAAGGGAGAGCGCGGGTAGCGCAGGTAGACCTCGTTGGGGTTGCCCTTGGCGATGCCGTGGTTGCAGCCGCTGGCGAGCGGCGCGTCGTACACGGCGACCACGCGGGCGCCCATGGTGAAGGCGTCGACCCCGCCGAGCGCGGCGATCAGGTCACCGGTGCGCACGGTGAAGGTGCCGTCCGCGGCCACCTTGGTGACGCACTGGGCCGTGATGTCGGCCCAGCCCTTCGCGGGCTTGGTGCCGGCGCGCCCGTCCTTGCCGGTCGAGACGGCGTCGAAGCCTCCCTCGGCGCCCGCCGCCACGTACACATGCATGCTCGCGGCGACCTTGGAGGGGTCGAGCCCCGCGCTCATGGTGTCGACGAACTGCACCGCGTAGGTGTCGTAGGCGGTGAGCCCCGCTGGGACCGTGGCCGAGAGGCGCCAGTACAGGTCGTCGGCGACCGTGGCGTCCGCGGCCTTGCCCCAGGCGGCGGCGCTGTCCTCCAGCACGTGCTTGGCGACCTTGGGGGTCGCCGCCTTGGGCTTGACGGTGACGGCACTGCCGCCCACCAGGGCCATGATCGGCGCGGTGCCGGCCTCGTTCTGGGCGATGGCGCTGTCGTCGGCGACGATGAGCCAGTATCCGC
Source organism: uncultured Collinsella sp. (assembly GCA_934654835.1). Classification (GTDB taxonomy): domain Bacteria; phylum Actinomycetota; class Coriobacteriia; order Coriobacteriales; family Coriobacteriaceae; genus Collinsella. The sequence continues at coordinate 56,139 of CAKUGY010000001.1, forward strand.
TGGACAGCTTGGCCGCCGCGCCCGCGTTAAGGGCCACGGGCACGGCGCCGGAGCTCCGGAGGGAACGAGCGAGCTGTGCGCTCAGCGCGCTCGTAAGGTGGGAATCGGCGTTGAGCCACTCGGCAGCTTCCTGCGCGGTGGTCTGGGAATTGGGCATGCCTGCGCTGTGCAGCACAGGCAGGACAGCGTCGCGCGCGGCGTCGCTTGCCCAGGCGAGGTCGGTGGCGATCTTGGCGTCGTTGTCACCGTCGACGACGTTGGCGCTAAAGATCTGGTACGCATTGTAGCTGCTCGCTACGGTGCCGCTCACCGTAATGGAACCGGTCGAGGTCGGCGCGGCCTGCGCGGATGCGGGGAACACAACCGCGCAGATGCCGATCAGGAGGGCAAGCAGCGCAAACAAGATCGGGAAGGAGCAAACTTTCTTATTCACGACGCTCACCTCCCTTCGCATTCGCCTTGCGACGAATGTGCATCCAGGCCGCAGCAGCGCAAAGCACCGCCGCGCCGGCAAAGTACGTCAGAGTGACGCCCGACATACCAGAAAGGGGCAAAGAGGTGGAGTAGGTGTTGGTGAAGGTGGGGGCGTCAGTGTCGGGAAACTCGTGGCCCTCGGTCTCGGCGCTTACCCACTTACCGCCGTCAAAGGTCCCCCTCATGTAGGTCACCTTACAGCTGATGTTCCCATTGGTATCGTCCTTTGCAACAACCGTGAACTTGTAGACCGAATTATCGAACTTGTAATGCGAGAAAATCGAGCTATCGTCCTTCTCGCGCATATAGTACGTGAAGGTCTTGGAAGCGCCACGGCCCGGAACATCAGTATCACTCTGCTTCAAGCTGTCAAGCGTGTAATTAATCGTGGGGAAGTCCTGGGTCTGAGGATTGTCGCCACCGGCAGTGGTCGAGACGGTCTTGACGCTGTCGCCCGTAAAGTTCTCGTTATCCGCAAACTCGAGCGTGAACTTCTTCATCGCGCCACCCTTAACAACCTTGGTCGCTGCAGGTGTCCAGGAGCCGCTAGAGGTATAGGGTCCATTGGTAAAGGTCGGGTTCTTATCACCACCGATAGTAACCGTAGCCGTCGTGTAATCCGATGAATAGTCAACGGAATAGCTTTCGGAACCAAGTGGTTTGAAGTCGGGATCCTTCTCTGTCTTTTTAGAAACGGTTATTTTTTTAACCGTGTAATACTTAATAGGAATCGACATGAGTTGGTCAGTTTTGTATGGATCGTCATCAACTGATGCCACGATCTTGTAAATGGTCTTATCGAATTTAGTGTCTAATTCGTTATCGCCGCTGATGGGTTCCTCAACGAGATAGAAAACGTATTGCCCTGAAGAATAGTCCTTGCCAGAGTCGAAGGTGATTTTGCCGTTCGATTGATCAACATACGCCTCGCCCGCATCACTGCAATCGCCCATATCTAATGTGTCGTCCTCTTTCCAAGAAGGCGCCTTGGTACCGACACTATCCTGGCGCAGCAGCTTAAATTTGTACGGGTGTCCCTCAAGGTTTTGCGACTTTCCGTCTGCATCTACAAGCACCTTGGTGGCGTTGAGCTTCATGTTCGGGTAAACACTCAGTTCATCGACCTTGCCGACGGTGAGATCGCCGTTGGTCATAATGCCGCCGCCGTGGGTGTAGGAATAGTTACCGCTGATGATGGTCGTAGCTGCCAATTGCGCCTTTTCTACGGCCTCTCCATTCGGATGGGCCTCCAAACCGAACATGTACTTAGCCTCGGCACCGCCATTAGGATCGATGGTGATCTCATTGCCGTCACAGGTGCCCTTCCAGCCAGCCGAGCCGCCACCGAGCATCTTGCCAAGCACGGCCGCGACCGTTTGCTGGCTGTTGTCCGATCGCACGAGGAAAAAATCCGCGTGACCCGCTTTTTTAAAGATATCGGTAATGTATTTGCTTTGGCTATCCTCGTTCTTGCCATTGCCACCAGCAGAGGAATGCTCACCGTGGTCGGTGTTGGCATAGATTGCCGAGCCATTAGTATGCGTCACAATCGTTTGACCGGTAGGGCAAGCACCGATGCCACCACCCCAACCACCAGCGTCATTTTTGGTTATGAGCGCCATGCGAAGGTTGAGCTTACCAGTTGCCTGGACAAAGACTCCGCCGCCACCCCAGTCGCCACCGCGGCCGCTAGTGCTGCCCGTCATGGTCTCGTTGTTGGTGATGTAAATCCTTTTTGATGTATTTGGCGCCTCAATAACGCCGGTAGTACCGCCAGAAATACGGAGGCCACCGCCCTCGGCATTATCGGACATATTGCCCGCAATAAAACCGCCGGACATGGCGAATGTAAATCTCTGCCCGTAGAAGCCAGCGTAGATTCCACCGCCGGCCTCATGAGAGTAATTGGCAGTAACGGAGCCGCCCGTCATGGTCAGCGTACCGTCGTTTGTGCATGCAATACCGCCACCACCGAGGAGGCCGTAGTTGTAAAGATTGTCATCAGTAATGCGAGCGTCAGCTCGGTTGTTAGTTATATTGGCAGAGTCGCTAATGGTAACGTCTGCACCCTTGGTATAAACACCGCCACCATAGCCGCCGGCTTCGGCGTCTCCACCATGGTTGATTACATTGGCATAAGTTGCATTGCCCGAGATGACACCGCCGGAGAGATTCAACGTGACACCGCTGTCGGCAAAAATGCCACCACCGGAAGCAGCCTTATTCGCTGCGATCACGCCGCCGGTCATGTTGACCGTGACTTTCGCGCCCGCTACGCACAGGCCGCCGCCCCAGCCGCCACGTTGCTGATTGAGATTCGCGCCAGTAATAAAACCGCCATTGATATTCACATGAGTTTCATTGCTTTTCCCCTCGGCAAAGATGATATGACCGTTGTTGGTCAAATCCCTCGGTGTCGTGATCATGCCACCGTTGAGGTTAAGCGTGCCGCCATCCGCAACAGAGATGACCTGTTGGACCGAACCATTGTCGGATGCAGCAACGATTGCGCCGAAACCGCTGACGACATGCATAGTCGTAGTCTCGGTGGTGCCGAGATTATCTTCATTAGGCGTGCTCGTGGTCTCATAATAGGTTAGACTCTGAGGAGTACCGTTGTTGTCACCGGTCCATGCCATAGTTGCAGGCTCGCCAGGGTTCTTGATGACAGACGAAGTCACATCGCTCACTTTGGCAGAGTCTTCAATGGTAAGCGTGGCGCCGTTCTGAACCACGATGAACGAACCCACCGAACCGGGACCGTGGCAGAGCATGTGTCCTGCCAGATTGATGGTAGTGTTTTTGGTGATGGTGATCTGGCTATCTGACCAGGATTTACCACTCAAACGATACTTGCCGCCATCAACGAATGCATTAGCAACATCACCTTTTACCTCGGTATAGTCCTCGGCACTGACGCCGGCGGGAGCAATCGCGTTTTCATCGTTATTAGTATCATCGGAAGGCTGCACTGCACCCTTCGCTTCCGCGCCATCGGCAGCCGGATCCGCCGCAGCAGCGTCTTCTCCCTCGCCACCCTCAGCGTCGTCACTATTCTGGTTTTCGGCGTCTTTGCCCGTGGAATTATCCGCACCGGCCTCCCCGCCCAAAACGTTCTCGTCTGCACCGGCACCCTCGCCCAAAGCGTTCTCGTCTGCAACGGCCTCCTCGGCAGAAACCGTCTGGGCATCGTTGGCAATAGCCTGCGAGATCGGGGGCATGACGAGCGACAGTACCAGGCTCAACACGGAGGCTCCGCACAAAACGCCTGCCAGTACACGGCGCGTCGCTTTATTACTCTGCTTAGATTTGTCTGAATTCGCTTTCATCGATGTCTCCTCCCCAAGAGACCGCGATCTTGCTCTTTCCCTATCAAACGTATCTGCGCAATCTGAAATTGCGCTCGCGTAGTAATACTATTGTAACTATTGTTTAAACATCTGAGCAACAAAACCGACATTTTTGTAGCAAGTTCTTAATTCTCTTGACATTTGCTCGGATTTGCCTTCGTTTATTCGCTATCTACTTTTTGTTTCTGCTGGTAATTTAGTTGCCTATTACTTTTTAATGCATTAGATTTATTTGCACAACATTTTGCTCAAGAGCAAACATCCTGTGAACGGTCGAAAATCGACCGTGAGCGGTAGGTCATCAACCGGGATGAATACCCTACCAAACTGATGAGAATATCTTTAACCCATCGGTGGTTAGAAGCGTGATGTTCAGACAACCATATTTGACTTTTCGCGCAGATTTTAGGCATCAATTCGCCCAAATTGCCTGAGGCCGCCGCAAAGGTGCCTGTCCCCTTTGCGGCGGTTCTCGCCCGATCGCTACAGCAGATGTTCCTCGATAAAGATCGCGATGCCGTCTTCGTCGTTGCTCGCGGTCACAAAGTCGGCGGCGGTGCGGGTGGCGTCGCTGCCGTTTGCCATGGCCACGCCCACGCCGGCGTCGGCCACCATGCAGGTGTCGTTATCGGCATCGCCAAACACGCAGATGTTCTGGAGCTCCATGTCGTTGAGCTCCGCCACGCGCACAAGGCCGCGCGTCTTGGACACGCGCGGATCCATGAATTCGTAGAGGCGCTGCGTGGTTTGCAGGGCGGCCGCCTTGACGGTGTCGTCGGCAAACGTCGACGCTCGCTCGATGACCTGCGGCATTACCTCGGGCGCCATGGTAAACATCACCTTGGGCTGCGGCTCGCGCAAGAACTCGTCAAAATCGACCACCTTATAGGGCACACAGTCGACGCGCGACAGGTGCTCCACGCACGCATTGCTCTCGGGCACGTAGAACACGCCGTCTCGGGGGCAGACGGGCGTTGCCGGAAGGTCCGCCATGTGCTTGCAGATGCGCGCGATGGTTTCGCCCGGCAGCGGGTAGCTCAGCTCGTTGATGCCGTGCGCGCGGTCGATGACCTCAGCGCCGCCGCAGCCCACCATCACATCCACCAGGCCTTCGATGCCCCAGAGCTCGTACATGGCCTCGGTCGCGTGGGCGTCGCGCCCGGTGCACAGGCCAAAGAGCACGCCGCGTTCGCGCAGGGCGCGGATCGCGGCCACGGTGCGCGGGGACACCGTGTGCTCGCTTGTGAGCAGCGTGCCGTCGATATCGCAGAACACGGCTTTGATGTGGCTGAAGGTGGTGTCCATGGGGGCCTTTCTGGGTAGCGCGGTGGTGTGGGATGTGGTCGAATGTGTCGTTCATGGTATACCAAGGCGTGGGTCGTTGGGGCCCGACCGCCACAAAGGTGCCTGGCCCCTTTGTGGCGGCTTGTAGTGCTCAAAGCCCAGCACAATCCATCACAACATTCGACGTTTTTCGGCAAAATCGCGATTTTCATCGAATGTTGTGACGGTTTTTACCGCTCTGCAGCACGATCCAAGTGTCCGCGTCCAAACAGCAGCAGCGCCGCTGGGACCGCCGTCACGACCATGCCCGCACCAACGAGCGTCTGCTGCACGCCAAATGTTGCCGCCAGCCACGGGGCGATTGCTAGCGGCGCGACGCCGGCGAACATGTTGCCAAAGCCCATGACCGAGTTGACGCGGCCGAGTTGCTCGAGCGGAGCCGTCGTTTGCACGATGGTGTTATGGAGCGGGTTGACGACGCCCCAGGCCACGCCCAGGACAATCTGGCCGATGAGAGCCACGCCTACGTACGGCGTCCCCACGTAGAGCAGGCTTCCCAGACCTACGGACATAAGCGCCACGAGCAGCGTTTTAAGGCTGACGAGGCGCGGCGGCATCCGGAGCGCGAGTACGGCGCCCAGCACCGCGCCCACGCCGCAAGCCGACGAGAGCCAGCCCATCCATTCGACACCGACGTGCAGAACGTCGCGGTAGAAGAACGACTCCAGCGGATCGAAGGCTCCGTAGCCAAAGTTCGAGAGGAAGATGATGCAGAAAAGAAGCGCAAGGACGCTGTTGGTGAAGACCGTCTTGATGCTGCTTGCAAAGGTGGCGCGGGTGGGCGCGCTGGAGTCGGGGCTTTGGCCCGCGCGCTCTCCTTCCTTTGCCGAATCGGCATACGCATGTCCGACGACGTGGCTCGCTCGCGGCCTAAAGCCCCATCCGGCGATAAGTGCCAGTACAGTAAAGAGCATCATGAGCACAAACACCGCGCGCGACGATGCGGCCGCCGCGACAAAGCCGCCCAGCGTGGGACCGACAATAATGCTCACATTAGAGCACATGGCGATAGTGGAGTTGATGTTCTTGAGCTCGACGGGGTCGTCGGTGAGATAGGCCGGATAGGACGTGGCGATGGGCTGGGCGAACCCCATTACAAAGCCCAAGAGCACCGCGCCGGCAAGGACCGTTCCGGTCGCGCTGCCAAAGGCGATGATTGCCGCACCCGTTGCCAGCGTGCCGACGATGCTCAACATAAAATGGCGGCGCGGCGCCCAAGCGTCGAGCGCTGCACCGCCCGCAAAGGACCCCAGGATCACAAAGACGTTCATGAACAGGACGGCCAGCGACGTCGCGACGACCGAGGCGCCGTCCGCATAGGTAAGCGTTCCGATGACGCCGATAAAATAACTGGTCTGAAACCCGGTGTAGATGAGGAAGCGCATTGCCACCAGGCGCTTCGCCTGCGCAGACAGCGACGGTTGGGATTTTGAGATTCGAGATAGGGACATGGGCGCTCCTTGTTGCATACGAATACGGGCCGCGAGAATTGACCGCCGGCCATCGACTCAATCTTTCTGTATGCAACGTTAAGGACGCATCGGGCCTCTTCTCTCCGTTTTTGCCAGCACGAACTACTTGGTAGATTTTAAGGCATGTCCCAAGAATCTACCAAAGCAAAAACCACCACAAAGGTGCCTGTCCCCTTTGTGGTGGAAATGGCGTTTGCTCAGCTAGGCGAGATAGTCTTGAATCAAATCACAGATGGCTCGGGCGTCGTTGATGTTGATGGCTCGGGTCGCGAAGCCGGCGTCGAAGGCCTGGCGTGCCAGGGCCTCGTTGCAGGCGAGGGCCAGCGTGCGGCCGTCGACCAGATCGAGCGAGCTCTTGCCGCGCAGACGGTCGACACCGGAGCGCGCGACCACGATATTGTCGAAGCCCTCGGTCTTATAGCCCTCAATGATCACCACGTCGACGTCGTTGTAGCGTGACAGCAGCTCGCGCGCGGACATCTCGTCCTCCTCGCGCGTGTCGGCGTACTCCGCCCAGCGCGTGGCGCAAATGAGGCCCACGTGTTTGGATCCGGCCTGGTGATGGCGCCAGGTGTCCTTGGCGGGCACGTCGATATCAAAGCCATGATGTCCATGATGCTTGAGCGAACCCACGCGCAGGCCGCGACGAGTAAGCTCGGCGATGACTTTCTCGACAAGTGTGGTCTTGCCCGAGTTCTGGTATCCGATGAACGCGATCGCTGGGGCGGCCGGGGTGGGGGCTGCAGGCGCGGCAGCGGCGACAGGCACGCTCGCGGGCGTGGCGCTGTCGGCAGCAGCGGCCTCGGCAGCAGCAGCTTGACGCTCCGCGCGATCCCACACGCCCGAACGGCCGCCCTCCTTGTGCAGCAGACGCACATCGACGATCTCCATGCCGCGGTCGACGGCCTTGCACATGTCGTAGATGGTCAGGCACGCGGCGCTCGCGCCGGTCAGCGCCTCCATCTCGATGCCCGTCTTGCCCGTCACGCCCGCCGTGACCAGTACGTGAAAGCCGACCTGTCCGTCGGGACGCGCCGGCGCCCAGCCCTCGGGCGTCTCGTCGGCCGGCGTTCCCGCCGAAGCGATGGGCTCGATATCGCACTTGCTCTTGGTGATGAGCAGCGGATGGCACATGGGGATGATGTCGCTCGTGCGCTTGATGGCCATGATGCCCGCCACGCGCGCGCAGGCAAGCACGTCGCCCTTCTTGGCGCGGTCCTGCAGCACCATGGCCTGCGTCTCGGGATGCGTGAGGATGGTGCCCTCGGCGATGGCGATGCGGTGCGTCTCGGCCTTGTCGGACACGTCGACCATGCGCACCTCGCCCTTGGCGTCCACGTGCGTCAGCTCGTCGCGTCGGGCGTCGCGGGCGGGCTCGGCGACCGCGTCAGCAGGTGTCGTTGCGCCCTGCTCGGACGTGGCATCTTTGCTGGCCGCCGCGTTTTTATGGGCAGACATCGCGGCCCTGCGAGCGGCCTTGGTGGCATCGGCGTACCTGCTCTTGGCCATATGATCATCCTCCGATTTGGGACATAAATCGTTGCGTGCCCTCAATTATCGCGTGTTCCTGCGGTTTGTGGGCCACGGCATCGCGCCAAATCGAAAGCACCTGCATATCATCACCACGGCGCAGCGCCTCGCGAACCGAATACTCGGCATCGCTGAACAGGCACGGGCGCACGCTGCCGTCGGCCGTCAGGCGCAGGCGGTTGCAGCTCGCGCAAAAATGATTGGACATGGCACTAATGAAGCCGACCGTGCCCGCCGCACCCGGAAAGCGCCAATAACGCGCAGGGCCCGCGCCGGCAGGAGCGTCGCTTATGTCGAGCGGCTCAAGCTCACCCAAGCCAACCGCAGCGGCGCCGGCATTGATACGCGCCCGCAGTTCATCGCTCGGCACGGTGTCGCTCGCGTCCCACAGCTCGGGATTGAGCGTGGGCGAATGCGGGTCCACGGCGCAATGCGAGCTCGTGTGTTCGTCGCCGATGGGCATGTATTCGATAAAGCGCAGATGGATGGGACGGTCAACGGTCAGGCGCGCGAGGGCCGCCACGTCCTGATTGAGGCGGCGGACCACCACGCAGTTGACCTTAACCGGCTCAAAGCCCCAGGTTAGCGCCGCATCAATACCCGCCATGGTTTGCTCGAGCCGACCTAGGCGCGTAATCTTTCCAAAGAGCGCGGGGTCGAGCGTGTCGAGCGAAATGTTGACGCGGTCGAGCCCGGCGTCTTTGAGCTGCGGCGCCAGCTTGGGCAGCAGCGCGCCGTTGGTGGTGAGCGAGATGTCCTCGATCTGCGGGATCGCGCGAATGTCGCGGATGAGCGGGATAATGCGGCGGCTGACCAGCGGCTCGCCACCCGTCAGGCGCACGCGGCGAATGCCTTCCCCCGCCACCAGACGTACAAAGCGGGCGATTTCCTCGGCGCTGAGTAGCTCGTCATGCGCGCGCAGTGCAACGCCGTCGGCAGGCATGCAGTAGATGCAGCGGAAATTGCACTTGTCGGTAACGGCAATGCGCAGGTAGTTGATATCGCGGCCAAAACCGTCATGTTGCGTGCGCTCGTCCACGCAATCCTCCCCTCGCGCAGCGATTTATTCTTCGGGGAATATAGTACCGCACACGGGAACGGGGTCGACACGCGTACGACAGGGCATGCCATTCGAGCAAGAAGGGCTTCCCGAGCCCATCCTCAGCATTCAAACCGTCCCAACATTCGATGCTTTTCCCGATATTGGCAAAAAACGTCGAATGTTGGGACGGTTTAGGTGTCCGTAGAGCTCGAAAGACGAGCTAGACGGCCCTAGAGACCACCGTTCCAGTGCCGAATCACGAATTCCCGCAGGTCATTCTGCCGCTTCTGAAACGCCTCACTTCGGTCGCACTTAAGACCCATAGCGAGCGCAATGGCATTCATCGCCCGGTGCAATTGCAGCTGATGGGCAAACTGGGTCCCGGTGAGGGTGATCATCCTAAAGCCCAGCGCGCTCAGCACGGTCATACGCTCAGCGTCAGACGCATTGCGCTGCTTATCAAGATGGTCCGAGCCGTTGTATTCAATCCCCGTACCGCTCGCAGGTGCATATACATCGATCTCGAAATACCCAGCCTTAGCGAGATATTTGAACTCGTTGGGAACATCGACCCGATGGTTGAGCTCAACCCTGGTGTACCCTAGCCCGCCCTGGGAACGCTTCGCGACGACCATGATTGCGGCGGCCGTCTCCATGGGCGACCGCGCGCCATCGTGCACACGTTTGAGCACGGCAGCCGCACGTGTAGCCCCCTGACGAGATCGGTTCTCATCGCAATAAGCGATCAAGTCGGCAACGGTATACCTCTGCCCCGTCTCGATATAACCGCCTGACGACAAATGATTCAAATGGTATCGGGCGCAGATTTCATACCCATATTCCAGCTGCTCGGGTTCACTCATCCACGAGCCCGCCTGGACAAAACACATGGCCTCGTCAACCACTAGAAGGCCCTCTGCCACCTCGATAAGATGGCCCGGAGGTACCGGTGCCCCAAACACGTGGCGTCGGAGACCCGCCGGCCGAGAGCGTTCAAAATCGAAGCTGACCAGCGTGTCGATACGATCGAGTTCCTCATGTGGGATGCCAAGTGAGGCCAGATAGTCGACAACGATCTCGACCGCCGTAGATATTCTCAGCCCCTTGGCATCTAGCCCCAGTTTGGGCAGGCCCGCGGTCGACTGCGCCTCGTTGGCAAGCGAGTCCTCATCGTATAGACTGCTTGCTCGCGAGAGCGGCTCAGATGGGCGCGCCACATTGTGGTACAGCCAGGCAGTCTTATGGGACAGGACAATCGGCAGGTCCATGGGCCCTCCAATGGGTCGGATAACCAACCTTATTCCCCTGCTCGCGGATTCGCACACCTTTACATGCAAGTTAGAGATTCCACCTGATCGGACGACAGAAAAACCGTCCCAACATTCGATGCTTTTCCCGATATTGGCAAAAAACGTCGAATGTTGGGACGGTTTGAGGCGAGGTGAGGAGCATAGAGAGCCGAAGCACCGTGCCCGAACGGGTTAATCCAGCTCTTTCAAGCCATGTGCTAACTGCCAGTACTCCCCGTGCAACGCAAGGAGCTCCTCATGGGTGCCGCGTTCAATGATGCGGCCGTGTTCGAGGACCATGATCGCGTCGGCGTCGCGGACGGTGGACAGGCGGTGCGCGATCATAAACGTGGTGCGCCCGCGCATGATGCGGTCCATGCCGCGCTCGATGAGCTTTTCGGTGCGTGTGTCGATGGAGCTTGTCGCCTCGTCCAGGATGAGCACCGGCGGATCGGCCACGGCCACGCGCGCGATGGCGAGCAGTTGGCGCTGGCCCTGCGACAGGTTGGCACCGTCAGCTGTGACCGGCGTGTCGTAGCCTTGCGGCAGGCGGCGGATAAACGAGTCAGCGCAGGCGGCCTCTGCGGCGGCGCGCACTTCCTCGTCGGTCGCGTCGAGCTTGCCAAAGCGGATATTCTGCGCAATGGTGCCGCTAAACAGATGCGTATCCTGCAGCACAATGCCGAGCGACCCGCGCAGACTGGCCTTGGCGATGTGCTTGACGTCAATGCCATCGTACGTAATCTCGCCGTCATCGACCTCGTAGAAGCGGTTGATGAGATTGGTGATGGTCGTCTTTCCGGCGCCCGTCGAACCCACGAAAGCGATCTTTTGCCCTGGCTTAGCAAACAGGTTGAGATCCGTAAGCACGCGCGTGCCCGGCACGTAGGAAAAGTCCACGGCATGAAAGCGCACGTCGCCGGCAAGCGGCACCAGGCCGGTGACGAGCTCGGTGCCGTCGGCGGCCACCGCACGGCCCGCGTCGTCGACCGAGGCCACGTCGTGCAGATGCCCGTACGTGCCCGCACCGCGGCCCTCGGGAATCTTCCACGCCCACGCGGACTCGCCCGTCTGCACCAGCTCCACGCAGCCCTCGTCCACCTCGGGCTCAAGGTCCATCGCGGCAAACAGGCGCTCGGCACCGGCCAGCGCGTTAAGCAAGAAGTTGCCCAGCTGCGTAAACTGGTTGATGGGCATGGCCGCCTGGCGCACAAAGACCAGGTAGCTCGCGAGCGCACCCACGTCGGCCAAGCCGTTGATACAGAGCATGCCGCCCGCCACCGCAACGATCGCGTAGTTGGCATACCCGATCACCACGGTCATGGGCACCATGGAGTTGGCATAGGCCTGCGCGGCGCCACCGGTGCGGCGCAGCTCCTGGTTGCGCACGTCAAAACCGGCCACGTTGGCCTGCTCGTGGTTAAAGACCTTGATGACCTTTTGGCCCGAGACCATCTCCTCGACATATCCGTCCAAGTCGCCGAGCGATGCCTGCTGGGCGGCAAAGAAACGCTTGGAGCGAATACCCGAATAGCGCGCGTACAGCACAATGGCCACGTCGCACACAAGCGTGATAATCGTGAGCTGCCAGTTGAGGATGATGAGCATGGCCGTGGTGCCGATCACCTGAATGGTCGCCTGAATCACGTTGGCAAAGCTGTTGTTGAGTGCCTCGGAGACCGTGTCGACGTCGTTGGTGAAGAAGCTCATGATGTCGCCCGAGCGCGTGCTGTCGAAATAGCTGAGCGGCAGCGTCTGGATATGCGCGAACAGGTCGCGGCGAATGTCGGACACCACGCGCTGGGCTGCGCGCACCATAATCTGCGAGTAACCCAGGGCCGAGAGCACGCCTGCGGCGTAGATGGCGGCCGTAAAGAGAACCTGCTTGGTGAGCAGCTCCTCCCCGCCCGTAGACAGGCCGTTGACGATGGGGCGCACCATATAGGTGCCGGCAAGGCTCGCGATAGCGGCGATAGAGGCGAGCACGCCCACCGCCAGCAACGAGAACTTGGCGTGGCCCATGTAGCTGAGCAGACGGCGGAGCGTCTGCCCCAGATTGGCCGGACGGGCCTGAGCGGATGTCTTAGGCATGGCGCTCACCTCCTTTCTGAGCCTGAAGCGATCCGCACGCGACGGAGGAAAACGGATCATCCGCGCCGTCGGCATCGCCTTCGCCCGCATCCCCCGCAAACTCCATCTGCGAGGCGTAAATCTCCTGGTAGATGTTGTCACCCGCTAGCAGCCCCTCGTGCGTGCCCACGCCGTGGACACGCCCGTCGTCCAGCACCACAATGCGATCTGCATCCATCACGCTCGCGACGCGCTGGGCGATGATGATCACGGTCGTGTCGGGAATCTGCGCGATGTGCTCGCGGATCTTGGCGTCGGTCGCCATATCGACCGCGCTGGTGGAGTCGTCAAAAATGAGCACGCGCGGATGTTTGAGCAGCGTGCGCGCGATGCACAGGCGCTGTTTCTGCCCGCCCGAAACACCGGCGCCGCCTTGGCCCAACTCGCCGTCCAGTCCGCCGATGCGGTCCAGGAACTCGTCAACGCACGCCGCGCGGCAGGCACGCAGCAGTTCCTCGTCGGTGGCATCGGGCGCGCCCCACTGCAGGTTCTCGCGCACGGTGCCCGTAAACAGTACGTTCTTTTGCAGCACAATGCCCACGGCGTCGCGCAGGGTAACCAGGTCGTAGTCGCGCACGTCACGCCCACCCACAAGCACGGCACCCTCGGTCGCGTCGTACAGGCGCGCGATGAGCTGCACGAGCGAGCTCTTGCCCGAGCCCGTGCCGCCGAGCACGCCCACCGTGGAGCCCGGCTCAATACGAAGGTCGATATGCTCGAGCACGTCCTCGGCAGCATCCGCGCGGTACTTAAACGACACGTCGCGGAACTCGACGCTTCCGTCGGCAACCTCGCGCACGGCCGCGTCTGCCGCAGGTGCCTGGATGAGCGATTGCTCGTCAATCACTCGCGAAATGCGCTCCACGCTGGCGAGCGCGCGCGTGAGCAGCAAAAACACGTTGGAAATCATCATGAGCGAGTTCATAATCAGCAGCACGTAGCTCATAAAGCCCGTGAGCGAGCCCACGCCCAGCTCGCCGGCGATAATCATGCGCCCGCCGATCCACAGGATAGAGATGGCGGCCACATACATCGACAGTTGAAACACCGGCAGGTTGAGCACGGCGTTACCGAAGGTCTTCGTCGCCGTGTGCGCGAGCTCGGTATTGACGGTGTCGAACTTGGCCTCCTCGTGCTCGGCGCGCACATACGCCTTGACGGCGCGCACGGCGGTGAGGTCCTCCTGCACCACGCCATTGAGGTGGTCCATCGAGGTCTGCAGTTGACGGTAGAGCGGGCTCACGCGGTAGGTGATGACGCCCAGCACTATTGCCAGCACGGGCAGGATAATCGCGAAGACCGTGGCGAGCGGGCGCGACAGAACCAGGGCATAGACCAGACCGACGATGAGGGTCACCGGTCCGCGCACCATGGGACGAAAGCCGTTGCCGATGGCGTTTTGGATGACGGTGATGTCGGTGGTCATGCGGGTGACAAGCGAGCTGGCGTCGTAGTTGTCCAGGTTGCCAAAGGCGAGCGTCTGGATCTTGCGATACTCGGCCTCGCGCAGGTTGGCACCCAGGCCCGAGGCCACACGGGCGGACGTGCGGGCATACCCCAGACCCAGCACCAGCGAAAACGCCGCGCACACCAGCATGCACGCGCCCTGCCGCAGCATGTAGTTGACGTCGCCCGCGGGCACGCCCACGTCGATGATGTTGGCCATGATGACCGGGATAAACAACTCGAGCGCAGTCTCGACCGAGACGAACATCACGCCGAGAATGGCATCGCGACGGTATGCCCCCAAATAGGAAAACAAGATTTTGAGATTGCGCACGCAGGTTCATCCCCCATCAAACGTTGTTCGCAAACGCACGTATTATTACGCGCCGAGCGACGGTGTCAAGTGATGCGAAATCGATTTCTGCAAGGCTAGCGTTGGCGCCAACTCCGCGCGGCGCGCAACCGTATTCAAATGGAAATGATTGCGGACGCGATTTTTTCGCCCCACCGGCAACATGAACCTTGACTCTACAATCGTTGTAGGGTTTTCACTACACTGGTACGTAAATGAACCAAGCCAGAAAGTGCCCTGCCCATGGAACACGACCTCACACGCGGCAACGTCCTCAAGACCATCGCGGTCTTCGCCCTGCCCTATATGCTCTCGTACTTTTTGCAGATGCTCTACGGCATGGCCGACCTGTACTTTATCGGGCAGTTTAGCGGCGCCGCCGGCATCACCGCCGTGGGCAATGGCGCGCAGACGCTCTATATCATTACCGTGACGCTCGTGGGCCTGGCCATGGGAACAACGGTCATCGTCGGCCACGCCGTGGGCTCGCGACGCTTCGATCGCGCCGAGGCCGCCATCGGCAACACCATCACGCTCTTTATGGGCGTCTCGGTGGTGTTGGCCGCACTCTTGCTCACGTTGTGCCCGCAAATCGTGGCGCTCATCGGCACGCCGGCCGAAGCGGTCGAGGGTACTGCCGCCTACCTGCGCATTTGCTTTATCGGCATTCCGTGCATCGCCGCATACAACATCCTTTCGGCTATCTTTCGCGGCCTGGGCGATTCGCGCTCGCCCATGTACGTGATCGGCGTGGCGTGCGCTATCAACATCGCACTCGACTTTCTGTTCATTGGCCACATGGGACTCGGCCCCGTGGGCGCGGCACTCGGCACGGTGATCGCGCAGACCGCAAGCGTTGCCCTCGCGCTCGTATGGCTCAAGAGCCGCCGTACGAACATACACGTTAAGCGTAGCGACCTGCGCCCCCAGCCCGAGGTGCTCGGCAGCATCCTCAAGATTGGCGTGCCCGTGGCCGTGCAGGACGGCTGCATCCAGGTGGCGTTTATGTTCATTACCGTTATCGCCAACCACCGTGGGCTGGTCGACGCCGCCGCCGTTGGCCTGGTCGAGAAGATGATCAGCTTTTTGTTCATCGTGCCGAGTTCCATGGGCGCCACCGTCAGCGCGCTCACGGCGCAAAACGCCGGCGCGGGCAAGGGCGACCGCGCGCGTCAGGTGCTCAAGGACGCCATGACCATCTCGGTGGTGTACGGCTGCCTGATCACGGCCCTCATGTGGCTGGTGGCACCGGCGTTTCTCGGCTTTTTTGCCAAGGACGCCGCGGTAGTCGCGGCCGGCACCGGCTATATGCGCAGCTATATTTTCGACGCGATCTTCGCCGGCATCCATATTTGCTTTAGCGGCTTTTTCGCTGCGTACGGCAAGAGCTACATCGGCTTTGCGCACAACGTGCTGGCCGTGGCACTCATTCGTGTGCCGGGCGCATGGCTGCTGTCGAACGCTTATTCCGACACGCTGTTTCCCATGGGCATCGCCTCGCCGTGCGGGTCGATTCTGTCGGCAGTCATTTGCGTGGTGGCGTTTACGGTGCTCAACCGCCGCGGTGCTTTTGACAAGTTGGTGGCGTAGCGGGGCGACGCAAGCCTAGCGACCCTGTCCCGCTTTCTGCCGAAAGGAGCGATCCCGTGACTGACACGTCCAGCGAACATACCGAGGGCCTGCTCCGCATTGGCGAGGTCGCGCGCCTGTTTAACCTGAGCGTTGGCACGCTGCGGCACTACGAGCAGATGGGCTTGCTGGAGCCGGCGTATGTCGATGCGGCAAGTGGCTACCGCTACTACGGCGCGCGACAGCTTTCTACCCTCAACACCATCAGCCACCTGCGCGTTCTCGATTTGCCGTTGGCTCAGATTCGCGAATTTGTGACCACTCGCGACGTGAACCTCATGCAGCGCCAACTCGCCCAGCAGCAGGAGCTTATCGAACGTAAACGCCGTGAGCTGGAACGCGTCTCACGCAAGATCGACAACCGGCTTGCCTTGTTGCGGGGCGCATTGGATGCTGAGCTCGATACCATCTACGAGGTCAACGCGCCCGAACTTCGTTGCGCCGTGCTGCGCGAACGCGTCAACCCCACCGATGCCTATGCGCTGGAGTGGCAGATTCGCCAGCTGCAAAAAGGACAGCACGAGACCTTCGTCTTCCTTGGCAATCTGGGTGTGGGCATCGCGCCCGAGCGCCTTGCCACCGGTGACTTTGATGGCTACGACGAGGTCTTTCTGCTGTTGGATGACACGGATGACTACCTGGGGGACGTCGAGGTTCGGCCCGCCGCGCGGTGCCTGACCGTCAGCTTCCGTGGCACGCACGGGCAGGCAGCCCCGCGCTATGAGCGCTTACTCGATTACATGCACGAGCATGGACTGGCCCCCGCCGGCCCCTCACGCGAGATCGCCCTCATCGACGACATTATCAGCGACGACCCGGCGACCTACGTGACGCAGATCACGGTGCCTGTTACGGTCTCCTAATAAAACCGCCCGGAAAGAGTCGAACTTTCCGGGCGGTTCTTCAATTTGTCTATCGATGCCTTAAACCTGGGGCACCTGACCGGTAGCGAGGATCTGCTCGAGCGCGTCCTCGTCCAGCACGGGCACGCCCAGTTGCTCGGCCTTGGTGAGCTTGGAGCCCGCCTTGGGACCGGCGACCAAGTAGCTCGTCTTCTTCGACACGCTGCCCGAGACCTTGGCGCCGAGCACCTTGAGCGCGGCACCCGCCTCGTCGCGCGTGCGGTTTACGAGCGTACCGGTCAGCACAAACGTCAGACCCGCAAGCGGCTGCGCGTCGGCGAGCTCACCCGCTACGCCGGCATCGGCTGCGGCCTGTGCATGCGCAGCTCCCAAGTCGACCTCGAGCGACAGCCCCGCCTGACGCAGGCGCTCCAACACGGCAAGGTTCTCGGGCACGGCCAGGAATTGTTTGACGCTCGCCGCGATCTTGGGACCGATGCCCTCACACTCGGCGATGTCCTCTTCGCTCGCCAAGATGAGCTTGTCAATCGATAAGAATCGCTCGGCGATGACCTCGCCCACGCTTTTGCCCACATGGCGGATACCCAGGGCAAACAGTACGCGCCCGAGCGGCTGGCTCTTGGACTTGTTGAGCTCGGCGATGATCTTTTCGGCCGTCTTGAGACCAACCGGAATGGGATCGCCCTTCTTCACGCCCTTTTTGCTGTTGGAGCTCGCATACACGCGGCCCGTGTCCAGGCTGGCGATGTCATCGACCGTGAGCTGGTAGAAATCGGCGACGTCATGGATCAGACCGGCGGCGATCATCTTGTCGACGATCTCGTCGCCCAGGCCGTCGACGTCCATGCAGCCGCGGCTCACCCAGTGGAGCAGGCGCTCCTTGAGCTGCGCGGGGCAGTCGATGGAGACGCAGCGGTAAGCGACCTCGCCGTCCTCGTGGACCACGGGGCTGCCGCACACGGGGCAGACCTCGGGCATGTGCCAGTCGACCGAATCGGCCGGGCGCTTGTCGAGCACCGGACCTACGACCTCGGGAATGACGTCGCCCGCCTTGTGCACGATGATGGTGTCGCCCTCGCGCACGTTTTTGCGGCGGATCTCGTCGATGTTGTGCAGCGTGGCGCGCGCGATGGTTGAGCCGGCAACCGTCACCGGGTCGAACTCCGCGACCGGCGTGAGCACGCCGGTGCGGCCCACCTGGATGCGAATCTCGCGCAGGATAGTCTGCTTTTCCTCGGGCGGGAACTTAAAGGCGATGGCCCAGCGCGGTGCGCGGGCGGTAAAACCCAGGTCGAGCTGCTGCTGGAAGCCGTCGACCTTTACGACCACGCCGTCGATGTCGTAGTCCAGATCGCCGCGATGCTCGAGCGCCTGAGCGCAGAACTCGTGAACCTCAGTCGGCGTGGCGCAGCGGGCCACGTTGGGGTTGACGCTAAAGCCGGCGCTACGCAGCCAGTCGAGAAACTCGCGCTGGCTGTGGACGTGCAACGGGTCGGTATCGGCGATGGCGTAGATAAAGGTGGCCAAATCGCGACGTGCCGTGACCTTGGGATCCTTTTGGCGCAGGGATCCGGCGGCTGCGTTGCGCGGGTTGGCGAAGGGGTCGCGGCCCTCGGCATCGGCCTCGTCGTTCAGGCGCACAAAGCTGCCCTTGGGCATGTAGACCTCGCCGCGGACCTCGATGGTACGCTCGCGATCGGCGCCCATGTGGGCGAGCGCCGGCTCGGACAGGTGCATGGGCACGTCCTTGATGGTGCGCACGTTGAGCGACACATCCTCGCCCGTGGTACCGTCGCCGCGCGTCGCTGCGCGCACGAAGGTGCCGTTCTGGTAGGTAAGCGCCACGCCCAGGCCGTCGATCTTGAGCTCGCAGGTATAGGTGACGCTGCCGGCACCGAGTGCATCCTCGGTACGCTGGAGCCACGCGTCAAGCTCATCAAGATCCATAGCGTCGTCCATGGAATACATACGCGCCATGTGCGTGACCGGCGTAAACTGCTCGCTCACGTAGCCACCCACGCGCTGGGTATAGCTGTCGGGCGTCACAAGGTCGGGGTAGGTGGCCTCGATTTCCTGCAGCTCAACGAGCATTTTGTCAAAGGCGGCGTCCGTGATCTCGGGCGCATCGAGCATGTAGTAGCGATAAGCATGGTAATCGAGCTCGTGACGCAGCTCGGCTGCACGCGCTGCCGCCTGGGCACGGGCATCGGTCGACACGGTGGCATCCGCGCTCGCGGGCGTTTCGGTATCGATGTCCACGCCGTCACCAAACAGGCTCGATTGCTCCATAGCGGCACTCCTTCGCTCGATTTCAAACGGATACAAGAGTACCACCGGTCGAGACGGGGCCGAATAGCCCTTTCAAACCGCACCGAATCGGCAGCCGCCAGGCCGGGGTGGACAGTTAGTTCAGATACGTATAAATCTGCGAACCGAATCGAGCTCAAATGGCGCCATTTCGCTCCATTTGGTCGTCCCGGAGCGGCACGATCGGCTTATTTCTCCTTCCGAGCACCCATCAGAGCCCCATTTCCATCCCAAAACATCTCAAAACGCATCCCAGACTGCCCCAGATTTATACGTATCTGAACTAACTGTCCAGACCATTCCGAACCGAGCTCCTCGCCAGCTCAAAGTGATCCGTTTTCCTCCGTCCCTGGGAGATCATTATGGAAAGAGGGGCTGTCCTGCGCTTGGCGGGACAGCCCCCTCTGGCTTCGATATGCGTGATGCGGCACGCTAGTAACCCTGGCCGTAGCCCTGACCCTGGCCCTGCTGGCCCAGCAGCTCCTCCAGGTACTGACGCAGCTGCTCATCGGTAATACCGCCGTTGCCGGTGTCAGTCGAGCTGTCGTCCTGCTGCTGGTTCTGCAGCTCCTCGTCGGAGCCCAGCTCGACGGTGACCTTCTTCTCGTCCTTGCCGCGCACGAGCGTAATCTCGACCTTCTCGCCCACCTCGTGGCTGCGCAGCGCGATGATCAGGCCGTCGGCGCTCGTGATCTCGTCATCGCCCAACTTGGTGATGACGTCACCCTCCTGGATGCCGGCCTTGGCAGCGGGGCCGTCCTCCACAACGCTCGCCACATACGCACCGCTATCGGTGCTCAGCCTGTTGGTGCGGGCGTTGAGCGCGTTGACGCTCGAAAGCGTGGCGCCCAGGTACGGATGAACCGGCGTCTTGCCGTCGATAATCTGGTCGGCGATGTTCTTAGCGTAGTTGACCGGAATGGCAAAGCCCACGCCCGAGCTGGAGCCCGAGTAGCTCTCGATGAGCGAGTTAATGCCCACGAGCTCGCCGTTGTCGTTGACGAGCGCGCCGCCGGAGTTGCCCGGGTTGATGGCGGCATCGGTCTGGATCATATTGGCGTAAATGGTGTTACCACTGGTAGAACTCATGGCCGTGGAGCGATACAGTGCCGACACGATGCCCGTGGAAACGGACTGCTCGTTGCCGAACGGCGAGCCGATAGCCATAACCCACTCGCCCACGTTGAGCTTAGAGGAGTCACCGATCTCGATCGGGGTGAGCTTGGAGGAGTCGGCGTCCTTGAGCTTAATAACGGCCAGGTCGCTCGAGGCATCGTTGCCCACGAACTCGGCCTCGTAGGTGGTGCCGTCATCCATGGTTACCACGTACTGGTCGTAGCCGTCGACCACGTGGTTGTTGGTGAGGATGTGGCCCTCGGTATCGAGCACCACGCCCGAACCAACGCTACCCGAGCTATCCGACTCGTCGGCAGACTGCGAAAGCGAGCTGCCCTGGTTACCGCTCGAAGTGGCGGTGATGGAAACGACGGAGGGCAGGGCCTTGGCAGAGACGGCCTCGGCCAGCGTGGTGTCCTCGGAGTCGATCGTGATCTTTTGCGTCGACGAACCCGAAGCGCCCGCCGTCACGGCATTCTTGCCTCCGCCGATATCGAGCGTGCCGCTCATGATAAGCGCGATGACCAGCAGGGCTCCGCAGGCGCAGCCGGCGAGCGCCGTGATGAAGATCGGCAGCTTTTTGGTCTTGGTCTTGACCACCGTGTGCTTGTTCACGACCTGCTGGCTGCCCAGCGGTTGGCCGGTCTGCGTGTCGTAGGCCTGCACATAGGGAATGTTGTTGCCACCGGCAGGCGTCGACTCCACCTGCACGCGCGGCTGCTGCTGGGTCTCACCGACGTTGCCCACATCCTGGGGACGCTGGGAATCGTACTCGCTCATAGCTGCGATCCTTTCGTCTAATAACCAAAGGCCCGCCAAACATGTGGCGGGCCATCATTGTTCACGTTGAGTTGTACCCCAATATGCGGGCGCACGTGTATGAGAACGCAATCTTTTAGGAAGGCTTAAGTTCTGTTTCAAACCCGAAAGGCACCCGCACCTGCGGTAAAACCACCACAAAGGTGCCTGTCCCCTTTGTGGTGGAAATCTAGTCCTTAAACAGATAGCCCACGCCGCGGACGGTGGTGATGTGCGCCGCGATCTGCGGGCCCACCTTGGAGCGGATGCGTCGGATGTGCACGTCAACGGTACGCGTACCGCCGCAGTACTCAAAGCCCCACACGCGGTGCAGCAGCACTTCGCGGCTGTAGGCACGGTTGGGATGCGTCGCCAAAAAGCTCAGCAGCGAGTACTCCATCAGCGTCAGATCGATGGGCTCATCGTCGAGCGTCACCTGGTAGGTAGCCAGGTTAATCTCGAGGTTATCGATGTTGAGCACGTCATCGGCGGTGACGGTCTCCTCCTCGCCCATGAGGCGCTGCGCACGAGCCTTGAGCTCATTGGGCGTCGCCGTGGGGCATACGAAGTCGGCATGCGCGTGATTCGGCAGGCGCAGGGTGCCGAGCGCCTCATCGTCGACGATCACCAGCATGGGAACGCCGCCGCGATCGTCGAGCCACTTGGCAATCTGATCGATGCGGTCGCTGCGGATGCCGTCAGAATCGAGGATCAGCAGGTCAAAGTCGTGCGCCGCAGTCGGCGAATCGGGAGTGGCCAGGCTCACCTCGACACCCAGGGTGGTCGTCAGGCTGCGGGCAAACTCGTGGAAGCGCGTCGTGCGCGCCATGAACAGGGCACTCTTTTCGGACATATCGGCCTCCAAAGAAATAAGCTCAATCGTACTGGAACAAGCCAGCGCGATTAGGAGTTCGCCAGGTAGTGCTTGATCTCCCACTCGGTAATCGTGGACTCAAACTTATGCCACTCGTCGCGCTTCTTTTTGAGGAAGAAGCTGTGGATGTGCTCGCCGAGGGCATCCTTCATAAACTGCGAATCCTCAAACACGTCGAGCGCCTCTTTGAGCGAGCGCGGCAGCGGTGCGTAGCCGGCCTCGAGCATCTGACGGTCGGTGAGCTTGAGCGTCTCGGCCGTGGCCTCGGGCGGAAGCTCCAGCTTGCGCTCGATGCCGTCGAGACCAGCAGCCAGCGTAACGGTGTTGACCAGGTAGGGGTTGGCCATGGGATCGGGACTGCGCAGCTCGATGCGCGTGGACAGCTGCTTGCCGGGCTTGTAGACCGGGATGCGGACCATGCTCGCGCGGTTGCGCAGGCCCCACGTGGCGTACTGCGGCACGGAGTCGCCACCGGTGGTGATGCGCTTGTACGAGTTGACGGTGGGGTTGGTGATGGCGCTGATCTCGCGCGCGTGCGCCAGAATGCCGGCCATGTAGTGCTTGGCGACGTCGGAGAGATGGTACTTCTCGTCGTCCTCGCCCCAAAAGACGTTGTTGCCGTCGTGATCGAACAGCGACTGGTGCAGGAACATGGCGCTGCCGTCCTCGCCCGCCAGCGGCTTAGGCATAAAGGAGGCGTGGCAGCCGCTCTCGTAGGCCTGCTGCTTAATGATGAGCTTGGCCGTGGTGATGGCGTCGGACATGCTCAGGGCCTCGGCGTGGCGCAGGCTCATGCCGTGCTGCGAGCGGCCGGCGGCGTGGAAGGTGTACTCCACGGGCACGGACATCTTCTCGAGCGTGAGGACCGTGTTGCGGCGCAGGTCGCGGGCGGCGTCGCTCACCGAAAGGTCAAAGTAGCCCACGTTGTCGAGCGGCTCGGGCGTATGCTCGTCGGGGAAGTAGTAATACTCCAGCTCGGCGCCCACGTTGAGCAGGTAGCCGGCCTTCTCGGCCTTGTGGAACATGCGGCGCAGGGCATCGCGCGGGTCGCCGGCGAAAGGTTTGCGATCGGGAGTGCACACGTCGCAGAACACGCGGGCGACGCCGTTGTGGCTCGGGCGCCACGGCAAAATCTGGAAGGTCGAGGCATCGGGGAACGCGAGCATGTCGGCTTCCTCGGGCGTGGCAAAGCCCTCGATGGCCGAGCCGTCAAAGCCAATGCCCTCCTCAAAAGCGACCTCGAGGTCCTCGGGGCTGATGGCAAAGTTCTTGAGGCGACCGAGAATGTCGACAAACCACAGACGCACAAAGCGGATGTCACGCTGCTCTACAGAGCGGAGTACGTAATCGATGTTCTGCTGGTTCATGTCGCTCCCCTTTCTTTCGGGCGGGTTTCGACTGTTCTATATCGCAGATACTATCGCAGAAAAATGTTTCCGCAGGGTTAAAGCGTGTCAGGCGCTCAAAAAACGTGCGCGAGCTGGCAAGTGCGGCTCGATGGCTTAGCGCGAAGTGGAGGCTCGGGACTCGATGTGGCCGGGGATCTCGATGCGCTTGGGCGCGAGCTTTGCTGCCTCGCCCACCGTGGTGGTGACGACGTCGATGCGCTCGGACAGGCGCTCGACGACGCGCTCGGCGATCGCCAGGGTGTCCTGCGCGGCCGTGGTGACGCCGCCAAAGAGCACATGGTTCCAAGGGTAGTCGTCGAACGTCGCAATCTTGAGGCCCGCCGGCAGCGAGGGGCCAAGCTGGGCCAGCGCCTCGGTCAGGCGCAAGAAGACCAGACCGTTGACGGCGATAAGGCCGAGCTTTTTACCTGCGTAATCGCGGATGGTCTCGTCCAGGCGACTGATGCCCTCGGCGCCACCGTCGGCCAGAGTGACAACCTCGCCGGCAAGACCGCGGCGCGAGAGCTCGCTAATAAAGGCCTCGGCACGCTCGCGGCGGACGGGGCTGTCGTCACTTGCCTCAGTGAGCAGGCACAGGCGCTCGCTGCCCGCAGCAGCCAGGGCGTCGACCAGGCCGGCGACCAGCTCGCGATTGTTAGACGTCACCAAGTCGATGCCGCCGTCCTCGATGTCACGGTCGAGCAGCACGACCGGCAGGCGCCCCGCAGCCGCGGCGATCGCTGCGTCGTTGCCGCCGCAGGTGTTGACGACCAAGCCGTCCACGCCCGCATCGATGAGCCTGGTGAGCGACTCGGCCTCCTTGGCGGGGTCGTTGCCGCTGATGGCCGTCATGAGCGAGCAGCCGCGTGCGGCGGCGCTGGCGGAAAGGCCCTCGAGCATGGCGCTCGAGAACGGGTTGGCGATATCGGCCAGGATCACGCCGATGAGGTTGGTGCGCGAGCTGCGCAGGTTGCGCGCGGCGGCGCGGGGACGATAGCCCGTGCGCTCGATGACCTCGGCGATGCGGGCACGGGTCTCCTCGGTCATCTGCCCAGGGCGGTTGTTAAGGTAGCGCGAAACGGTGGCCGGGCTCACGCCCGCCTCGGCGGCAATGTCTTTGATTCTCATCTGCGCCATGGCGCACCCCGTTTCCCATTTGTCGGCAATCTTCGCCATTTTAGGCATTTTTAAAAATCTCGGTTGCAAAACGCTGTAGGTGAGTATACTACAACTCGAAACGAAACCGATTTCGTAAACCGATTTCGGTAAGCGTTGGCACGGAGGTGCAAAGATGCACCCTACCGTCTTGGCACCTCCGTGCCAACGCCATATCAAAGGTGTACGCACAGACAAGAAGGAGCTACGCGACCATGGGTAAAACGGTTCTTACCTTCGGCGAGATCATGATGAGGCTCTCGCCCAAAGATCACCTGCGTATTGAGCAGGCCACCGAGTTCGACGTCCGCTACGGCGGCGCCGAGGCCAACACCGCGCTTTCCCTGGCCTACCAGGGCGACAAGGCCGCTTACGTTTCCGTTGTCCCGGCCAACCGCCTGGGCGAGTGCGCTCTGCGCTCGCTGAAGGTCTACGACGTCGACACCACGCGTGTCGTTCGCCAGGGCGACCGCCTTGGTTCCTACGTGTTTGAGGTTGGCGCCTCGCAGCGCGGCAACGGTTGCGTCTACGACCGCAAGTACTCCGCCATCAACATGGCCAAGCGCGACGTCTTTGACTGGGACGAGATCCTCAAGGGCATCGACGTCTTCTACTTCTCCGGCGTGACGCCCGCTGTCTCCGACGAGATGGCCGCTGCCTGCAAGGATGCCCTCACCGCCTGCCGCTCTAAGGGCATCACCACCGTGTGCGACGTTAACTATCGCGGCAAGATGTGGTCGCCCGAGAAGTCCCAGGCAACCATGAAGGAGCTCCTGCCGCTCGTCGACATCTGCATCGCAAACGACGAGGACGCGCCTGCCGGCCTTGGCATGACCTGCGTCTCCGGCTCCCTTGCCCACGGCATCGAGGAGCGCGACACCTACGTCGAGATGGCCCGTCAGATCTGCGCCGAGTACGGCTGCAAGAAGGTCGCCTCGGTCGTCCGCAACATCTCCTGCGTCGAGCGCTCCATCTGGATGGGCATGCTCTACGATGCCGAGAGCGGCGAGCACTGGTTCTCCCCTGCTCACGACGTGCACGTGCTCGAGGGCGTTGCCGCCGGCGACGCTTTCAACGCCGGCCTCGTCCATGCCCTCATCAACGACTTCGACCCGCAGGACGCCGTCAACTACGCCATCGCGGCCTCGATCCTCAAGCTCACCATCAAGGGCGATTCCAACCTGGTGACCGCCGACGAGATCGCCGCTGTGGCCAACGCCGCCGATGGTGGCACCCGCGTCGCCCGTTAATTCGTTCCCCATTCCGCGGGCTGCAGTTTCCCATACCCATACCCCTGCAGCCCGCTCCCCGATTCCTCCGGTCGGGCAAAACCACCAGTCCCATTCCGGTTTTGCCTGACATTTCTTCACGACTGGCCGAGTAGCCGGCTTTGGAATTGCTTGTGACCCCAAGCAGTGCCTCCGATAACCATCCCAAAGCCGGCTAAGGCCAATCCACCCTTAGCAATTTCGCGCCCGCGCGCGCCGCACATCGAAAGGAACATCATGTTCGATCAGTTCTACACCACGCTTGAGTCTCTGGGCATCGTGCCGGTCGTCGTGCTCGACAAGGTCGAGGACGCCGCCCCGCTCGCCCACGCCCTTATGGCAGCCGGCATGAAGTCCGCCGAGGTCACCTTCCGCACCACTTGCGCTGCCGAGTGCATCGCCGCTATGGCCGAGGCCGAGCCCGAGATGTGCGTCGGTGCCGGCACCGTCCTGACCGTCGAGCAGGTTGAGCAGGCCCGCGCCGCCGGTGCCAAGTTCATCGTCTCCCCGGGCTACAACGAGGCCGTCGTCAAGCACTGCATCGACATCGACCTGCCCGTGCTGCCCGGCACCGTGACCCCCTCCGAGGTCACCGCTGCCGTCAACCTGGGCCTCAAGGTCACCAAGTTCTTCCCCGCGGCTCAGTACGGCGGTCTTAACACCATCAAGGCACTCGCCGCTCCGTTTGTCGGCCACCGCTTTATGCCCACCGGCGGCGTGAGCACCTCCAACGTCGAGGAGTACCTAAGCTCCTCTGCCATCATCGCTTGCGGTGGCACCTGGATGGTCAAGCCGGCCCTGTTCGCCGACGGCGACTTCTCCAAGGTCGAGCAGATCGCGCGCGAGGCCATGGACGTCGTCAAGAAGGTCCGCGGCTAGTAAGTAGCTCTCTATCGTGGGGGGCGCGACCTAGACCGCGCCCCTTTTTTTGAAGCGGCTCGGAAGCGTGCCGTTTCCGTCACGGACAAGAACCGAAACCGTCTTGTATGCTGATAGAACGTGACGGAAGCGACACGCCCCCGAGCCGCTTTTTCTTGACCGATTAAACTCTTCAACATAGCCCAGAGCGCCAAAACAAATGCGGTGCCGCCTGGAGGAATCGACCCCTTGCTTCCGGTCTGTTCCTCCAAACGGCACCGCATCTTTGTACCCCGGCCACGCCTCAACGCAGTTGCGGTGGAATAGGGACTGTTTGCGCCGTCTGGGCCGCAAAACAGCCCCTATTTCACCGCAACTTATGGAGGGGATAGATTAGATTGTCGAGTCCTTGGGCAGCTCAAAGTAATCGGGATGCAGGGCGATAACTGGGCCCTGCTCTTCGGGCATCAGATGCAGGTGCGTCTGCGCCAGATAGCTCGCCGAGTCAGTGTCGCCTTCCTCAATAGCCTCGAGGATTCGACGATGCTGCCGACGAATCGGCTCCCAGTCCAGATCCTGCGACACCGCACGCAGCCATTTATACCGCTCAAAATGCGTGTTGACGCTCTTCATCCAATCCCACAGCATATGGCGACCGGCAATCTCAAAGCACGTCTCGTGGAACAGGTTGTCTAGGTCAAAGAAGCGGCGCGTCTCGCTATGGTCGAGCGACTCGGACTCGGCGAGAATCTGCTCGAGCCGGCGCTTCTGCTCGGGCGTAGCAGCCGAGCAGCATTTAATGAGCACGCTTCTCTCGAGCTTCTCGCGCAAAAAGCAGGCGTTCTCGGCACGCTCCATGCTGATCTTTGAAACATAGGTACCGCTCTTGGGGCGCGTTTCCACCAGCTCCTGCTCGCGCAGGCGCACAAAGGACTCGCGAATGGGTGTGCGCCCGATCCCCGTCTCCTTTTCCAGACCAATCGCCGAAAGGCGCGTACCGGGCTTGAGCTCGGCATAAATGATCTTGGAGCGCAATGCGTTGTAAGCCTGATCTTGCAGACTCTGATAATGCTGGTGCTGTTCCATAAAGCCCTCGGATAAGCCCTCGGTTAGTCGAATACCACCCCGTAATACTATCGCATCCCCCGCCCCCTCATAAGTTGCGGTGAAATAGTTCCTGCTCGCAGCCTTCAACAGCAAAACCAGGCAGTCTTTTTGGGACGGGGCTCTTTTAGCTACTCTGGCCCGCAGATCGGCCCCCTTGCCACAAAAGGGGCCCATCTACTACGTTAACGCGGATAGCCCCGACCATGCCGAAAAATGCGAAAACAAAACCGCAGGTAGACGGCTTGCCGATTTTCAAAAAAGCCGGCAATGGTTGACCCCTACGGCTTAAACGTAGTAGATAGCCCATTTTCGTGGCACAGCACTATTCCATCCCAAATTGGCACCCCAGGCCCACTATAAGTTGCGGTGAAATAGGAACTGATGGCGCCGCTGGAGCCGCTAAACAGTCCGTATTTCACCGCAGCCTATGAGGGACGAAGGGGTATTACAGGTTGGCGATGATTGCCTGGGCGATCTCGTCGTACTGAGCCGGCTCGAGCGTGACGCGGTCGGGGTTCATGGCAAATACATCGCCAAACTCAAACGAATCGTCCTTGTACTTAGGGACGATGTGGACATGCAGGTGATGCATAGTGTCGCCGTAGGCGCCAAAGTTGATCTTGTCGGGATTGAACGCCTTGTGCAGTGCGGCGGCAACGTGGCGAACGTCGGCCATAAAGGCAGCCGCGTCTTCCTCGGACATGCAAGAGATGTCGTCAACATGCTGCTTGGAGGCAACAATCACGCGGCCCTTGTGGCTCTGCTCCTTAAACAGAATGAGCTTGCTGGCGGGCAGGTCGAGCATGGGAATGCCGAAGGCATCGACGAGTGTGTTGTCAGTCCCGCACATGCAATACGAGCAATCGGTGTGCTGTTCCATGATGGTCCTTTCGGTTTGGATAGTGTTGCAGCCGCCCTTGATCGGGCACAGCCTTCTTTTTGCACCACTTAAAGACGGGTAGACTCCGTACTCATTCAACCATTGCGAAATCGGTTTCGAATACGTTATGGATATCATACAACGAATAAGTTGTTGCCATTAGGTGAACGTTCACCTTTTCTTTTGAAATTATATTTGCAAATGTTCACGAATGAGTATACTAGGCAGCAACGAAATCGATTTCGTTAAGCGTGCGCATCAAGATGCTAAGACGCACCCTACCATCTTGGCATCTTGATGCGCACACAGCCTCTTTGCTTTCCTCCGCCTTGCTAAGCCCTTCAGTCCCATTCCGGCAACGCAAGGCATTCCTACATGACTGACCAGGGGCCGGCTCTTCTGCTTGCCAAAAGCAGTGCCTCCGATAACCCTCTTCGCGCCGGCCCAGGTCAGCCTAACTCCTTACAACCGAAAGGATGGGCAGCAACATGCGACCGCTCATTGTAATGAATGGCGAGAACATCGATTGGTGCCACACCGCGATCAGGATGCTCATGTACTTGGTCGGCGTTGCTATTTTGGCCCTTGGAATGAGCCTCCAGACGGCATCGGGCCTTGGTGTGGCCGCCCTCACCTGTTTTGCCACGACCCTGTCCATGCTCACTGGCAAGACGCTCGGTTTTTGGATCACTGCGACCTACGTCGCTTACATTGCGGCCCAATTGGCTATTCTTCGTCGTGAGTTCCAGCCGCGTATTCTGCTTGAGCTCTTTTTCTCTACGCTCATCGGCGGCTTCACCGACTTCTTTATGGCAGTCAATCCTCTGCACCCCACCGCACTCCCCGCGCAGGTCGCGACTATGCTGCTTTCGCTTGCCGTCACCGCGTTTGGCGTAAGCCTGGTGGTCAATATGGGCGTCGTGCCCAACGCGCCGGATGGCCTGGTGCAGGTAATTGCCGAAAAGCTCAAGCGTCGCTTTGGCGATGTTAAGGTCGTATTCGACTGCTCACACGTCGCGGCATCCCTCGCCCTATCACTCGTGCTCATGCACAACCTGGGCGGCTTTGGTGTAACCACCGCTATCTCGGCACTGTTCCTGGGCCACGTCATCAACGTAGCCAATAAGCTGTTCGCAAAACGCTTTATCCACATGGCGTTTGGGGAGTAGCGCAGTCGCAAGAGCCCACAAACCGCGCTACACGTTGCTATATCTCGCTATACTTTGCTATATGTTGCTATACTTTGCTATATCTTGCTATAACTTGAGCAGAGGTGGCGCATATGCAGACAAATCCGTTTAAACCTACAGCAGGCAAAACGCCTCCCATGATTATCGGCCGCGAGGATGTACTCGAGGAGTTCAACGAGGGCCTCATCAATGGACCCGGCGCACCGGGGCGCCTGATGCGCATTGCCGGTGTCCGCGGAACGGGTAAAACGGTCCTCCTTGATGAGTGCGCGCGTCTTGCTCAAGATCGCGGTTGGACCGTTATTAAGGAAGTCGCAACCGAAGGGCTCTGCCAGCGCATTCTTGAACAGCTCCAGCCCAAGGTCCAAGCCAAACACGCTAGATTCGAACCCGCTGTCGCCGGTATATCTCTCGGTAGCATAGACATCGAACGAATTGGCCCCTCTTTGCGCGACGCGATGAGGCAGGCAATATCCAAAAATGGCAACGGCCTGCTTATCACCCTCGATGAGGTCCAAGTTGCCGAACTCGACGAGGTCCGAACGCTCTCCATTGCAATTCAACAGATTATCGGCGAAGACCTTGATATTGCCTTCATTTTTGCAGGGCTGCCCTCGATGATCGAAAGCGTCATCAACGGCAAAATGCTCGCGTTCTTACATCGCGCGCTCCCCTTCGACCTTAAAGCGGTAGCTGTTACCGAGGTGTCGTACTCCCTCGAGGGGACCATCGAGGCATCCGGTATGGAGCTCAAGCCCGGCATCGCCAGCCAACTTGCCGAGGCAACGCAAGGTTATCCTTTTATGATTCAGCTCGTTGGATACTATGCATGGCAGCTAGCGAGACGCGCGCATACGACGATTATTGGAGAAGAAGAAGCCGAGCGTGGCATTGCGACGGCACGTGACCGCTTCTGCGCCATGGTGATTGAGCCCGCGCTGCAGCGCATTCCGCCCACATGCATCGCTTATCTGCTGAGCATGGCATCGTTGGGGCAGACGTGTTCGACCAGCATGGTGGCCAACGACCTGAACAAAACGCCTCAGCAGGTGAGCTCCATCCGTAGCCGCTTGCTCAGAGAATCGATTATTGAAGCGCCCTCTTACGGTAAGGTGTCGTTCGCCATCCCCTACATGCGTGATTATCTCAACGATCACAAAGTCGAGCTGGAGGCTGAGCTGTAGGGGCGGTCAACGCTCCGCAAGACGAAAACCATTTGCGTACGGTTTTAAACCAGACGCAAATGGTTTTCGTCTGATTTGCGTACGGAAATGAGACGCAAATTTCGCTTTCGTACGGCTGCATGCCAGACACAAACGGTTTTCGTCCAGCAATGCGTCCGCAACCAAGACGAAAAAGGCCCCGAGCTCGTATGAACTCGGGGCCTTTTGCCACGCATCTATGAGAGGAGAATTCGATGCGCCCGGGCGCTACTCCATGTAGCCACCCTGGATGGCGGAAACTGCATGCTCGGTAAAGAACTTGAGCGTGCCGGAGGTATAGCGGTTAGCCTTGGGCTTCCAAGCGGCGCGACGCTCTGCCAGGACGGTGTCGACCTCGGCCGGCTCCATCTCCTTGCCGGCAATGCCCACGATGGACAGCGAGCGCTCGGGGATGTTGATCTGGATGAGGTCGCCCTCCTCGATCAGGGCAATCGGGCCGCCCACGGCAGCCTCGGGCGAAACGTGGCCGATAGCCGGGCCCTTGGAGGCGCCGGAGAAGCGACCGTCGGTGATCAGGGCGATGCTCGCGCCCAGCTCGGGATCGCTGGCGATAGCCTCGGTGGTGTAGAACATCTCGGGCATGCCGGAACCCTTGGGGCCCTCGTAGCGAATGATGACAGCATCGCCGGGCTTGACCTCATGCGTCAGGACGGCGTGGATGGCGTCCTCCTCGCAGTCGAACGGACGGGCCTTGAGCGTAGCCTGGAACATTTCACGCGGAACGACGGTGTGCTTAACGACAGCGCCCTCGGGGGCAAGGTTGCCGTGCATGATGGCGATGGAGCCGTCGGTGCCGAAGGCCTGGTCGAACGGACGGATGATGTCCTCGCGCTTGAGGTTCCACTTCTCCAGGTAACGGCCGCACTTCTCGTAGTAACCGTTGTTCTTGAGGTCCTCGAGGTTCTCGCCGAGGGTCTTGCCCGTAACGGTCATAACGTCGAGGTGGAGCATCGACTTGATCTCCTCCATGATGCGCGGCACGCCGCCCGCATAGTAGAAGAACTGTGCCGGCCACTCGCCTGCGGGACGAACGTTGAGCAGGTAGTGGGCACCACGGTGCAGACGGTCGAAGTCGTCGGCGGACATCTCGATGCCAAACTCACGGGCGATCGCGGGGATGTGCAGCAGCGAGTTGGTGGAGCCGGAGATGGCGCCGTGGACCATGATGAGGTTCTCGAAGGACTCCTTGGTCACGATGTCGCGCGGGCACAGGTTGTGCTCGGAGAGCCACACGGACTGACGACCGGCCTCGCGGGCGAACTCGCGCAGGTCGGAGCTGGTGGCAGGCAGCAGAGCCGTGCCAGGAAGCATGAGGCCCAGGGCCTCGGCCGTGACCTGCATGGTCGAGGCGGTGCCCATGAAGGAGCAGGCGCCGCAGCTGGGGCAGGCGTTGTGCTTGGCGAACTCGAGCTCCTCGCGGGAGATCTCGCCGCGCTCGTAACGGGCCGAGATTGCACCGAGCTGCTCCAGGGTCAGCAGGTCGGGGCCGGCATCCATGACGCCGCCGGTGACGACGATGGAGGGGATGTTGACGCGGCCCATGGCCATAAGGTTCGCGGGCAGGCCCTTATCGCAGCTGGCGACAAAGACGCCGGCGTCGAACGGGGTGGCCTTGGCGTGGATCTCGATCATGTTGGCGATCATGTCGCGGCTGGGCAGCGAGTAGTTGATACCGTCGTGGCCCTGGGCCTCGCCGTCGCAGATGTCGGTGCAGAAGTAACGGGCGCCGTGGCCACCAGCCTCGGCAACGCCGGCGCGCACCTCCTCGACCAGCTCAAACAGGCCGGCGGAACCCGGGTGCGAGTCGCCGAACGTCGACTCGATGATGACCTGCGGCTTGTTCAGGTCCTCGATGGTCCAGCCAGAACCCAGACGCAGCGGGTCCATCTCGGGGCTGATGGTGCGGAACTTGCCGGAACGCGGCTGCAGCTTGGCGACCAAGTCGGCGGCCTCCTGCTGAATCTGCTCTTTGGTCTTCTCGTCCATGGTGTACTCCTTTGGTTTAAGGCTTACTTGGTTTGGTATCGATTGATGTGACGTGCTGATGTGACGCGCTGGCTTGCGATTATGCGAAGAACGAGATCACCAGGGCGCAGGCAAGGCCCGAAAGACCGATGATCGTCTCCATGATGGTCCAGGACTTGAGGGTGATCTTCTCGTCGATCTCGAGGAACGAAGAGCACATCCAGAAGCCGGCATCGTTGACGTGCGAGAGTGCCGTGGCGCCACCGCAGATGGCAAGGCAGATGGCGGCGCGCATGAGCACCGAGGCACCGGCGACCGCAGGCATGGCGGCCATAATGCCCGAAGCCATGGTCATGGACACGATGGAGCTACCGACCGAAGCGCGGACGAGCGCGGCGATGAGGAAGCCGACGACCACGAGGGGCAGCGGGCAGCTCTCGAGCACGGGGCCGATAACCTGGCCCAGACCGCAGTCCTGCAGCATCCAGCGGATGACGCCTCCGCAGGCGATGACCAGCAAGATCATGCCGACGGGCTTGAGCGAACGGTCGAGCAGGGCCTTGAGCTCGGCGCCGGTGTAGCCACGACGAGCGCCCAGCAGGTACATGGCCACGAGCGTGGCGATGGTGAGCGCGACGAACGGCTTGCCCAGGAAGGCGAGGATCGAGGCGACCTCGGCGGGCATGGGGATATACGAAGACAGCGTGCCCAGCAGAATCAGGCACAGTGGGGTGAGCACGATGGCGAGGACCATGCCAAAGGAGGGAAGCTCCTTGTCGTCACTCGCGCCCTCGGCGGAGGTGAAGTGCTCGGGGACGTCGGTGAAGATGCGGCCACCCACGTTGCGACCCCACAGAACGCCGGCGACAGCCATGGCGATAAAGGCGGTGGGGATGCCGACGAGAATCATGGTGCCCAGGTCGACGCCGAGCGTACCGGCGACGAGAACCGAACCGGCCGAAGGCGGCACGAAGGCATAGCCGGCCGCCAGTCCCGCGAGCAGGGCGATGCCATAGTAGAGGGTCGATTTTTTGGTCTGCGATGCCACGCTAAACGCGAGCGGGATCAAAACGACCACGCCGGCCTCAAAGAACACCGTGGTGCCGATGACCAGGCCGGTGATGCCGAGCGCCCAACTGGAGTGACCCTGGCCAAAGGTGTCGATGAAGGTCTGGGCGATCTTCTTGGCGCCGCCGCTCTCCTCCAGGATCTGGCCGAACATCGAGCCCAAGCCAATGAGCAGTGCGATGTTTTGCAGCGTGGTGCCCACGCCCTTGGTGACGGTATCGGCCACCAGGTCGAGCGGCATGCCGGCACCGATGCCGATCGCGAGCGCCGAAACCATCATCGACAGCACGGGATGCAGCTTGAACTTAATGATGAGCGCAAGCAGCAGCGCGATGCCCACGATGGCGGCGATGACGAGCCTGGTGGGGTCTGCCATAAACGTTGGGTCTGACATCTTTCCTCCAATTCATCAGACCTTTTGAATTCGATTAGAACTATAGCGTGTTTCTAAAAGGTCTGATGTTTCAAATTGAAATTTGTTCGAAATACATCTGATGTATTTGGCGAACGGTCGTATTTGCGCTGCGAACGGTATATCTGAGCCGCCCGATTCGGGCACAACGGCCAATACCGTGCCCTTGGTGCGCTAAAATAGCTCAGATGAATTTTGTAATGAGAGGTATGACTATGGCCCGCGCCGAATCGGGACTCCCCGAGCAGATTTCCGAGAAAATCATTCAATTGATTCTTGATGAGCACCTTGAGCAAGGCGACCGTCTGCCCAAGGAGGCCGTACTCGTCGAGCGCCTGGGTGCCGGCAGGAGCACCGTGCGCGAGGCTATGAAGCTGCTGCAGTCGCGCAACATCGTGCGCATTAAGCAGGGCTCGGGCACGTATGTGGCATCGAACCCCGGCGTTGCCGACGACCCGCTGGGCTTTACCTTTATCGGCGACAAGCAGCGCCTGGCGCGCGACCTGCTCGAGGTGCGCTTTATGATCGAGCCGCAGATGGCAAGCATGGCCGCCGAGCACGCGACCGAAGACCAGATTATGTGCATCCGCGAGCTCTGCGATGAGTCCCAGCGCCTGGCCGAGGCCGGCGAGGATTACTCCGCCGCCGACACCGCATTCCACAACGCCATTGCCGAGAGCTGCGGCAACCTCGTCGTCCCCCGCCTGATGGGCGTTCTCAAGGCATCCGTTCCCCTCTTTATCGACGTAACGGGCAAAAAGCTCGTCGAGGAGACCATCCGCACGCACCGCGGCGTGGCCGACGCCATCGCCGCACGCAACCCCACCGCCGCGCACGACGCGATGTATCTGCACCTGGTCTACAACCGCAACATGATCGCGGAAGGCGCACAGGCGAAAAGCGAGTAGAGGGCATCGCAACAACCAATTTCAACCGTTCACCTTTTAAAAGTGAACGTTCACCTATTTTTAGGAGAATAGGGGCGTTAATTCCTTCACTTCTCCTATACTGAGCTTGTATTAGAAGCAAGACTTATATAGATGAACGTTTCTTTTGAAAGGATCGCTATGTCTGATCTTATGGACAGCTTCCGCCTGGATGGCAAGGTCGCGCTCGTAACCGGCGCCACCTACGGCATTGGTATGGCCATTGCCGAGGCGCTCGGCGAGGCCGGCGCCAAGATCGCCTTTAACGCGCGTCACGCCGACAAGGTCGCCGAGGCCGAGAAGCACTACCGCGAGCTGGGCTTTGAGGCTCACGGCTACGTTGCCGACGTCACCGACGAGGCCGTCGTCGCCGAGCTCATCGCCAAGATCGAGGGCGATTTTGGCACCACGCCCGACATTCTGGTCAACAACGCCGGTGTTATCCAGCGCACCCCCATGCTCGACATGAGCGCCGAGGACTTCCGTCGCGTCGTCGACATCGACCTTAACGCCCCGTTCATCGTCTCCAAGGCCTGCCTGCCCGGCATGATTGCCAAGGGTCACGGCAAGATCATCAACATCTGCTCGATGATGAGCGAGCTTGGCCGCGAGACCATCGCCGGCTACGCCGCCGCTAAGGGCGGACTCAAGATGCTCACCAAGAACATCTGCTCCGAGTTTGGCGAGGCCAACATCCAGTGCAACGGCATTGGGCCTGGCTATATCGCCACGCCGCAGACCGCACCGCTGCGCGAGACGCAGCCCGACGGCAGCCGTCACCCGTTTGACCAGTTCATCATCGCCAAGACCCCGGCCGCCCGTTGGGGCACGCCCGAGGATCTGAAGGGCCCCGCCGTGTTCCTGGCCTCCGATGCCTCGAACTTCGTCAACGGCCACATCCTCTACGTCGACGGCGGAATTCTGGCTTACATCGGCAAACAGCCCCAGTAGGCTGCGGCCGCGTGAGCCACGCCATCTCGCGGCTCATTCGTCGGGCATGGCCAAAAGGCCTATGCCCTCCTCTTTCGCGGCGAGCTGACGCACCTCACGCACCCTCGCCGCAACTGCCCACATCGGCTTTCTCCCAGTCGTTCATTTATGAGTTGCGGTGAAATAGGGATTGATTTTGGCTTCTATCAGGCAAACGGTCCGTATTTCACCGCAAGTTAGAAATAGGAAGGTATTTCGCAATGAAGATCGCTCTCATCAACGAGAACTCTCAGAACTCCAAGAACCCCATGATCGAGGCTGCCCTCAAGAAGGTTGTCGAGCCCATGGGCCACACCGTCTTTAACTACGGCATGTATGCCGACGCCGACTCTAAGCCGCTCACCTACGTGCAGAACGGCATCCTTGCCGCCGTGCTGCTCAACTCCGGCGCTGCCGACTACGTCGTGACCGGCTGCGGCACCGGCGAGGGCGCCATGCTCGCCTGCAACTCCTTCCCCGGCGTGCTCTGCGGCCACGTCGCCGACCCGCTGGACGCCTACACCTTCGCTCAGGTCAACGATGGCAACGCCGTCGCCATGCCCTTCGCCCTCAAGAACGGCTGGGGCCAGGAGCTCAACCTCGAGTACACCTTCGAGAAGCTCTTTGGCTTTGGTTCGGGCAACGGCTATCCTGCCGAGCGCGTCGAGCCCGAGCAGCGCAACAAGAAGATCCTCGACGGCGTCCGCGCTGTGACCATGCGTCCGCTCGTCGACGTCCTGGGCGAGATCGACCAGGACCTGGTCAAGGGCGCCCTGGCTGGCGAGCACTTCCAGGAGTACTTCTTCGCCAACGCCACCGACGAGGCCATCATCGCCAAGGTCAAGGAGCTCCTGGGCCTCTAATCGCGACCCATCGCAGCTAAACGCAAGCGGCGGCTGCCCAACACAGGGCAGCCGCCGCTTTTTTGCTAGAAATGGTGCAACGCCTGTTTTAGGACTCGTCGATAATCTGATGGCAAACCCTTGCAAGCGCTGGGAACTCCGAGGTCACCGCATCCCACACAACCGCCCGATCGACATTGCCGTAATCGTGCGCAAGGTAATTTCTCATTCCAACGATGCCACGCCACTCAATTTCGGGATGAAGCCGCTGCGCCTTCTCGGATAGCTTACCCGCCTCTTCCGTCACCCTCAGAGCGCACATAAGAAGTGAATCAGCGAGCGTTCGGGCTTTGATGTCATCGCCGTAGAGAAAGTCGCTCTCAGTAACGTCGAACGCCCTGATCCTTTTGTTCGTCTCATCGATCGCTTCAAGGATTTCTTGAGCGCGCTGCACATCTGATTTACGGGCGAACATAGAGCACCACGCCCTCCTTGGCGATTGCCTGCGCGAACTCTTCGCGCAGCTGCTCACTCGAAACTACATCAACGTTTTTGCCCGTGGCCTCTTTGATTTCCTCTCCAAAGGAAGAGAGGGCAAACAACCCGAACGTCATTGTCGGGTCAAGCTCTATGCGCAGGTCAATATCGCTGCCGTCATGTGCATCGCATCTGGCGTACGAACCGAACAGCGTAACTGATTGAATCGCCTCCCGACTGCGCGCGGCCGAGACTACGGCGGTTTTGATTTCCTCAATAGTCAAAATGCCAGACCGTTCTTCTTCCTTATCGACCGAAAGTGAAGGAATAAACGGAAGAGAACGCTCCCGCAGCATCTGACGCATAAACATATTGACTGCAACGGAGGACGTCATGCCGAGCTCTTCGCAAAGCTCGGCAAACGATTCCTTAATTGCCGCATCTACTCGAACGCTCAAAACTGACGCACTCATTTTCAGCCTCCTGTATGACGTTATCTATACATTATCATACACGGAATAAAGACAGATCAGAACAGAGGGAAAACGCCCCATCCGCAAAACGCAGACGGGGCATCTCCAACGAGCAACACGCAGCGCATCGGCGTCAGGTTTACATGCACCAACTTGGTGCAAAGTAACCTGCCCCCTTTGCACCAAGAGGTTGACTAGAGGGCGCAGGCCACTTTGTAGCCGTCGCCGATGGCGTCGCGGATGTTGCCGCACTTGTTGGCGTCGCCCAGCACGTGGGCGGTAACGCCGGCAGCAGCCAGGTCGTCGGCCAGCTTGGTGTTGGGGCGGTAGCCCATCGCCAGCACCAGCGTATCGGCACCCGTGATGGTGTGGATCTCGCCGTCCTTCTCGTAGCTGATGGTGTCCTCGGTGATCTCGGTCACCTTGGCCTCGGTCAGCACGTGGACGCCCTTAGAGAGCATGCGCGTGATGAGCACCGCGCGGCCAGCGCCACCCTCGTTGGCGGCGAGCGTCTTGGTCATCTCGATGACGGTGACGTCGCGGTTGGCCGGCGACAGGTCGTTGACCAGCGGGGCCAGGTAGTCAGCCGTCTCGCAGCCGACGGTACCGCCGCCCACGATGACGATCTTCTTGCCCGGGAATGCGTTGCCGCCCAGCAGGTCGTCAGCCGTCATGACCTGCTTAAAGTTCTGCATAAAGGCCGGAGCGACGGGCTCGGCACCATAGGCCAGGACGACCTCGTACCCGGCGTAGTCACGCTGAATGTCCTCGGCCGAAAGTTCGGTACCAAAGATGCACTTCACGCCGGCCTCGGCAAGACGGCGATACTGATACTTGATCACGCGGGTGAGCTCCTGCTTTGCCGGCGGAACAGCCGCGATGCGCATCTCGCCGCCCGGCTCGTCCTGCTTGTCCACGAGCACCACGTGGTGGCCACGCCTGGCGGCAATGAAGGCCGCCTCCATGCCCGCGGGACCGGCGCCCACGACGAGCACGTTCTTGGCCTCGGCGGCAGGCTCGTAGCCGGCCTCGTCGCGCTCGACATCGGGGTTAACGGTGCAGGAGATACGCTTGCCAAACATGATGCCGTTCAGGCAGCGCAGGCAGCCGATGCAGGGGCGAATCTCGTCGGCGTTGCCGGCAGCCGCCTTGTTGCAGAACTCGGCATCGCACAGGTTGGCGCGGCCCATCATGCAGATGTCGGCGGCGCCGTCCTCGATCAGCTCCTCGGCAATCCATGCCTCGTTAATGCGGCCGACCGTGGCGACGGGAATGTTGACGTGCTTTTTGATCTCGCGCGAGCAGGCGGCGTGCGAAGCCTGCTGCGTGCCGGCGGCGGGAATCGCGGAACCGCGCTTGATGGTGGTGCCGCCCGAAACGTGGATCATATCGACGCCGGCCTTCTCCAGGCGACGCGAGACATAGATCATGTCGTTGAGAGTCAGGCCGCCATCGGTGTACTCGTCGCCCGAAATACGAACGTCGATGATGAAATCCTTGCCGCAGCGCTCGCGAATCTCGGCGATGACCTCGAGCAAGAAGCGCATGCGCGCGTCAAGCGAGCCGCCGTACTCGTCGGTACGCTTGTTGTAGAGCGGGGTCAAGAAGCCACCGAGCATACCGTGGGCGTGGGCAGCATGAACCTCGACGCCATCGACGCCGGCCTTCTGCATACGCACAGCAGCGTCGCCAAACTGGTGCGTGAGCTCGTGAATCTCGTCAACCGTGATGGGGCGCGGCGCCTCGCGGGCATAGGACGGGCCCACGAAGGACGGGGCGATCAGGCGCGGCGTGCCCGGGATGTTAAAGGCCATGTAGGCGGGGTGGAAGAGCTGCGGCATGATCTTGCAGCCGTACTCGTGCACGGCGGCGGCGAGCTTTTCCCAACCGGGAATGAACGTGTCGTCGTAGCAGCACATATCGCCCGGCAGATAGGTATAGGTGGGCTCGACCGTCACGACCTCGGTGATAATGAGGCCCACGCCGCCCTTGGCACGGGCGCGGTAGTGATCGACCAGGTCGTCGGTCACATAGCCGTGGTCGGCCAGGTTGGTGGACACCGGCGGCATAAAGACACGGTTCTTGACCTCGGTCGTACCGACCTTGATCGGGCTAAAGAGCATCTGATAGGCGGAGGACTCCATACAGGCTTCCTTTCGTTTGAGCCGCGTGGCGGCACTTGCTGATTCCCCTATCGTACCAGCAACCGCCTGGTGCGCGACCTCACACGCTCCCCCACCTTTTGCTCGACCCATAAAAAAGTTGCGGTGGAATACGGAGCAATTGAGGCTTTTGACAGCCAAAACAGTCCGTATTTCACCGCAACTGATAAGGGTGGGATGGGTTAGAGGCCCAGGTAGGATGTCATGCCTTCGACGGCAAGCCTGGCGCCGGCCACGGCATGGACCACGGTGAGCGGGCCGTTGACCACGTCGCCGGCGGCAAAGACGCCGGGCACAGTGGTCATGCCGTGCTCATCGACCGAAAGCAGGCCACGATGATCGGTCTCCAGACCGCCCGTCGTAAGCACGAGCTTATCCTTGGGCACCTGCGAGGCCGCGATGACGATGGTATCGGCCGCGGCATGGTCGAGCTCTTCCTCGTAGCCCACCACGTTGTTGTCCTCGTCAAAGATGGCCGTCTCGAACACGGGGCCGTTATCGTCGATAGCGTAGATGGCCTTGCCGCACACGATCTCGGCACCGTCGAGCTCGGTCAGCTCGACCTCGTCGTCAATTGCCGAGATGTGGCGCGAGCGGGCATACACGGTGACCTTGCGAGCGCCCGAGCGCAGCGCGGTACGGGCAACATCCATAGCGACGTTACCGGCGCCGATAACCGCCACGTTCTGCCCGATCGCCACACTTGTGGGGTCGACCAGATAGTCGATACCAAACAGCACGTTACCGCGCGACTCGCCGGGGATTCCCAGCTTGCGGGCACGCCAAGTGCCGGTGCCCACAAAGACCGCGTCATAACCGTCGCGCAGCAGATCGTCGATATGCAGCGCGCCGCCGATGGTGGTCGAGGGACGCACGCGCACGCCGAGCGAGCACATCACGTGGCGGTACTTTTGCACCAGCGAGCGCGGCAGACGGAACTCGGGGATGCCGTACTCCAGCACGCCGCCGATCTCGGGGCGCTGCTCAAACACGGTGACAGCGCAGCCCAGCTGGGCCATCTTAATCGCCACGGTAATACCGGCAGGACCCGAGCCGACCACAGCGACCTGCTTGCCGCACGACGGCGCAGGCTTCCACTCCTTGCGGTCGAGGTAGGCCGTGGAGATATAGTTCTCGATGCTCGAAAAATGCACCGGCGTGCCCTTGCGACCCTGAACGCACGAGCCCTCGCACTGGCCCGAATGGTTGCACACCATGGAGCAGACCGCGCTCATGGGGTTGTTCTGGAACAGCAGCTCGCCCGCTTCCTCCAGACGACGTTGCTTAAACAGATCGATGACCTGCGGAATAGGCGTCTGCACCGGGCAGCCCTTGATCTGGCAGAACGCCCTTTTGCAGCCCAGACAACGATTTGCTTCCTCGACGATGTGGATAGCCACGCGATTCCCCTCTTATCTAACCCAATAGGGCGACGGCGAAAACACCTCGCCGTCGCCTAACACCAGTAGTCCGATCGGCCACCATGGCCGTCGGCAACATTACAGCTCGCGATGCGCGCCCTCGCAGCGCGCAGACATGCTCTGCAACGTGGTCAAACAGCCCAACGCCGTTGCGGGCACGCTGTTCTCGACCACACACGGAACGCCAGGGCAAGCTGCGGCGGCCCAGGCAACGACGGGCTCAAAGTCATAACGGCCCGTCTCGCCCACGCCATGGCACACCAGACGCGAGCCCGTGCCGTCGCACCAGCCGGCCTCGTCCTCGTTATCCACGACCTCGTAGTCCTTCGCGTGCAGCACGCGTACCTTGCTGCCGCACAGGTAGAGCATGCGCGAGGTAATCTCCTGCGCCTCACCGACAACGCTGGGATGCAGCAGCGACACCGGGTCGTAAATCACACCGAGCGCCGAGCTCGGCACGCGCTCGAGCACCTCGCGGCAACGCTCCGGCGTGTTAACAGTCTCGTTCCAGCCGGGCTCGATCAAGATTTGGCCGCCCATAGCCCCGGCACGAGTGCAGATATGCTTGAGACCCTCCACAAATGCGTCGAGCGCCTCGTCGGTCATGCGATCGTCCGCCACAGCGTTCTGCACGTTAGGACGACCGGTCTCGGTACCCACCGGACAGCCGCCGAGCATCTTGGCAAAGTTCAGGCATGCCTCGTACTCGGCATAGTTGTCCATCAGCTGTTGGCGATCGGGCGTCGCCAGGTTTTTATAACAACCGAACACAGCGACCGAGACGCCCGCCTCGTCGAGTACCGCACGCAGGTGGTCGGCAAGCTCGCGCGTCAGGCCCAAACGGTTGATGCCCATCGACTTATAGAGTACCTTGCTCGGGAGCTGGATGCACGAAAAGCCCAGCTCGCCCGCCATGCGAATGCGCTCCTCGACCGTCCCCTGCGGAAGGTCGTGCAGGCGCACGCCCGGAGTAATAGCCCCCACGCTATTCACATCCCTTGCAAGCGTTGATGCCCGGGGTGTATCCGCCAAACGGATCCTCGATGGAGCATACGCCCGAAGGGGCCAACGGATCGCGCTTGCCGGCCAGCTTGTCGTGGTGCATGGTCTCGATATAGGCCAGCACCAGCGGCGCCACGCCCTTCGCGTCGTTTTTGACGATGGGCTCGCTCATGTAGTAGCCAAAGGTGCCCTCGCGGTGCGTGGTGTTGCCCAGGCCCGCGACCAGGCAGATGTTGTCGAGTGCCAGCTGCCCATCATGCTCGGACAGGCAGGTCTCGCAGATGCCGTCGAAGGCGCGGCGGCCATGCTGGTAGTAGCGCTCGCCCAGCACGCCCAGGCGCACGCCCTTCATGATGGCGTTGGCAAAGATGGCGCTGCCGCTCTCCTCCAGATAGTTGGGGGCGATGTTAGGCAGGTTGATGACCTGGTGCCACATGCCG
Source organism: uncultured Collinsella sp. (assembly GCA_934654835.1). Classification (GTDB taxonomy): domain Bacteria; phylum Actinomycetota; class Coriobacteriia; order Coriobacteriales; family Coriobacteriaceae; genus Collinsella. The sequence goes on from CAKUGY010000001.1 coordinate 99,381, forward strand.
GTCTTCTCGTCCTGATACGGCAGCATGGCATCGATCAGGTCGTGGAACATCTTGCGGATCTCGTCCTTCTCGGCCGACATCGAAGGCGGCATGAGCTCCCAGGTATCGATGAGCGCCATGGCAAACCAACCCTCGGCACGCAGCCAGAAGTTGGCCGAAAGGCCGGTGACCGGATCGCACCAGAACTGCTTGCGGCTCGCGTCGTAGGCGTGATAGTACAGGCCGTTGAGCGGGTTGCGCATCAGGTCGTGCACGACCTGGAACATATGGAAGCTGTCCGAGCAGGCACGGCGGTTGTGGAAGCTCAGCTCGTACTGCATGTAGAACGGCTGCGCCATGTACATGCCGTCGAGCCAAATCTGGTTGGGGTAGACGGCCTTGTGCCAGAAGACGCCCTCTTTGGTGCGCGGCTGGGACTCGAGCTGACGGTAAATGGTGTCCATGGCGGCACGGTATTTGGGCTTGCCAACCAGGTCATACAGCTTATAGAGGGTCTTGCCCGCGTTGACGTTGTCGAGATTGTACTCCTCGGGGTTGTAATGCTTGATGGTGCCGTCTTCCTGGACAAAGAAGTCGATATAGTCGTCAGCGAAGGTCAGGTAGCGCTGCTCACCCGTGATCTCGTACAGCTCGATGAGCGCCTTGATCATGCAGCCATCGATGTAGTTCCAGGTGTTCTCCTTGCCGGCACGGAGCTTTTCGATGTTCCAGGCCGGCGCCTGCGGCGTGGAAGTCTCGATCAACTGCTCGATGTAACGGTCCAGAATCTGATTGCAACCCATTGCTGTCCCCTCTGACGTTAATGATGGGTGAACGTTAACCTTAGTGTAACGCGAACGGGGAATGTAGGGTGAACGTTAACCCTACATTCCTCGCGAACGGCAGACTTTTAGCGGCAAACGGCAGCTAAGCCCGCGGCGATGCGATGCGCCAGGCGCTCATAGCCAGCCGGGCTGTAGTGCAGGCCGTCGGGCATATAGAGCTCGCGATGCTCCGGCAAAAACGGGCTGATGCCGCTCTGAGCGTACAGGTCGATTACCGGCACCGAGTAGTGGTCGCAAACCTCGAGCATCGCCTGCACGTACGCGCTCTGCGTCAGGCCCAGGTGGTTGAGCTCGTTGCTCGCCGGAATATCCTTCTCGTGCTTGCCACTTGTCTTGCACGGCGTCATAAACACGAGCTTTGCCTGGGGCGAGCGCGCCGTGATGGTGCGGATCAGATAATCGACCGCGCCATAGAACTCATGCACATCGGTGCTGCCCAACTCGCCGAGCGGCACGTTGCGGCTAAAGTCGTTGACGCCGCCAAAGACGACATAGACATCGGCCGCGTCATCGATACCGTCCAGACGCTCGACAAACGAATCGGTACGGTCCGCCTTAATGGCAATGCGCGAGCCCTTGATGCCATAGTTTTCGACGGTTGCACCGCCCAGCAGCGCGCCCAGGTGCGTGGTCCAGGAGATGTCGTTGCCGCCTGCGCCGCATCCGTTATCGCCCCATGTGGTCGAATCGCCAAAGCAGCAGATGGTCGATTCGCTCAAGGTCTTCGTCGGTTTCATGTTCATACTCCTCCCCGCCCACACGGCGGTCTTTGGTCTTATCAGTCATTACCGTTTGCTCACGCTACGCCCATGGCCTACGAGCAGACCCCGGCAGCGTGCTCGTCGAGCCACTCAATGTCCTCGGCAAGATGCGCAACACCCAAATGGTGCCCGCCCGGGCAAACCTCGTGCGACAGGCCGTCGGCATGCCCCACGAGCTTATAGGCATCGCGAACGATATCGAGCTGCTCGTCCACGTTCGCAAGCCCACGGGCACCATTAAGATGATCGCCTTCGCAGCTCTGCACCAACAGCGGGCGCGGCGCAATGAGCGAGGCGATGTCACCCATATCGAGCAGGCGCCACAGCCCCGGCACATAGTTGCAGCTGCAGTTGCCGTTGAGGTGCAGCAGCGAATCGTCGACACCGTACAGATAGCCCGAGACAAACGCCTTGCGCACGCGCGGATCAAGCGCCGCCAGGTACAGCGTCATGTATCCGCCACCCGAAAAGCCAAAGCAACCCAGGTCGTCCATGGCAATGTCGCCGCGCGCCTCCAGGTAGTCGATCAGGCGCATGTTGTCCCAGGCGTTGAGGCCCGCAACGGTAAGGCCCAGCGGCTCGGCCGTGCGCGCCTGATTCAGGCACGTCCCGCGCAGGAAACTGTTCTCGTCATCGCCCTGGCCCTTCCAGTCGCGACGGTATCCCCAACCGCGAGCATCGGGGCAGACGGCCACATAGCCCATGCGTGCCAGGCGCAGACCGTAGTCGTAGTTGAACTTACGCACGGCGTCGTCGACCGCCGGCACGCCCGTCACACCCGCAACACTTGCGGCGCCGGCGCCCTGGTGGCCGTGAGGGCAGATATAGCAGCGCTTGAGTCCCCGCTCGTCAAGCTTTGGGCGAGACGGTTCCAACAGGTAGAACGGCATCCACACATCGCGCTCAACCTGCAGCAATGCATGGGTGCGCACAATGCCGCCGGCAATCTGTACGCGGCCGAGTTCACGAACCTCAATCGAGGCACGATCCATAAGCGAAAGACCCAAGACATCGTACAAACGGGCTCTGGTCGCAACTTTCCACGCCTCAAAATCCGCAGGCGTCTTGCCCGCAAAGGCGGCTTTGCGCCCCTCGCGCTTCAGTCGGGCGCGCAGAGCAGGCTCGTCTTCGTAGTAAGTCTCGATATGCACCGTACGACCGTTGGCAGACAGGTCGGCTGTCTCCACCGCATCGCCGTCGCCGCCCTCGGGATCCCAGTCATCCGCACCGGCAGGCACGTGCCCACGTGCATAGCGCTCTGCATCCCGATCGCCCAGGCGATGTGCCCACGACGCCCAGGCGCTCGTATCCCCTGCCGGGCCAAACAAGGCGCCGCCGCCATACAAAGCGGTATCGTGTGCGGCCGGCTTGTTCCAATCCCACCAGCCCTCGGGTGAAATATGGGCGCCAAGCCAGCAATCGATCAACACGGTCTGGGCCCACTCGCGCCACGGACGACCCAGGTAGACCGACCCTGGAGCAGTGCCTTCGTCTGCCGTAAAGGAACAACCATGGAACACGAATCCATACGGCTCGCCCTCGGGCGTGGATGCCGCCGTTACGTATCCGTTTACGTCCATATCGCGATTGAGCGACCGAATCTCACAGCCCTCAAAGTAGGCACACGCCCCACCAAAGATAAAGTCGACATCGCCGGCAATAAGGCAGCGACGATAGTACTGCCGACCCACACGACGAGGTGCAAACTGCTTGGGACCCATGAACCCGCCCGGCTTAACCTCGCGCGGCGGCAACGGACCCGCAAACAGCGTGTCCTGATGTCCCAAAATGCGGCAGGCGTCGACAACCAGGCGGTCGCCATCGGCATACAGGGCAATTGCCTGACCGACCTCGCGCCCGTCGCCCGCATCGTTTTTGATCGTAAGGTTTGCAAGCGTCACGTCATCGGCATCGACCAGTACCGTATACGTACGGAAGGTGCCGAGCTTTCCGTCCTGGCCGCTACCGTCCCCAGGGGGCATCTTGGCGCCCAGGCCGCCCACGATGCGTACGCTATCGGCCGTCTCGCCCTCAATCGTCACATGCGGACGGCGAATCTCGACCCGCTCTCGGTACTCGCCCGGCGCCACCAGCACGCGCACCGGCACAGTCTTATCGGGCACGCACCGTTCCACCGCCTCTAGAGCTGCCGAAACGCTGCGATACGCGCCTTCGCGCACGAGCGATACCTCAAAGAGCCGCTCTTTGTCACTCATTTGTCACCATGCTTTCTATTGCAGAACAATCGCGGGCATCGCCCGTCAATCGCCCTTGCGACCTGTCACAATTGCCGCATTGACCTAGTCGAGCGCTCGATACGAAAAATCGCTAAAGGTTGCTTTGAGTTTGCCGTATGCGAGATCGACCGCTCCGAGTCCCAACATGCCGCCAGTAAAATGCGGCCCCAAAATGTGCTCGTCGCCCAAGTTTTCCTCGGCAAATGAGCAACCGAGGTCCTCCCATCCATCGCCGCCATCGACAGCGAAGCACAGTTTGCCCGCGTGGGCGACGATACGAAGGCCGATCTTTCCCGCAGGGGAAAGCGTCTTGCGTCCATCGGTGCCCAGGGGCATCGAATACGAACCGTTATCGCAGACGAGCACATCTGCGACGCGCTCTCCATTCTTCTCGTCAAACCCCACCAACAGGGCAACATAGCAGCGCGAATCGTACATTGCGACCATGCCCGCCGCCTGGTTATAGTTACCCGGCGCCACGTCCACATGGGTCACGGCCTCAAAAGAAAAATCTTGGATTCGGCGGACGACAAGCGTTTGGTCAAACAACGAGCTCAGAGAGTCGTTTCCCGTAAGGACCAACCCGTCCGTCTCGTCGATTCGCACACGCAGATCGTCTATAACGCGTGGGGTCAACCATTCTTCACGCCACAGATCGCAATCAGGCTCAAACGACGTTGCGTAGGTGGTGTCGCGGCGGTACGGTTCGCTCTCGGTGCCGGCTGCGATACCAGCAGGAGCCGGAACCGCCAACTGGGGTTCGCTGCCGCCAGCGGAAAGGCGCGGCCAACCGTCAATCCAATCAACACGCTGCAAAGCCGACTCGCGCCCCAAAGGAGACGTCGACGCCCCCGGAAGATGACGAGCACAAAGATGGCAGGCGTACCAAGAGCCATCGGGAGCCTCGACAAGATTGCCGTGCCCGCTCTTTAGAAGAATCGAAGACGTGCCGGCCGCCGAAACCAACGGATTGTTCGACATGGGTTCGTAATAGCCGTCGACAGTTCGAGAGCGCGCGACAATCGTTCGGTGATTGACGCCAGTGCCGCCCTCGGCAGCAAACAGATAGAACCAGCCGTCGTGCTCTAACACATGCGGCCCTTCGCACACACATGGAACATCGCCGGTGTGGTCAAAGATGCGCTTAGGGTCACCGACGCCACCGGTATATGTATTGAGCTCGTACATAAGAACGCCGTTAAACTTGTAATGGCCCTCTAATGGACGCCAATCCCACTGCGGAACCACCAGGCGACAGCCATCCTGCGCATGAACCAAGCAGGGATCGAACCCCTTGGCACCCAACTTGACGGGCTCGCTCCAAGGACCTTCGATGTTCCGCGCGCGCACCAGATAGTTATCAACGTCTTTAAAGGCTCCGCTCACGGTTTTTGCCACAGAGTAGACCAGGTAGAACTCGCCCTTGGCATAGGTAAGATCCGGTGCCCAGACGCCACCGGACTCGGGAATTCCCCTCAAATCGAGCTTATCGAGAATACCGCCCAGACTCTCCCAGTGCACCAGGTCACACGAGTGGTACAGGCTCACGCCCGGCAGCCAGGTAAACGTCGAGGTGACCATATAGTAGTCATCGCCTGCGCGGCACAAGCACGGATCGGGATGGAACCCCGGCAGAACGGGGTTGGCAAAAAAGGAGGCACCCGCAAAGCGCTTCGTAGTTTCTTGTGGCATGAGGACTTCTTTCATCGGTGATAGCGATACAAAAATGCCGGCGTCAACATAGACGCCGGCGCAACTTCTTACGAACTTGTTTTAAGCGCGGATAACCTTGTCGACGTTTTGGAGTTGCAGTTCCTCGCCGTCCTGGCCCTCGATGCTCACGTTTTGCAGGTCGAGCACCTTGACGTTTTGCGCGATGATGCCCTGACGCACCATGGGCTCAACGCCGCAGGCCATGGCCGGGACAAAGGGCTCGGCATCCGCCGCGAAGGTCACGTGGACATCCTGGAACGTCAGGCGCGTCACTTTGCTCTCGGGCAGGCCCGTGATGTAGGCCGCGGCGGCATGGCAGTTGGCGGCCTCGATATCGCGGAACGTCGTGGCGCCAAAGCCGGGCGTGCGGTCGTCAACGGGCAGAGCCTCGCGGTTCTGGACATAGTCGGTCTTGCCGTCCTTGTCGCAGAAGTAGAACGAGTTGACCACGAAGGGCGTGAGCACCTTGTCCATGCGAATGTGCTCGAAGGTGATGCCCTCGTTGACGGCGTCCTTGCCGCGCCCGCGACGGGTCTTGACGCGCAGGCCGCGGTCGGTGCGCTCGAACAGACACTTGCTCACGGTAAGGTCCTTGATGCCGCCGGCGGCCTCGGAGCCCAGGACCACGGCGCCGTGGCCATCGTGCATGTAGCAGTGCGAGATCAGCACGTCGTGCGTTGCGGGGCGAAGCTCGGGCTCAATGCCCAGCTTGCCGCTCTTGATGGCGATGCAGTCGTCGCCCACCGAGAACTGGCAGCCCAGGATGCGGACAAAGCCGCAGCTCTCGGGATCGAAGCCGTCGGTGTTGTGGGAGTTCTTAGGGCCCTCGATGGACAGGCAGAGCGCATCGACGTGCTCGCACAGAATGGGATGGATGTTCCATGCCGGGCTGTTGCGGACGGTAAAGCCGGCCAGGCTCACGTTCTCGCACTCGGACAGGAAAATCATGCGCGGACGGGCGACCTCGCGGCCCTCCTCGGGACGGAAGATGTTCTTAAAGTCCTTGTTCCACCAGTTGTCCTCGGCAAAATCGGTCTGGCCGTCAATTGCACCGCGGCCATAGATGCACACGTCGTGCACGCTCAGGCCGGTAAAGGTGGAGCAATAGGTTGCAAAGCTCTCGCCCTCCCAACGGCCCAGCGGAGTCATGTCGGTACCGGCGTAACCGGCGCCCTCGTCGCCCTTGACCGTACCGGGGATGTAGGCAAGTGCCGCGCGGTCGTGGCGGGCCAGCAGCACGGCGCCCTCGGCAAGCTCGATGTTGATATGGCTCTTGAGGAAGAGCGACTTGATACGGTAGTTGCCGGCGGGAATCAGCACGCGGCCACCCTTGGGGCAGGCCATGATGGCAGCCTGGATGTTGGTGGTGTCGTCGTGCTTAGCATCGCCCTTGGCACCGCAGTCGCGAACGTTAATGGTAAAAGGCTCTGCCGGCGTGGTGACGCCCACGCTCAGCTCGCGCTCGCCGCAAACAAAGCGGACCAAGTTGCGCTTGCCGGGAACCAGGCCGTCGACATAGGTCTCGACCGTGTTCGTGGTGCCGGCGGGCTCGTCGTTGACAAAGATCGCCCACGTATCGGCGCAGGTAAAGTAGCCGCCGTCGTCGAGCTCGATCACGGCCGCGCGGGCGTTACGCCAGATAACGTTCGTCTCCATGGATTTCTCCCTCAAAAAGATTCTCTAAAAGTTAATTGTACGCTGTTGCAAAAAAGGGCCGTACCTGCCGGCGGATATCCGGTGGCACGGCCCTGTGGTTTGGACGATAGGCTAGCCCTACTCGGCGGGCGTCACGCTACCGTCCTGGAAGCCAACGTTGTTGTGAGCGAAGCAGTCCTCATACTTGAAGCCGGAGAGCTCCTCGCAGAGCGCCTTGACCTCGGGCTGAACGTCGGCCATCTTGCCGCCCTCCTTGACGCGCTTGATCTCGTCGCAGAGGATGTCGCACTGCTCCTTGTCGATCTTGATGCCGCGGGCAAGGACAGCTGCGAGCAGGAAGAAGCCGGCGCAGCCGATGAGCATGTAACCGCAGATGTACAGAGGCACGGTTGCGGGCTGGGTCACAGCGTCGCTGTTGCCGGCGGTCTGAATGAAGCCGGAGGCAGCGAGGACGATAGCCCATGCGTTGACGGCGACAGCCTGGGCGATCTGCTGGCAGAGCTGCTGAGCGGAGCTGTAGATGCCCTCGCGACGACGCAGGGTGATGAGCTCATCGACATCGGGGATGTAGTTGAGCAGGACGTCGGGCAGATACTGGAAGCCAACGTAGAAGAACTTCCAGATGGCGAAGATGATAGGGTAGGCGATCATGGCGATGGCGACCGTGGAGGTGCCGTTGATCTGACCAAAGGCGAAGTAGTTGTACGCGATGATGCACGCGGCGCAACCGACGTTGGCCAGGTACCAAGACTTGTGGAAGCCCTTCTTGGCCATGAGGGCAACCCAGATAGCGGTGCAGACGATAGCGACGACCTTGCCGGGCATCTCCATCACGGACTCGTAGGACTTAGGAATCTGCAGGCAGTAGACGATGAAGAAGGACAGGCAGGCAGACCAGCAGGCAGCAGCGAGCTTCGTGGAGACCTGTGCGTACAGAACCTTGCGGAAGGACTTGTTGCGGAAGGTGGAAACGACGTCGATGAAGAACTTCTTGATGCCCTCGCCGACGCTCTCGATCTTCTCCTGAGCGACCTCCTCGGGAGTGTGCTCCCAGGTGGACAGGTACACGCAGAGCAGCGAGATTGCCATGACCGAAGCGTTGATCGAGGCGATGATGAAGTAGCTGAACGGGTTGGTCTCGCCGAAGGTGCCAAAGCCGAAGCCGACGAGTGCAGCCATCAGGAAGCCAGCAGCGTTACCAAAGAGGTGCTTGTAGCCGGTGAGGTACGTACGCTCCTTGAAGTCGTCGGTCATCTCGATGGTCAGCGGCGACAGGTTGGCGGTGCAGAACGTGTACGCGACGTTGTAGATCAGGTACAGCGCGAAGTAGTACGGGAAGCCGAACGGCGTGGCGACGAAGATGAGCGGCTCGGCGATCATCATCGGGATAGCCAGCAGAATCCAGAAACGGCGACGACCGAAGATACGGCCGATCTTGGTGGCGTAGAAGTTATCGGCCACGAAGCCCATCAGCGGGCAAAGGATGGCGTTGAGGTAAATGGCGAACGAGCTGATCAGAGCAGCCTCGCCTGCGGACAGGCCGCACTCCGTGGACAGGAACAGCACCATGTAGCTGTGCGTAAAGCTCAGGGCACCGGAGTTGAGCATACCGCCCATACCAAAGCCCAGGCGCGTCCAGAATGTGATCTTGCGCTTTTTGCCGATCTTGTTAGTCATCGAGCTCCCTCTCTCTTCTCGATTGTCTTTGAACAAGACATTGAAGTCCACACCGACGTCTGTCTGTATGTCGTTCAGGGTGAACGTTTAGCTAGATTATGCGCGATTCCTTACGTAAGGTGAACGTTCACTTGCATATTATCCCCGAACGGTCGATTTTTACCGCTGAACGGACACATTTGAGGCCCATGGCCCTATTTTTTGCTGGTAAAGATGTCATATTGGACAAATAGAAAAAGGTGAACGTTTATTATGATTTCCTTTTTCATGCACACCGTAAGCAAAACGGTCCCGCCGGGACTACTCCCGACGGGACCGTTATATAGGAACTATGCTCGGATGCGCTTGCCCCTACAGGCAGACGCCGTCCTTCCAGATGCTGATCTCGTGGCAGCCGCGACGCTCGGCACTCGTAAGTTTGCCGCTCGCCGTCTCAAGCACCAGCTGGTACAAGTCCTCGGCAGCCTCATCGAGCGTACGCTCGCCCGTAGCCACCACACCGGCGTTAAAGTCCATCCAGTTGGCCTTATGGTCGCACAGACGCTGGTTGGTGAACACCTTGAGCGTGGGCGCCGGTGCGCCAAACGGCGTACCGCGACCGGTCGAGAACAGGATCATATGGCAACCGGCGGCGGTGAGCGCCGTGGTCGACACCATGTCGTTGCCCGGGCCGCACAGCATATTCAGACCATGCTTGGTGGCCTGGCCGGCGTACGGTAGCACGTCGACGATGGGCGCGGAGCCGCCCTTTTGCACGCAACCGCAGCTCTTGTCTTCGAGCGTAGTGATGCCACCGTCCTTGTTGCCGGGGCTCGGGTTTTCGTAGACGACCTCGCCGTGGCTGATGAAGTAGTCCTTAAAGCCGTTGAGCATGTCGGAGGCTGCGTTAAAGACCTGATCGTTCTCACAGCGGTCGAGCAGGATGCTCTCGGCGCCAAACATCTCAGGCACCTCGGTCAGTACCGACGTGCCGCCGCGCGCGACGACCATATCGCTCACGCGACCGATCGTGGGGTTGGCGGTAATGCCCGAAAGACCGTCGGAGCCGCCGCACTTAAGACCGATGACCAACTCGGAAGCCGGAATGGGCTCGCGCTTGGCCTGCTTGGCGAGGTCGGCCAGCTCGGTTAGGATCTTGTGGCCCTCGACCTGCTCGTCGGCAACGTCCTGGCAGGTGAGGAAGCGGACGCGTTCGCGATCGAAGTCACCGAGCTCGTCGAGCACCTGCTGATGCGTGCAGTTTTCGCAACCGAGCGACAGGAACAGCACGCCCGCCGCATTGGGGTGACGCGAGAGCGCCACCAGCAGACGACGCGTCTGGGCGTGGTCGGCGCCGGTCTGCGAGCAGCCGAAGGGGTGCGGGAAGTAGTAGACGCCCTCGAGCGAACCCTCGACCAGGTCCTGAGCCTGCTCGCACATAGCGCGTGCGACCTCGTTGACGCAGCCGACCGTGGGGATAATCCACAGCTCGTTGCGCGTGGCGGCACGGCCGTCGGCGCGGCGGAAGCCCATAAAGATCTCGGGCTCAACGGGATTTACGACCGGATGCGTGGAGTTGTAGGTGTACTCGACCTCACCCGAAAGGTTGGTCTTCACATTGTGTGTGTGAAGCCACTGACCGGGTTGGATGTCGCCCGTCACGTGTCCGATGGGCAGGCCGTACTTGATGACGTCCTCCCCCGCGGCAATCGCGCGCACGGCCATCTTGTGGCCCTGCGGGATATCCTCCACGGCCACGACCTCGCCCATGCCGGGTACCGCGACGGCGGTACCCTTGGCGAGCGGCGACAGCGCAACAATCACGTTATCGGCCGGATTGATCTGGATAGTGTTCATTACAAAGAGTCCTAACCCTACAGGTTGAGCAAAAATCGAGTGGCGCCCACCGGTTGGCCGGCGGGCGCACAAAAGGATTTAGGCCTGGGCGTTGGCGAATGCCTGCTTGACGCCCTCGGCACGCACGACGGCGAGCGCGTCGACGACAAACTCCTCAAGACCGGCGATCTGCGTCAGGTCCTCGCCCCACATCTGCTCGTTGGTGAGCACGTCGTGCACCAACTCGGCATCGTCGGCGCCGGCGTGGGCGGCGTAGAAATCGAGCACGAAGGCGTCGTCCTGAGCGGTGTACTCGGTGCCGTCGGCGCGACGCAGGTGCAGGCCGTCGCCCTCGCGGGCAACGAGCTCCTGCGTGTAGAACGCGATGAGCGTGGCCAGGCTCGTGGACAGGCACTTGGGCAGGTTACCGGTCTCGGCAACATAGTCCTTGAGCGTGGGCAGGTCGCGGGCACGCCACTTGGCAGTGGAGTTGAGGCAGATGGAGAGCAGCGCGTGGTCGATAAACGGGTTATCGAAGCGGTTCTCGACGGCGGCGGCAAAGGCCTTGCAGTCCTCGACGTCCAGATCGGCGGCAAGGGTCGGAATGACCTCGTTGTAGAGCATGGTGTTCATAAAGCCGCGGACGGTCTCGTCGTGCATGCAGTCGCGCACGATATCGAAACCGGCAACCCAGGAGCCCGGGACGAAGGCGGTGTGTGCGCCGTTGAGGATGCGGACCTTGCGCTTCTTGTACGGGGTGACATCAGGGGTCACAAAGACGCCCGGCAGACCGGCCTTCACGAAGGGCAGGCGCTCCTTGAGCGACTCGTCGCCCTGGATGCCCCACATCTGGAAGGGCTCGCGCACGGCCAGGAACGGATCCTCGTAGCCCAGACGTTCGGCCACGGCAGCGGCCTCCTTGGGATCGCGGATGCGGCCCGGGACGATGGTGTCGACGAGCGTGGTGCAGATGGTGCAGTCGTTGGCCATCCACTGCGCAAACTCGTCCTCCCAGCCCCAGTCGCTCACATACTGGTTCATGATGCGCAGCAGCTCCTCGCCGTTGTGGTCGATGAGCTCGCAGGCGAGCACGATAACGCCCGGCTTACCGGCGGCCCAGCGGGTGTGGAGCACCTGGGCGAGCTTGGCGGGGAAGCTCGCGGGCGGCATGTCGTCGGCCTTGCAGGACGGATCGTAGGCGATGCCGGCCTCGGTGGTGTTGGAGACGATGATCTCCAGGTCGTCGGATGCGGCGACCTCCATGATGGCGCGGTAGTCGGCCTCGCGATACGGGTTGAGGCAGCGGCTGCAGGCGCTGATCACGCGGGACTCGTCGACCGTGTTGCCGTTCTCCTTGCCGCGCACCAGCACGGTGTACAGGTCGTCCTGGGCATTGATGCCGTCGGCAAAGCCAAAGGCGCCGCTGATGGGCTGCACCATGACGATCTTGCCGTTCCAGCCGGTGGCCTCGTTGCCCATGTCAAAGAAGCGGTCCACGAAAGCGCGCAGGAAGTTGCCCTCGCCAAACTGCAGGACCTTCTCGGGGGCGTCCTTGGGAAGCAGGTAGCCCTCGTAGCCGATCTTCTCGAGCGTCTCGTAGCTGATGTTCTCCATCTGTGTCTCTCCTTAGATAGCTGTTAGCGTGTAAGCAAAACAGGGGCGCCGCGTGTGGCGACGACGCTCCCGGAACCAGGTTTGGATTTAGGCCTCGACGGTGTCCAGGTCAAAGCCAAAGTAGCGGACGGAGTTGTTGTAGCTAATGTCGCGCACGATGGTGCCCAGCAGCTCCATGTCGGCCGGATACTTGCCCTGCTCGACCCACTCGCCGATCACGCCGCACAGCACGCGACGGAAATACTCGTGGCGCGGATAGGACAGGAAGGAGCGGGAGTCGGTGAGCATACCGACGAAGTTGCCCAGGACGCCCTCGTTGGCAAGAGCGGTGAGCTGCTCGCGCATGCCGACCTCGTTGTCGTTGAACCACCAAGCGGAGCCGTTCTGAATCTTGCCGGCGGTCGGAGCCTCCTGGAAGCAGCCCATGACGGTATCGATCATGGTGTTGTCGATGGGGTTCAGGCTGTACAGGATGGTCTTGGGCAGGCCCGTGGTCTCCTGGATGGAGTTGAGGAAATCGGCGAGCTGGTCGGACGGCGTGTAGTTGGAGATGCAGTCGTAACCGGTGTCGGGGCCAAGCTTGGCAAACATGGCGCGGTTGTTGTCGCGCTTGCAGCCAAAGTGCAGCTGCATGGCCCAACCCAAGCGGACATACTCGCCGGCGACAAACTGCATAAAGGCGGTCTTGTACTTAAGGACCTCATCCTCGGTGAGCGGCTCGGCGGCAAGGCCCTTGGCAAAGATGGCCTCGATCTCGTCGGCGCTGGCCGGGACGTACATGACGTAGTCGAGCGCGTGGTCGGAAGCGCGGCAACCCAGCTCGTGGGCGACATCGTAACGCTTGGAGATGGCGGCCTTCATGCCCTCGAAGTCATTGACCTCGACGCCGGCGACCTCGGAGAGGTGCTTGCAGTAGTCCGCGAACTCCTGGCCACGCTCGATGCGCAGAGCGGCGTCGGGACGCATGGCCGGGACGACCTGGACGTCGAAGCTCTCGTCGGCGGCAATCTTCTTGTGCCACTCAAAGCTGTCGGCGGGGTCGTCGGTGGTGCAAATCATGCGGACGTTGGACTGCTTGATCAAGTTGCGGCAGGTGAAGCTGGCCTCGGCGAGCTTAGCGTTGGCGAGGTCCCAGACCTCCTGGGCGGTCTTGCCGTTGAGGACGCCCTCGTAGCCAAAGTAGCGCTTGAGCTCCAGGTGGCTCCACTCAAAGACGGGGTTGCCCACGCAACGACCCAGGGTCTCGGCCCACTTCTGGAACTTCTCGCGAGCGGGGGCGTCACCGGTAATGAAGCGCTCGTCAACGCCGTTGGCGCGCATCAGGCGCCACTTGTAGTGGTCGCCGCCCAGCCAGACCTCGGTGATGTTCTCAAAACGCTTGTCATCCCAGATCTCCTTGGGAGAGATGTGGCAGTGGTAGTCGACGATGGGCATGCCCTCGGCAAAGTTGTGGAACAGCTCCTCGCCGGTCTTGGTGCTCAGCAGGAAATCCTGATCGTCCATGAAGTTTTTCATCAAACAACCCCTCTGTTGGCGGAGCGGGTGCACCGTGCGCCCGTTATCCTCTAGGTGAACGTTCACCATCTTAGTGCATTTGTTACGTACAGGTGAACGTTCACCTAACCACCACGGGGTGAACGGTAGATTTTGGCGGGTCAACGGTTACTGGGCGTGGAGCCCAACGATCTTTTTTTCAGGTCTAATACTTTTCCCGAGAAGTGAACGAGTCAAAACGGACCCCCGGAGCATCGACACTTTTGGCGGCTCATTTCCTGCGGTTTTGCCGTTGGAATCCTGCGGTTTAGGCGCCAAAAAGTGTGGATGCTTCAGGGGTCCAAATTAGGTCGTTCACTTCTCGGGAAAAGTATTAGACCTGATGATTGTAGGTAGGTTATACGGATGTGGCCGCGAGCCTCGCCGGAGGTACCCGCCCCCGACTAGATACCAGCGAGCTTGCAGTAACGATCGACGTTGCTGGCAAACACCATCTCCACGGCACCCTTTTGCACGGGGTCCGCAGGCGCTTTACCCCACAGCAAGTAATTGCCCAGCGTCTTGGCACCGCGGTAGGCCAAACCCACCGGGTCCTTGTAGACGATATTGGTAAAGATACCGCGACGCAGGGCAAGCGCGCTCTCGGGGAACAGGTCGTTGCCAATCACCATGACCTCGCCGGCTTTGCCCGCCGAAATGAGTGCATCGGCCACCAGCTCGGAGCCCACCGCGAACACGCTGCAGATAAGCTCGGGTGCATCCGGGCCATTGAGACGGTTCTTGAGCTCGCGCTCGAGCTGCTTGACCTGGGCGTGCGCACCGGTAAGATCCTCGACCTGCCAGGGAACATTATGCTCGCGCAGGTACGTATGGAAGGCGCGGGCGGTCAGGTAGTGCGAATCGGTATAGGGATCGCCTGCCAAGAGTAGAACGCGGGCATCGGCACCAGCAGCATGAACCAGGTTGGCCGCCTGCTCGGCCATTAGGCTACCCGCTGTCGAATAATCGGCCAAGCTGGCCCCAAGGCGGTCGAGATGCGGACGGTCGCCATCGACGAGCTCAATCGCCACGCCTGCCTCGGCGATCTGCTCCAGCAGATGGGTCGCGCGGTCGTCGCCCGGAACGTAGGCGAGCAGGCCGTCGATCTTCTCGCCCACCTGCAGGCGCTCATCGATTTGCTCGAGTGCATCGGCATAGCCGCCGACGCCAAACTCGACGCGCTCGACGCTAATGCCCTGGTCGATGACCTCCTGCTCAAAGCGATTGCAGCCTTCCCACAGGTAGCGATAGAAGTAAGCACCCTCGCGCGATGCGCACGGCAGGCAAAAGGTCAGGTTGATGTCCTTGCGACGCAGGCTCGAAGCGCTCGTGTTGCGGTGATAACCCATCTCCTCGGCCTTATCGTTAACTTTGGCGCGCACGGACTCGCTCACGCCGGCCTTGCCCGTCAGGGCTTTGTGCACGGTATTGATGGAAACGCCGAGCTCGGCGGCTATGTCCTTCATGGTTACGCGAGCGCTCATAGAGTTACTCCGGTGTTGGTAAGTTGCTAATTAACAATACGGTTAACGATACCCCAAAATCACTCATCCACTCGCCGCGCCTACCCCCAAATGCGAAAAACGCCCCGCGAACGGATGCTCGCGGGGCGTTTGAGCCTGGGTTTTATTACTGAATGCCGCGACCAAGATCCTCGGCAATCTTGTCCACGCCTTTAAGCGCCGCGCAGGTCTTCTTGTTGGAGCAATGCCCCGTGCAAACGCCGCCCTGAGCGCAGTCGGCGCAAGTGCCCTTACGGTAGATGCGCACGCACACGGCGACAAACGCAATACCGATCACAGCCAGAACAACAATATCGATAGGTGCCATAGCAAGCCTCCTCTAGTTAACCACCACTTACTTTACACCATCCCCCACCTGCCAAAAAGGAACAGGTTTATTTTGGTCACTTTTATCTGCGGAAACGCCACATCTCCCCCACCAAAAAGCCCGGGTATCGCGGGGATACCCGGGCTCGTGGAAAGGGGCTGGTCCTTATTCGGAACTAGGCGGAAACAGCAGCGGAGGCGGTGTTGGTCTCGTCCTCGTCAGTCCAGACATGCTTGGGCATGGGACGGAAGATCTGGAAGAGCATCGCAACCAGCAGCACGATGGCGACAACCGTCCAGACACCAAACTGACCCAGAACAAGCAGGTTGTAGAACTGGTTGATGAACAGACCAATCACCCAAGCGAAGGCGCACTCGTAGCCAATAGCGATCGCAGTCCACTTGCCGGAGTCCATCTGGTTGCGGATGGTGCCCATAGCGGCAAAGCACGGAGCGCACAGCAGGTTGAAGGCACCAAAGGCGACGCAGGCGCCCATGGTCGGGAACATGCCGGCGAACGCGGTCCACAGGCTCGGGTCGGTCTCGGCGGCGTCGGCAACGGACAGCAGCGAGCCGGCGGTAGCGACGACGTTCTCCTTGGCAACGAGGCCCGAGACGGTCAGCGCGGTTGCCTGCCAGGTGCTAAAGCCGAGCGGTGCGAAGATCCAGGCGACTAGGTTGCCGAGCATAGCGAGCACGGAGTAGTCCATGAACTCCTCGGGGATGCCCTCCATCGCGGGCAGGAAGCCGAAGGCACCATTGTAGCTGCCGAAGTTGGACAGGAACCAAACCACGACGGTAGAAGCGAAGATAACCGTGCCGGCCTTCTTGATAAAGGCCCAGCAGCGCTCCCACACATGCAGCGCCCAAGAACGGATCGCCGGGAAGTGGTAGGCAGGCAGCTCCATGACAAACGGCGTGGGACGGCCAGCGAAGAGCTTGGTCTTCTTGAGCATCAGGCCCGAACCGATGACGGCAAAGACGCCCAGGAAGTAGAAGAGCGGGCTGATCCACGCGGCGGTGGTGGAAGAGTCACCGATGATGGAACCCATGAGCAGGGCGATAATCGGCAGCTTGGCGCCACAGGGGATGAACGTGGTGGTCATGACCGTCATGCGGCGGTCCTTCTCGTTCTCGATGGTCTTAGTAGCCATGACGCCGGGGACGCCGCAGCCCGAGGACACGAGCATGGGGATGAAGGACTTACCGGACAGGCCAAAGCGGCGGAATACGCGGTCCATGATGAAGGCGACGCGGGCCATGTAACCGCAGTCCTCCAGGAAGGACAGCATCACAAAGAGCAGGAACATCTGCGGCACGAAGCCGAAGATGGCACCCAGGCCGCCGACGATACCGTCACAGACGAGCGAATCGACCAGGCCGCCGTCCTCGGTGCCGCCCGCCACGAGGGCGTCGTGCACCATGGTGGTAATACCGGGGACATAGGGGCCATACTCCGCCGGATCGACCGAATCGGCGTCGTCGCCCGCAGCCTCGACCGCCTCGTCGTAGGCATCGCGACCCTGACCGAGCACGTACCAGCCATCGGTACCGAAGAGCTGGTCGTTGGTGAAGTCGGTCACCGTGCCGCCCAGGGTGGAGACGGCAATGTAGTACACGCAGAACATGATGACCACAAAGATCGGCAGGCCCAGGATACGGTTGGTAACCACGCGGTCGATCTTCTCGGAGGTGCTCATCTTGGCAGGAGCCTTGGTCATGCACTCGTCGATGATGTGGGCGATGACGCCGTAGCGCTCGCCGGTGATGATGGACTCGGCGTCGTCGTCGCAGTCCTGCTCACACTGGGCGACCAGCTGCTCCACGCGAGCAGCCTTCTCCTTGGTAAGGTTGATGAGCTTGCAGGCGTCCGCATCGCGCTCGAACAGCTTGACGGCGTAGTAGCGGCGCTTGTTGGCGGGGACGCTCGCCGGCAGGTTGTTCTCGATGTGGGTCAGAACGTCCTCGATGGAAGAGTCGAACTTGTGCTCCGGCACCTGGCCCTTGGTAGCAGCGGACTTCTTGACCTGATCGAACAGCTCCGTGATGCCCTTGTTCTTAAGAGCCGAGATCATCATGACCGGGCAGCCGAGTTTCTTGGAGAGCTTGTCGGTATCGATCTTATCGCCGTTCTTCTCGACCAGGTCGGCCATGTTGAGGGCGACGACCACGGGAAGACCGGTCTCGATGACCTGAAGCGCCAGGTACAGGTTGCGCTCGAGGTTGGTAGCGTCGACCACCTGGACGACGACATCGGGCTCGCCGCTCATGAGGTAATCGCGCGAGCACTGCTCCTCGGGGCTGTAGGGGGAAAGCGAGTAGATGCCGGGGAGGTCCGTAATCGTGACGCTCTTGTCACTCAGGAGTTTGGCCTCCTTTTTCTCAACCGTGACACCGGGCCAGTTGCCAACATAGCCGTTGGCGCCGGTGATCAGGTTGAAAAGCGTGGTCTTGCCGCAGTTGGGGTTACCCGCCAGCGCGACATGGATCTGAGAATCCGCCATTCAATCCTTCTTCCTTGTTTGCCCGCGCTGCTTTCTCCGCACGGGCTGGATAATGTGCTTCAAAGATGCTGCGTTAAGTTAGAAAAACCTAACTTTATCTGCAGAAATGTACGCCGCAGGCCCTTTTACTGGACCTCGACGACGGCGGCCTCCTCCTTGCGGATGGAAAGCTCGTAGCCGCGTACGTTGATCTCGACCGGATCTCCGAGCGGTGCGACCTTCACGACCTTAAACGACGTGCCCTTGATGAGCCCCAGGTCCATAAGGTGGCGGCGAAGCGCGCCCTCACCGTGAAGCTTGACGATGGTAGAGCTCTCGCCCACCTTAACGTCACCCAACGTCTTCATTTACTTGTCCCCCTTTCAGTACTTGCAAAAATACCGTCGACTAACCGACGGTCATGATGTGCATGGCCACCTTGGAATCGATGCCAAAGCGGGCACCCAGCACGGTAACGATGATGTTGGCGCCACTCGAGCTCACCACGTGAATCTCGCTACCCTCGACAAAGCCGAGGTCCTTGAGGTGGTGCTTCATGTCCTCGTTGCCCTTTACACGAGACACGCGCACGGTTTCGCCCGCCTTCACCATCGAAAGCGGCATGGCCGGCATCTGCGGTCCGCTAGACATGACTGGGCTCCTAACATCGAATCGTCCTCAACATCGACACGGCGAAAGTTAGCCACGTCTATGTTCGCTTTAGTAAACTAGCACGCGGTTAACTTTTTGGGAAGGGTCCCTATTCAGTTTTCGAAAAAGTTTCCCATGCGAAACAAAGAAGGCGCCGCAAAGGTATCCCTTTACGGCGCCTTTTGATACCAATGAATGTGACAAAGGGACAGTCCCTTTGTCACATTGTTGCTTTTAAAGCGAAAGGTTTCTGATCGACGTGACGCACGAAGCCTCGTCTACGCCCGAAACGCGGAACACGATGTCCTCGCCGCACTCGCCGTAGAGAGCCATGAGGCCCATAACATCGCGACCATCGGTATGGCGGTCGCCAATGCTGACCGACACGTCGCTGCGGTGCCTGGCGATGATGTCGTAGAGCAGCGCAACCGGGCGGGCATGCAGTCCCAACGGATCTTTAATCGTCTTTGTAAACTCGACCATGTCCCCTCCCACGGCATCGCACATTCAGCCGGCAAACCCAGCCACGTGGTAGTCATTGTACGTTACCGACGCGCGTCCACGTCGCACAAAAAACGAGGGAAGGCGCGTGTCCTTCCCTCGTTGCGAGCAATATGTAAGTCGTTTGCCTACATCAGGCGCAGGCTGACGTCCTTGAGCTGGGCGCCGGAAACGGCACTCGGAGCGCCCGACATGAGGTCGGAGCCGCTGGCCGTCTTGGGGAACGCCATGACGTCGCGGATGGAGTCGGAGCCGGTGAGCAGCATGCACACGCGGTCCAGGCCCAGGGCAAAGCCGCCCATCGGGGGCGCACCAAACTTGAGGGCCTCCATGAGGAAGCCGAACTGCGACTCGGCGCGCTCCTCGGTAAAGCCCAGAAGCTTGAGCATAGACATCTGCATCTCGGCGTTGTGGATACGCATGCCACCGCCGCCGGCCTCAAAGCCGTCCATGACAAAGTCGTAGGTGCAAGAACCGGCTGCCAACGGATCGGCCTCGATCTTGGCGATGTCGGTCTCGGTCGGCAGGGTGAAGGGCTGATGCTCGGCAGCATAGGCCTTGCGATCCTCGTCCCAGTGGAACAGCGGGAAGTTGACGACCCACAGGAAGTCGTGGCCCTCGCGCTTGATCTCGAGCGCGTTGGCCATGTGCGAACGCATACCGCCCAGGATCTCGTCGGAGAGCAGGCGCGGGCCGGCGGCGAACATCACAAGGTCGCCGGGCTCAACGTCCATGCGCTCGCGCAGAGCGACCATCTCCTCGTCCGAGAAGAACTTGACGATGGGGCTGTTGATGGAGCCGTCCTCGCGGAAGGCGATCCAGGCCAGGCCCTTGGCGCCAAACGTGGAAGCCACGCCGGCGAGCTTATCGATCTTGGCACGGGCCCAGGCACCAGCGCCCTTGGCGTTGATAGCCTTGACGACGGAACCCTCCTCGTTTGCGGCAGTCGCGAAGACCTTGAACTTGGAGTTGGCGAAGATGTCGGTCAGATCGACCAGGTGCATGCCATAGCGGGTATCGGGCTTGTCGGAGCCATAGGTGTCCATGGCCTCCCAGTAGTTCATGCGACGCAGCGGCGTGGGCATCTCGACACCCATGCGGCCGAAGGCATCGGCAAGAACCTCTTCGAGCGCGCTCATAACATCGTTCTGGTCCACGAAGGACATCTCGATATCGACCTGGGTGAACTCGGGCTGACGGTCGGCGCGCAGGTCCTCGTCGCGGAAGCACTTGGCAACCTGGTAATAGCGCTCGACACCTCCGACCATAAGCAGCTGCTTCAGGAGCTGCGGGGACTGCGGCAGAGCGTAGAAGTTGCCCGGCTGGATGCGGCTGGGAACGATGAAGTCGCGAGCGCCCTCGGGCGTGGACTTGAACAGGGAGGGCGTCTCGACCTCCATGAACTCACGGTTGTGTAGCGCCTCGCGAATGGCGAAGGTAAAGTCGGAGCGCAGCTTGAGGTTGGCCATCATCTCGGGACGGCGGAGGTCCAGATAGCGATAGCGCAGACGGGTATCCTCGCTGGTCTCGATGCCGTCCTCGATCTGGAACGGCGGGGTGACGGACGTGTTAAGCACCTCGGCGTGGTCGGTCAGGACCTCGATCTCGCCGGTCGCGAGCTTGGTGTTGGTGGTTTCCTCACCACGGGCGCGCACGACGCCGTGAATCTTGATGGGCCACTCGGGACGCATGGTCTCGGCGATCTTAAAGGCGTCGCCGTCGGAGTGCTCGGGGTCGAAGGTAAGCTGCGTGATGCCCTCGCGGTCGCGAAGATCGCAGAAAATAAGGCCGCCGTGATCGCGGCGACGGCTCACCCAACCGGTGAGGGTAACCTCTTCGCCCACGTTCTCGCGGCGAAGCTCGCCGCAGGTACGGGTGTGCATGGAATGCTCGTCGATGGGACGGGTCTGGCTCATACCAGTGATCCTCCTTTATGGATCTGTGCCGCCCCGTGTCGTTCCGGGCGGCGTCGTACAGATTTGCCCAGCCTGCGTAAACCGCGCAGCCAGACATGGCGTTCTATCTTATCGCACCTGTGTCGATGTGCCGCGAAAAAGTGGCTCCTGCCCAAAGACTTGACGGAGACGAAACAATTGACGCGCCGCGGCACCCGCCCGCGCTCGTCACGTGCGACAATATGCCCCAATAAAACAGCACTCGGAAAGGCCCGCCATGACTGCACGCCTCATCGTTATGGATATCGACTCCACGCTCATCAACCAGGAGGTCATCGACCTGTTGGGCGAAGAGGCCGGCGTGGGCGAGCAGGTGGCACAGATCACCGAACGCGCCATGCGCGGCGAGCTTGACTTTAAGCAGGCGCTCGAGGAACGCGTGGGACTGCTTGCGGGTTTGGACGAGAGCGTGTTCGAGCGCACCTTTGAGCGCGTGACGTTTACCCCCGGTGCGCTGGAGCTCGTGCGCTCGGCGCACAGCAAGGGCTGGAAGGTCGGCGTAGTAAGTGGCGGTTTCCACGAGGTCGCCGATAAGATCGTTGCCGCCGCGGGTATCGACTTTTGCCTGGCCAACCGCCTGGAGGTCGTGGACGGCAAACTCACCGGCAAGCTGGCGGCAGATATCGTGACCAAGGAGTCCAAGCTCATCCAGCTGCTGGATTGGGCAGTCGAGTGCGGTGTCGACATGGCCCACACGGTCGCTATTGGCGACGGGGCAAACGACATCCCCATGATCCAGGCCGCGGGCACGGGCATCGCGTTTTGCGCCAAGCCCAAGACGCGCGAAGCCGCCCCGTTTGCCATCGACGAGCGCAACCTGATGCTCGCGATGGATATCATCCTGCGCGACTAGCGAGTTAGCCTTACAACTCCATCAAATCTGACATATTAGATTTCCGAACAATTTTGCTCTAATGTTCGGAAACAGCCTTTCGCGTGCTAAACTTTTAAGCGTCGAAGGGAACTTATATGGACAAACGCGATCTTGAGCAATTGCTAAGTGACGTGGCAGACGGAAACGTTGCGCCAGCCGATGCCCTCACGCGCATCCAGACGGCGCCGACCGCCGATCTGGGCTTTGCACAGCTCGATCTTTCGCGCGGGGTGCGCCAAGGAGCCGGCGAGGTTGTCTACGGCGCCGGTAAAACCGCCGAGCAGATTGCCGCCATTATCGAAGCGCTGCGCGACGCAGGCCAGGAGCACGTCCTGGTCACGCGACTCGACGCTGATAAGGCAGCGCACATCTCGAAACTACTTGCCGATGGCATCGACCTTGGTTATGTCCCGGACGCTCAGCTCGCCCTCGTGGGCGGCATGCCCTCCCCCACCGGCAACGGACGCATCGTCGTGGCCTGCGCCGGCACGAGCGACTTACCCGTCGCCGAGGAAGCAGCGCTGACAGCCGAGTTCTACGGCAACGAGGTCGACCGCCTCTACGACGTCGGCGTCGCCGGTCTGCACCGTCTGCTCGCGCACGCCGAGGAACTTGCCCAGGCCCAGGTGGTCATCGCCATCGCCGGCATGGAGGGTGCCCTCGCAAGCGTCGTCGGCGGCCTGGTGAGCTGCCCGGTCATCGCCGTCCCCACGAGCGTGGGCTATGGCGCGAGCTTTGGCGGCGTAGCGGCGCTACTCGCCATGCTCAATTCCTGCGCGAGCGGTGTCTCGGTCGTCAACATCGACAACGGCTTTGGAGCCGCCTACCAGGCAAGTCTTATCAATCATCTGAGCGCCGGCACGCCCTGCGCCCGCTAAGGAGCATTTCATGTCCAACCATCAGCACACGCTTGTCATCGACGGCACCTCGGGCATCAGCGGCGACATGACCGTCGCAGCGCTACTCGATCTGGGCGCCAGCGAGGAGCACCTGCGCGAGCAGCTCGCCACGCTTCCGGTCGACGGCTTTGAGGTTGCCGTGACGCGCGTGAACAAGCACGGTATCGATGCCTGTGATTTTGACGTTCAACTTGCGGCAGAGCTTGAGAATCACGATCACGACATGACTTGGCTCTATGGCGATGAAGCTACTGCCGAGCACATGCACGAGCACGCTCATCACCACCATCACGACCATGGCGAGCACGAGCATCATCACGAGCATGAGCATGTTCACTGCCACGAGCACGCCCACGACCACGACGGCCACCACCACGCCCATCATCACCGCTCCCTGGCCGACATCACCGAGATCATCGACGGCTCGCAGCTGAGCGATGGCGCCAAGCGTCGCGCGCTCGTTATCTTTACTGTGCTCGCCGCCGCCGAGGCTAAAGCCCACGGCAAAACGCCCGAAACCGTCATGTTCCACGAGGTAGGCGCCGTCGATTCCATCGTCGACGTCTGCTCGGTCGCCATCTGCCTCGATGACCTGGGCATCGAGGATATTGTGGTCGAGTCGCTCTCCGAGGGCCACGGCACCATCCGCTGCGCCCACGGCCTTATGCCCATCCCGGTACCCGCCGTCGTCAACCTGTGCCAGGCAGGCAACATCGCCCTCACGCCCGCACCGGTCGCCGGCGAACTCGTAACGCCCACGGGCGCCGCCATCGTCGCCGCGCTGCGCACGTCCGAGCACCTTCCAGCCCGCTATCATATCGAAGCCGTCGGTTACGGCGCAGGCAAGCGCCCCTACGAGGGCTGCTCCGGCACGCTCCGCTGCCTGCTCGTCCACGTGGACGCATAAGAATGGATGCCCGCAAAACCAAAAGCCGCGCGGCCATCGTTACGGCCTTCTCCGAGCTCCTGCGCGAGGAAGACTACGGCAAGATCACCGTCGGCGACATCATCGCGCGTGCCAACGTGGGCCGCGCGACGTTCTACGGCCTTTTCAAGAGCAAAGATGACCTACTCGCCGAGCTCGTAAGCGATATCTGCACCCACGCCCTCGACGACGATGGCGCGCCCCTCGACGACCCGCTCGTGCAAGTCGAGCACATCCTCAACAACCTCTGGGAGCGTCGCCAGGGCGTCCGAGCCCTGGTAGCAGGAGCCGGCTCACGCGTCTTCGCCGACTGCTTACGCAAAACCATCATGTCACGAGCAGCCGAAACGGTCCCCATCACCCCAACCGGTCCAGCAGCAACGATGGACCGCAGTTTCCTACTACACCACATAGCCTCAAGCTTCGTAGGAATGGTCCAATGGTGGGCCTGGCACAACTTTCAAGCAAACAAATCCGACGTAGCCAAAGACTACCTATCAGCCATCAAACCCCTCTTCACCTAAGTAACTACTCCACCCCAAGGCGCCATGCATCCCAAAGTGCAGCTCGCATCCCAAGGCGCCTAGCAACAAAGTGCCCATCACATCCAAATTCAGATATATATGTTGGGTTGCCTACTCGAGCGCAGCAAAGACTCCGCAGCTTCCCGCATGGGGTAACTTCCCAGCGCATTCCGCAGGACGAAAGAACCCCCGCCGCACAAAGTGCGCAGCGGGGGTTCTTTCATGTCCGAGGACGCGCTGGGAAGTTACCCCATGCGGGAAGCGGACAACTATGTAGCCTCGGACTAGAACATGCCCAAGAAGCCATGCACAAACAGTGCAGCCACAATAGCACCGACAAACGGAGCGATGCCGGGAGCAAGCAGGCCGTACTTCCAGTTGTTATCGGCCTTGTTCTTAATCGGCAGCACCTGATAGGCAAGGCGAGGACCAAGGTCACGAGCCTGGTTCATGGCGAAGCCGGTAATGCCGCCCATGCCCATGCCAACGGCCCAAACGATCAGGCCGACGCAGATCGCGAGCATCAGGACGTCCTCGCCAGCGCGGCTAGCGGCAGCAAGGATGGCACTGATGAACACGAAGGTGCAGATAGCCTCGCAGAAGAAGTTGCGGGCATAGTTCGTGCCCTCGGTGGTGGGGTTGGTCGAGAAGATGTTGCGCTGGGCAATGGGGTCGACAACGCCCTCGGAGGCCTTGAACTCATCGGCATACATAAACCAGGCGATCACGGCACCCACAAAGCCGCCAAGCATATCGGCGAGCATGAAGGGAATGCAGTTGCCCCACGGCACCAGGCCGACGATGCACTGGGCAAGCACCATGGCCGGGTTCATGCACACGGCGCCGCCAAAGACAAACAGGCAGACCGAGATGCCGAAAGACCAAGTGGTGATGGCAAACATATGGCCGGAGCCCTGATACTTGGTGCCCTTGAGCACGGTATCGCAGTGTACGCCCACGCCAAAGACGATCATGAGAGCCGTCGCGCCGAATTCGCACAGAAGTTTGGTAAGCATAAAACCTTATCTTTCTTGTCGGTTATAAACGATTCTTTGAGTCGCGCGCTAGTGCTGCGCGACGACAACACCCAGACCATCGGGGATGACGGCGACCTTGGCGTCGGCACCCTTCATCTCAAAGGCGAGCTTGAGCGCCTCCTCGAGGGTGTTGACCGGGGTCATGTGCATATCCTTGATCATCTGGTGATCGCACAGGTCGGTGACCATGATCACGGGGTGATGTGCCAGGATGCGGGCGAAAATCTGGCTCGTCCACTGATCGGGCAGAGTCTCGTCCTTGGGGCGATCGATGCAGGCGCGCTCGAACTCAGCCGGATCGTTATCGGCGATGTTGTGGTAGAAGCCCTCGCCGCCGTGACCATCAGCGCAACCGGCGACGTCGATAATCACGCCGCCCTCGGGAAGTGTGGCCTCGGCAGCACACATACCCTTCACGGCCTGGTAGATGTTCTGGTCGAGCGGGTAGCCGCCATTGGTGGTGATGGCAATCTCGCACTCGACAGGCTCGACGCCGGCAAGGCTCTTCACGAACTCGCAGCCAGCCTCATGGGCCTTATGGATGTCACCGGCAAAAGAACCGATGACCTCGTGTTTGCCGTTGAGCACCACGTTGAGCACAAAGGCAAGGTGAGCCATCTCGGCGGCAGCAAACATATCCTCGCTCACGTGGTTGTGGCACAGGTTGCCGGCACGCGAATGAGAGTCGTTCACAAACTGACCGTTGTGGTTGTACATGATGGTCTTATAGCTGGCGATACCGGGCAGCACGGACTTACGACTGCCAGAGAAGCCGGCAAAGAAGTGCGGCTCGATAAAGCCCTCGGCAAGCAGCAGATCGCAATCGGCGGCGATCTTGTTGATGATGCACTCGCCACCAGAAGGCAGAGTACCGATCTTCTTCATCATACTGTCGTCGGTCGCGACATGCATGACGATCTCCTCGTTGGCAACGATCTCCTCGCCATACTTGTCGACGAGTTCCTCATGCGTCGAAGGACGGTGCATGCCAGTCGCAACCAGAATACGAACGCGAGCCTCGGGCGCAGCAGCATGAATGTGATGCAGCAGAATAGGCATCGTCACACGCGAAGGAACCGGACGCGTATGGTCGGAGCTAATGATAACGATATCCTTCTTGCCAGCACAAAGCTCCTCGAGCGAAGGCGAGCCATAAGGATTAGCCAGCGACTCTTCTACCAGCTCTTGCTGCGTTTTCGTAGTCTCAAACTCGTTTTGATGACCCTCCATCACACCTGCGAAGTTCTTGTCCTCAAGCTCCAGATGCAGCTTCTTGTGGTCAAACGGCAATTCACATTCAAACAACGACGAGCGCCCTCTTCCTTTCATCTAACACACTAGATAAACCGTAGGAAGGATACGCCGCTCACCGATAACAACCAACCACCCACCAACCCGTTAACAAAACGTTCACAATTGACGAGTACAAAAAGGCGGCCGCAGCCCCAAAAAGGAACCACGACCGCCGTCCAAAACGCGCGAAGCGCGCCATTCTTCCTTCAGCCCGTAATCCGCAGAAGACCGGACATCGCAGGGCCCGCCATAGGTTTACTTTTAGGCACACTCCGCAGGACGCAAGAAGCCCTCGCCGCACGAAGTGCGCAGCGAGGGCTTCTTGCATGTCCGAGGACGTGCCTAAAAGTAAACCTATGGCGGGCCCGGACGACTCCAGGGCTATCGATTACCCCGTGTTTTGCAGACCTGCCGAAACGCCAGTCACAGTCGAAAGAATCAGGCTCATGTACTCGGCCTTCTTCTCCTCGGCCATCTCGTCCTGGTTCATACGCACCTCGCGAAGGGCGCGGACCTGGGCGATGGACAGAGCGTCGACGTAGGGGTTACGGACGCGGACGGCGCAGCCGAGCACGCGGCGGCGCTGCAGCGGCCACTCGTCACCGACGATGGCGAGAACCCACTTACGGGTGAGCTGCATCTCGGTAAAGACTTTCTCGGACAGATCCTCGCGGTCGCCCAGATGCAGGTACATCTTGGCGATGCGCTGATCGGTCTTGGCAATCGACATCTCGATGTTATCGATGAACGTACGGAAGAACGGCCACTCCTGGTAGGCGGCCTTGAGCTGCTCCAGATCGCCAAACTGCTCGCAAGCGGTGCCCAGGCCGTACCACGCGGCGAGGTTGATGCGAGCCTGGCTCCAGCTGAAGATCCACGGAATGGTACGCAGGTCGTCGAGCGACTTGGCGCCCAAGCCGCGCTTGGCGGGACGCGAACCGATCGGCAGCAGGCCGACCTCGGTCAGCGGCGTCACGGTCGAGAACCACGGCGTAAAGTCGTCGGTGTGCAGCAGGTCCAGATAGCGCTCGTGGCTCACGGCGTTGAGCTTCTCGGCCATATCCCAGAACTTCTGCGTGGTCTCGGTGTTGGTCTTCTCGACACTCGGGGCAGACTGCAAAAGCGTTGCGGCGGCAACGGACTCAACATGGCGCTGAGCCAGCGTGCGGTTGCCGTAACGGGCAAAGATGACCTCGCCCTGCTCGGTGAGCTTAAAGAAGCAGTTGACCGAACCCTTGGGCTGCGCCAGAACGGCCTTGTTGGCCGGACCGCCGCCACGGCCCACTGCACCGCCGCGGCCGTGCATGAGCACTAGGTCGATATCGTTCTTCTCGGCCCACTTGGCAATGCGCTCCTGCGCGGAGTGCAGGGCGAGCATGGCCGTGGTAGGACCGGCATCCTTGGAGGAGTCGGAGTAGCCCAGCATGACCTCCATGCGGCGGTTGGTCTGGGCAAGGCGCTTTTGCACCACGGGCAGCGTGAGCATCTGGTCGAGCACGTCAACACAGCCCTCGAGGTCCTCGAGCTGCTCGAACAGCGGAATCACGTCGAGCTCGGGGACATCCTCCTCGTGTGCAAAGGACAGGTGGGCGAGCTCAAAGACGTCGGCCACATGCTGGGCGCTCTTGGTGAACGAGATGATGTAGCGGTGCGCCATCTTCTTGCCGTAGCGCTTTTGGATAGAGCCGATGGCACGGAAGGTGTCGATGACCTCGCGCGTCATGGGCTGCAGGTCGCCGTGGATACCGTTCTCGTGGATATCCTTGAGGGCGCGGGCGTGCACCACGGAGTGCTGACGGAACTCCATCTCGACCATATGGAAGCCGAAGGACTCGACCTGCCAGATGATGGTCTGGACCGGGCCGTAGGCAGCACGGACGGCACCGCAGGCGGCCAGCGAGCGCTGGACGACACGCAGGTCCTCCAGGAACTCATCGGCACTGTGGTACATGGTGTCGGTGATGCGGCGCACGGTGGCGTTCAGACGGTCGGCCATGACGAGCATGACGGCGCGATGCGGCTCGTGCTCGGAGATGAGCTCGGCGCGGGCCGTGTACTGGGCGCTCATCTCGACCTGATGGTTCCACAGGTTCATGAGCTCGGCAGACGGCTTGCTGTAGGCGGCCTCGAGCGTCAGGTTACGGCCGATGCGGCGGCACTTGTCCTCGAGCTTGAGCACCATATGGGTGAAGTACTTTGCGGCGACCTCGCGACTCACCTTGGCGGTGACGTTGGGGTTGCCGTCGCGGTCGGAACCGATCCAGCTGCCGGGATGGAAGAACGCCGGGCACAGCGGCGGCACGGTGCCGGCCTTGTCGCCCAGCACCCAGTCGTCAAAGCGACGATAGATGACGGGAATGATGTCAAACAGCGTGTTATCGAAGATGTCGATGATGGTATCGGCTTCCTCGACGGGCGTGGGCTTCTTGAGCGCGATGGGGCTCGTGCGCACCAGGGCGTCGATCTCCTGCAGCATATGGCGCTCGTTCTCGACCAGGTCGGAGCCGCCCAGGCGTGGACGCTCCTCCAGCAGGTTGGAGATACGGCGGATCTTGCCCTCGACGGCCTTACGACGGGCCTCGGTGGGATGTGCGGTA
This sequence comes from uncultured Collinsella sp., assembly GCA_934654835.1. Taxonomy (GTDB): domain Bacteria; phylum Actinomycetota; class Coriobacteriia; order Coriobacteriales; family Coriobacteriaceae; genus Collinsella. Next base: position 128,779 of record CAKUGY010000001.1, read on the forward strand.
AAGACGGGGTGGAACTCCAGCTTGCCGAGCAGCTCGTTGGCGCCGTCGGCACCCATCTCCTCCACCAGCTGGTGGTAGGCAACGGTGAGCTCGTTGGCGGGGTCGACCTCGGTATCGGTCGATGCGCCGGCCTCACGCTCGCGCAGCTGCGCCACGCGGTAGTTCTCCTCCGACAGGTTTGCCAGATGGAAGAAGCTCGTAAAGGCGCGGACGATAACCTGCTGTTTGTCGAGCGGCAGGCTGTCGATCAGATCGACGACCTCGCGGAATGCCACAGCGGTGGACTCGTCGGCGGTAGGCACGCCCTGCTCGTCAACGGCCTCATCGGCAGCACGCGTACCGGGGTTGCCGGCATTGGCCACAATCTCGGCCGATAGGATCTTGTCGAACAGGTCCGCGATCTCGGGATCATACTCGCTAAGCACACGACGCTCCAGGCGCAGGAACAGCGCCAGATTGTCGCGCAGCTCCTCGGGGATCTCGATCTCGGCGAGACGCTCCCTGGACTCGGCATTCGAGCCGATTCGGTTAACGAGGCGGTTGACCACGGCAGCGACGCGCGCCGCGGCTTCGGGTACAGACTGGTTGCTTAGGTTCTCAGCCACGTTTCCTCCCATTCCTCCTTCTATGCACGTAACATGCGGTATTCATTATAGGCACTCGGCAAAAACTTTCGGCGCTGATTGCGCTTTACCACACAAAAGTATTTTCTGCATTGCAAGGGTTTTTGCCCCAAATGGTCGTATTTCTCGGTAGGCGGCATACACAAACGGGGGCATTCCGCATAAAAGCGAAACACCCCCGTAACAATCGCTCACCATGAGCAGGGCACATTTGCAGGCCCGCAGCTCAAAATGATGCGCTACAGGCGCTCGCGAACCGCCTCGACAACGTTGTCCAGATCGGTGAGAACCTCGTCGTGACTCTCCATGTCGCGCACCTTGACCTTGCCGGCGGCAAGCTCGTCGCCACCCAAGACCAGGATGAGCTTGGCGCCCACCTTATCGGCCTGCTTAAACTGGGCCTTGAGCGAGCGGCCCTGGTAGTCGGCCTCGGTCACAATGCCTGCGGCGCGAAGCTCCTGCGTAATGGCAAAGACGTTCTGGCGCAGCTCCTTGCCGGCATTGGCGACATAGACGCACGGGACCTCCTCGGCACCCAAGTCGCTGCCAAAGGCCTGCAGGGCCAGCAGGGCGCGTTCAAAGCCGACGGCGAAACCGACACCTGCCGTGGGCTTACCGCCCTCGAGCTCGACCAGGCCGTCGTAGCGGCCGCCGCCACCGATGGAGCCGACACCGGCACCGGGAGCCTCGACCTCAAAGACGGTGCGGGTGTAGTAGTCTAGGCCGCGCACCAGGGTGGGATCCTCGACATACTCGATACCGGCGGCATCCAGATAGCGCTTGACCTGCTCGTAGTGCTCGCGGCACTCGTCGCACAGGTTGTCGCCCATCAGCGGAGCGTCGGCCATGATCTCGCGGCAGTGGTCGTTCTTGCAGTCGAAGGCACGCAGCGGGTTGAGCTCGGCGCGCTCGCGGCACTCATCGCACATCTCGTCGGCGTGGTCGAGGATGAACTGCTTGACCTGCTCGCGATAGGCCGGACGGCACTGGGCGTCGCCCATCGAGTTAATGAGCAGACGAAGCTTGGAAAGATCGAAGCCCAGGCGCTTGTAGAACTCCATGAGCATGATGATGCACTCGGCGTCGGCTGCCGGATCGGGAGCGCCGAGCCACTCGATGCCCACCTGGTGGAACTGGCGCAGACGGCCCTTCTGGGGACGCTCGCCGCGGAACATGGCCTCGGCATAGTATGCCTTAAAAGGCGTGGAGCCCTGAGGCACCAGGTTGTTCTCCACGACGGCACGCACCACGCCGGCCGTGCCCTCGGGACGAAGGGCCAGGCGCTGCTTGGGCTTGAGCTTGGTGTCGGTGCCCTCGGTAAAGACGCGCTCCAGGTTGGCGCCGCTGAACACGCGGAACATCTCCTTGCGCACGACGTCGGTCGACTGGCCGATGCCATGGACAAACACGTCTACCTGCTCAATCGCGGGCGTCTCGATGGGCTTAAAACCAAACGGCTCGAACACGCCGGCGGCAATCTGCTGCATCTTTTGCCAGGCGCGCATCTCGGCGCCGATAAGGTCGCGGGTTCCCTCCGCCTTCTGTGCCTGCATGGGCAAACACCTTTCTTTTGTATCGCGTCATAGGTAACGGTCATTATACGGCACAAACACAAACCGCGGCGGCGCGTCTGACCGAACGAGGGTATGGGGACTCGTTCGGCCTGACGCACCGCCGCGGCATGTGATCCGTTTCGTGGGCTCGTGGCCGCCTTGGAAGCCGAATGACGGTACGAGCATCCATTCGGCTTCCAGGGTAGCCACGGGCAGAACGGGGCAAACAGAAAAGCGTGGAAGGCGTCTACTCCCCTGCCACGCTCGCGCGCAGCTTGGCGGCGATGGGCTCGGACGCCAGCAGGAATACGAGCATGACCACGGAGCACACCAGGCACACGATCCAGGTGCTCGCAAAGGAACCCGTGGCATCGAACAGCACGCCCGAGACAATGGCACCCACGGTGCCACCGACCATCTCGAGCGAGGTGATGGTGCCCGTGACCTTACCCAGGTCGGCCATACCGAACTGCTTGGACGCGGCGATAGTGGGCGTGATGGTACCCATGCACGTTCCGATACCAAAGCTCACGGCGGCGACGATGGGGCCAAGGTCTGTCGTCGGGAAGCACAGCGCCACGCAGGCGATAATGCACGCAACGGAGCCAAGGATGTTGCCGAAACGCAGGCCAAAGCGGTCATAGATCGCACCGAGCGAAATCTTGGCGATAACAACCGTGACCATGTAGGCAGAAAGCACGGTGCCTGCCCACATGGGATCGTGGCCGCCCGTGACGATCTTGGCACCGTTGACGGTGACGCTCGTCATGTTGGTGACTTGGTTGGGCAGGATGGCGCCGTTGACCAGGCCCATAAAGAGGAAGGCGACGACGAGCAGCCAAAATGCCGGACTCTTCTTGATGCGTGACCAGCCAACGCTGACCTCGGGGGCCGCCTTCTCGTTTTTATCGCCCGCGGTGGAAACGGACGGGTCGCCCGGATTCTCGCCGAGCGGTTTGAGGCCGATCTCGGAAGGCTTGGTGCGGAAGGAATATGCCGTGATGGGCAGCGCCGCCACGATGCAGATGGCAGCGAGCACCAGGAAGGCGGAACGCCAGCCCACGCTCACGATCAGCGAGCTCACGATCGGCGAGAGGATGGCACCGCCAAAGCCCGAGCCCGAAAGCGCGATGGAAATGGCAAGGCCGCGCTTGGCGGTAAACCAGTTGGCGGTCACCAGGCTAATGAGCAGACGGGTCGAGGCGACGGCAAAGCAGCCCGAGACGGCAAAGAGCACATAAACCTGCCAAAGCTCGCCGACAAAGCTCATGCCCACGAGCACCGCCGAGGTGGCGATGACGGTAAGCGAACCCAAGACTCGACCGCTTACCTTGTCGGCGACATGGCCGATGACAAGCGAGCCCACAACGCTCACCACGGTAGAGATGGCGTTGGAAATGTTGTACTGGGCAAGCGTGATCCCAAGGTCGCTGACGATGAGCGGCTGGAACAGACTCATGCAGTTGACGAAGATGGTGTAGCACGTGGCCATGATCACAAAACCGGAGGCCACCACAAGCCAGCCGGGGAAGAACTTACGTTGCTGGGACATACTGCTCCTTTATAAACAAACGAATAGCCTGCGCCGGGCGCCGGTAGTGCCCAAGATTGCCTTGAAAGACAAGGGTATAGGCCTTATGGCCATGCCCGCAGGCTTGAAAGGCAAGGTTGGGTGCTACCGGTGGTCGGCGATGTAACCTAAGGCAACTGCCGCATACGCTGCAGCGCCGAGCGGCAATTCGGCATCGTTAAAGCGCGCCTTGGGATGATGCTGGGCAAAATGCTCGTCTGTGTCAGTCACGGCTGCACCCACGGTAAAGTACGCGCTCGGGACCTCGCTCGAGATCAGCGCGAAGTCCTCACTCGCCATGGCATGGAACAGCGGCAGGAAAGCGGCCTTAGGCAGCACCGCGCCCACATAGCCAAGCGAAGCCTTGGTCATATCGTCGTCCAGCACGAGCGGCGGAACATCCGAGAGCGTCTCGATGGTCGCCGGGGTGCGATACGTCGCCGCCACACCGTTGACGACCTCGGCGATACGCTCCTTGAGATGTGCCATGAGCTCGACATCGAAACCGCGCAGCGTTCCCTCGAGCACACAGGTGTCGGGAATGACATTGGCGGCCTGACCGCCGGCAAACTTGCCCACGGTAAGTGCGACCTCTTTAGCAGCCGGCACTTCGCGAGCGATGAGCTCCTGAAGCGCCAGATGAACATGCACACCCGCCGTGATGGGGTCGATGCAAATCTCGGGACTCGAGCCGTGGCCGCCCTTGCCCTGGAGTGTGATGCGAAAACCGTATACGCCCGAGAGTGCGGGGCTGCCATAGAGCACCAGGCCAAGCGGCGACTGGCTGTTGACGTGCATGGCGAAGGCCGCCTGGGGACGCGGGTTCTGGAGCAGGCCATCGGCAATAGCGGCGCGGGCGCCCTCAAAGGTCTCCTCGCCCGGTTGGAACAGCAGCTTGACCGTGGCGTTGGCTTCTACGAGCTCCTCCTCGCGTGCCTTGAGCAGGCGGGCCGCGCCAAGCAACGCCGTCGCATGCATATCGTGGCCGCAAGCGTGCATGCAGCCGTTGGTGGAGGCGAAGAGCTCGCCCGACTCCTCGGCAACGGGCAGGGCATCCATATCGCCACGGAGCATGATGACCGTGCCGGCCTGCTCGTCCGTGCATGTGCCATTGCCCTGGGCGGCCACGGCAGCGCCGGCGCCGATCAGACCCACGACGCAAGAACCATCGACGAGCACGGTATAGGGAATGCTCATCTCGTCCAGACGTGTTTGGATATAGGCAGACGTCTGCGGAAGGTTGTTGCCGAGCTCGGGGGTCTGATGGAGGTCATGACGCCATGTGGCAAGCTCATCGGCAAATGCCTGAGCCTCTATAACCAGGCCATCGCCGATGGCGGCCTGCGCCGCCGCAGTAGCCTGAGGCGCTGGTTGCGGTTGAAGATCGGACAGAGCTGGTGCCATAGATGCCCTCCAGTACTATTTTTGCAGCAAACACTTTGATAACGTAAAGCGCAAGGCATAACTGTAAAGGCGGGGCATAAAAAACGCCGCCCCAGAAGGGCGGCGCAACAAGTTGTTTACAATTGCGGTCGAGGCTTCCGACGCAAGAAATCGAAGTGCGTCTCGCTCAAGATGATTGACAAGAAGATGAGCGCAAAGCCGGCGAGCAGGCGCGAAGTAAGCGCCTCCCCCATCAGCAACACCGAGAACAGCACGCCCGAAGGCGACTCCATCGAAAGGAGCAGCGAACCCGTCGAGGCCGGGACGTGCGCCAGGCCGACGTTTTGGATGAGCAGGGCTACGCACGTGCAGCCCACCGAGAGAAACGCCATCACGCCGATAAAACTCGGAGTCCACACGGACGCGGGCGCCTGAGTCTCGAACAACAGCGACGAGACCAGGCTCAGCACGCCGTTGCCCACAAACATCCAAAACGTAATGACGTTGATATCCATCTTGCGACCGTACTTGGCGGTCACCGCCATTTGGATAGCGAAGAAAACCGCGCCGCCCAGCGTGATGACATCGCCGGTGTTGAACTCGACGCTATCGAGCGCCACCAGACCAATGCCCGCCAGGCACAGCAGCGCGGCGCCCAGGTTATAGCGGGTGAGCTTTTCGCCGCTCAGGACATAGCTGGCAAACGGTACGAGGATGCAGTACGTGCCCGTCAAAAACGCATTTTTGCCCGCCGTGGTATACGCCAGACCGACCGTCTGCAAGGCATAAGCGGCCCACATAAGTGCGCCCATGCCAAGTCCGACGATAAGGTTGCGGGCATTGAGGTGCGCGACGATGCGCTTGTAAAAGATGATGAACATAACCAACGCCGCAGGCAGAAAGCGCACGTAGAGCAGTTCGAACACCGGAATGGTATTGAGCGCGTCCTTCATGGTCGTAAAGGAGTAGCCCCAGACGACTGCCACCGAAAGCAGCAGGACTTTCCAAAACAACGGCGAGCGCGCTCCGGCGCCGCGGGAGGTGCCGCCCGCGCCCAGGTCTTCACGGGCAACAGGGCTGTCGGGCATCATTTCGATATTGTCGGTGGCATGCTGGGCCATAGGGCATCCTCGCGCTCAATCTGGGCGTGGTGTCCGCACGCGCATGGCCGCATGCCGCCTCATGGTCAAATAAAAACAGGGCGCACCGGACCCCCGGTACGCCCCGCTACTGTAGCAACAACCAGCCCTGCATCGCAATCCAGCCCGCTAAAGCGTTTTGTTCCGCCGTTCTAACGAACGGCGGAATGGTCGACGCTGCGCGAGCCGCATTCACACCAATCTGACGTTCAATTTCAAGGGCGCGACCAGAAGGTCAGCGCCCTTTCATTTCACGTCACCTTGGCGCAAATGCGGCTCGCTCGCTGGCTTTGCCAAAACATCAAGGATTACCTTGTTGAACTAGATAAGTTTGGTGCTTTCCAGCTTTTCGATGATCCAGTCGTTGGCTTTGATGACTGGGCGACGGAAGACGATGCCCAGGGCGAGCGACGGAATCAGGTAGCTCGCCAAGATGCCGAGCTCAATCCAATACTCCATATGGTAGGCGCCGGCCATGGCGGCATGCATGGCGTTGATGCCGTGGGTGAACGGCAGGAACGGATAAATCGCCTGGAACACGGGACCGGTCATCTCGATGGGGAACGTACCGCCCGAACCGCCAACCTGCATGACCAGCAACACGACGGCGAGCGCCTTGCCGATATCGCCAAACGACACCGTGAGCGTGTAGACGATATTGGAGAACACGAGGCTCGCGACCCAGCCCGCCAGCACAAACTGCAGCGGGTTGTCGCACTGAATGCCAAAGAACAGGATGTCACCCGCGCACACGAGCGTCGCCTGCAGCAGGGCCAAGCCGCCAAAGAACAGGTAACGTCCCAGGTAGATCTCGTGCAGGCGCACGGGGATGAGCTCGTTGATGAGCTCGTCGTCAACCGAGACCTTCATCATGGCTGCAAGCACGATCGAACCGACCCACAGCGACAGAATCGTGTAGAACGGCGCCATGGCAGAACCGTAGTTGCGGATCGGATAGACCGGCTTGCGGTCGAGCGCGACGGGGCCGGAAAGCGACACGGCCAGTCCCTCGGGATCATTGCCGATCATCGTCTTGATCGTCGCCAGGTCGCCCGACATCAGGGCGCTGTCGAGTTCGTCCTTAAAGGCGCTGATCTTTTCCGACGCCTCGCCCAGCTGATCGGAAGCCTTGTTGACCAGCTTTGCAGCCTTGGAGAGGCCCTTTGCCAGCGAGCCGGACGCGTCGGTCAGACCGTCTACGGCACCATCAAGGTCGCTCGAGATGTCGTCGAGTGAGTCCAGAATGCCCGAAACCGTCTTCCTGAGCTCCTTGGCCTTGACCGAGAACGTGGAATCGTAGTCGGACTTGGCGCCCGAGATGCCCGCCTTGGCATCGGCAATGGCCTGGTCGACCTCGGCACGCGTGTTGTTGGCCTCTGCCATGCTGTCAGAAAGGGACTTTGCGGTCGCCGTCAGATCCTTAGCGTTGTTGCGGTACTCCCCTGCGATCCTGCCGAGCGACGTCGCGACGGACTTAAGGCCGTCTTTCAGCTTTTCGTCACTCACCTGGTCAGCAAAGCTGCGGAGTTGGTCGGCAGTGGCATCGATATCGTCGGCACGAGTATTGAGCGCCGCCGCAGCTTCGTTGAGCTGAGACACCGTAAGGTCGACATGCTGGTTCGCCGCATCGAATGCCTTCGCGAGCTCGGCGGACACGTTGTCGAACGAGCCCGTGCTTCCGTCAATTGCGGCGTTGATGGCGTCGTTAGCGGCCTTCAGCGCTTCCTTGGACTCGCTAATGCCGCTCTTGGCGTGCTCCATCAGCTGCTTCGTCGACTCATCGACGGTGCCCGTCTGCTTGAGCATGCCACCCGCTGACGTGAGCGAATCGGACGTAGAGCTCAAAATGCCAGCGAGCGACGTCGCGTTCGCCTGAACGTCTTGCAGGTCCTCGACCGAATCGCCGAGCGTCGAGGACAGGTTGGCGATAAAGTTGCTCACCTGGTCGGTGCTCATATAGTCGAGCAAGCTGGACACGGTCTTGAGGCCGATGGCCGTGATGGTCTCGGTAAACGTCTCGTTGACCTGGCTCTGGACCGCGCTCGAACCTTTCTCGGTCACGATCTGGGCAATGGCATTGGCCTTTTGGTTCTCGTAGAACTCGATGTCGGCATGCTTCACGTCGGTCGAGAAGAGCGTCATCATGTCGGCGCTAAACGTTTTGGGGATGACGACGGCAGCATAGTACGCGCCCGACTTGACGCCCTCGATCGCCTTATCGCGATCGTTGAGGACAACCCAGTCGAAGTTCTCGTTGCCGCGCAAGGTGGCGGTCACGTTTTCGCCCACATTGATCTCGACGGGAATCAGATCGCTCTCATAACCCTCGTCGGTATTGACCACCGCGATCTTAAGGTTGCCGGTATTGCCGTAGGGATCCCAGCTTCCGGCGATGTTAAACCATGCGTACAGGCAGGGCACAATGATCAGGCCCATTACGACGATCATGCCGATCACGGAGTGAGACACGTTTTGGACATCGCGCTTAAACAGGTGCAGGGTGTTTTTCATTTATGCCTCACCTCCTTTGGAGTGCTTGCCGAGCGGGGCGGTTCTCCCGTCATTTGCGGCTGCGCCGTCGACGCCCTCGGATTTATGGTTCGAGCCGATATGCGGCAAACGGTCCGTGGGCTGGTCGCCGCCCTTGACGCCGCGCTCGCTGGCGTTGAGGCCGAACATGCGACGGGCGGCAGGAATGGCAGCCGTGTGCTCGCGCATCTCGCGGCGCAGGTCCTCGTCCGAAAGCGCCGAGATACGCATCTGGGTATTGAGGCTCGCACGGATGTACTCGATGTTGATGAGCCAGCCGCAGATGGCGATAACCGAAATGATCCAGATGACGAGCAGGATGATCTTTCCGTTGTTGTCGATATCGAGCACCGTCGACAGTACAAAGAGCAGGATCTGCACGCCCACCACGGCGGCGAAACCGCCCTTGATGTAGTACGGGTAACGATGCTCAAACGCCACGGCATGATCGAGCAGCTCGCGACGGTACGAATCGGAATCGAGCATGACGCGCATAGCCGTGCGCAGCGAATAGCGCTGGCGCGGCAGGTCGTTGGATTCGCAAATCATAAGACCCGTCGTGGCAAGCTGCTTATCAAAGAGCAGGTTGAGGTTGAGCAGCAGCGGACGCAGCTGCAGACCAATAAAGAGCGCAATGATAAGGAAGACGCCCAGGATGCACAGGTTGAACAGGTAGTTGAACGAGTACATGCCGCCGACGGTCTCGCGCAGCAGGTTGATGCCATAGGTAAAGGGCAGCAACGGATGCAGCCATTGGAAGAAGCCGGGCATCATCTCGATGGGATACATGCCCGACGAGCCAGGGATCTGCACAATGACGAGGATGACGCCGATAGCTTTACCGATATGCTTAAAGGTAGTGGACAGCGCATAGATGATGTTGACGTAGGTGAACGAGATGGCGATGCCGCCCAGCACAAAGAGCAGCGGATTGACGCACTGAACGCCAATGACCAGATCGCCCACGGTAACGATGATGGCCTGGAAGGCACCCAGAATCACCAGCAGCAGCCAGCGGCCAAAGTAGCCCTGGCGCGCCGTAAAGGCACCGATGCCCTCGCGGTCGACCTCGAGCTTGTAAATGGCGATGAGCACGTAGCCGCCCACCCAAAGCGCCAGGTTGGTATAGAAGGGGGCAATGCCCGAACCAAAGCTCTTGACCGGGTAAATCGACTTGGAGGTCAGCTCGACCGGAGATGCCATAAAGTCGGCAACGTCATCGACGTCGACGCCCATCAGCTCCGCCAAATCGCCCATGGACTCCGAGGTCTGCAGCGCCGCGATGTCGTTAGCGGCGGTTGCAAGCTTGTCCTGGACCTTGGCAAGCGAGGCATCGGTCTGGGCCAAGGTGGTCTTGGCCTGGCCGAGCGTGGCGTCGAGCTGCGAAAGCGTGCCGCGCGCACTTGCAATGGTGGGCGTGAGGCCAGATACGATACCCGTCAGGTCGCCCGAGACGGCGGCAAAGGAATCGAGTGCACTCGAGGCCTTCGGCAGCGCGTTTTGGCCCAAGTCTGTCTGGGCTTGGCCAAGGTTGTTCGCACCGGTCTGGATTGCGTTATTGATAGCGTCGCTGGCGCCCGAGACAGCCGCAGCGTCATTCGCCATGGCACTCGACTGCGCGGACAGACCGTCCTTGATGCTCTGCAGCTTCTCATTCTGCTCGCGGAGCGTATCGATGGTCGACACGATAAGCGCATCAACGTCCTCGGAGCCGGTCGACGTGTCGTTGGCAAGGATCTGGAGATGCCCAATAACAGCGGTGTTGTGATCGATCGTAGCCTGGAGAGACTCGAGCGAGTTGTCGATGCGGGTGGTCGTAGATGTGACCGTGCCCGTCAGCTTGCCAATGGCGGCGTTCGCGGAAGCCGATGTCTTGGTGAGCGCAAGGCTACCCTCCGAGAGTGCCTTGGAAAGCGAAGAGATGGAATTGCCCGCCGTGGTACGAGCTTCGCCCAGCAGATCATTGCCCTGGGAGATCGCCTGCGTCAGCGACGGCGCCTGACCCTGCAAGCCGGCGAGCGCCGCATCGGCCGAGGCGATGGCACCACTCGTCTTATCGATGGCGGCATTCATATCGCCAATCGAATCGCGCACCTCGCCCAAAGTGTCGGATGCTTCGGACAGCGAACTTGCAAGCGAATCCTGAGTCTGGGTTGCCTTGTTCTTAAGGTCGACGCCTGCATCCTTGGCGATACCCGCCACGGTCTCGCCCACCGTAGAGACAAACTCCGCGTTGATCTGCTCCTCGATGGTGTTCGCACCGGTGTCGGTGACCTTGGGCGCAATGGCGCTCTTCTTCTCATTGACGTAGTACGTGAGCTTGGGCTGATGGTAGTTGCCATCGAGCATCGAGACTAGGTTATCCGAGAAATTCTTGGGGATCACGATCGCCGCATAGTACTCACCGCTCTCGACGCCCTCTTTAGCATCGGCGGCCGAATCGACGAAAGCCCAGCCCAGCTGGTCGTTCTCCTTGAGCTGATCGACGACTTTATCGCCCGCGTTGAGCTCGCCCACCAGGTCGTTTTGGGTGCCCTGGTCGTTATTGGCGATGGCGATCTTGATGCCCTGGGTGTTTCCATACGGATCCCAGTTGGCCACGATGTTGTACCAGGCATACAGCGAAGGAATAACGCACACACCAAGGGTAACCACCAAGGCGACGGGGTTCACAAGCAGTCGCTTAATGTCGCGCTTAAAAATCGCAAAGGAGACCTTTGCATCGGATAGTTTGCTGCCGAGACTCACGCTTGGACCATCCATCCTGTCGTTGAATCGAATCGTACTATCGATAACCATTGTACGTAGGCGTTTTAGCGTCTCGAAGCACAATGGTATTGAGTTTTGCGGGTAGCAATATACTACGAAGATTAGTTAACGTACAGTTGTACAGTATCTTTAATTTCAGCAGGTCACAAAACCACAACCCGCACAAATAAATGATCCCTTGGGGACGGAGGAAAACGGATCACCGGGTCAGACCGATCCTTTCGGTGATCCGTTTTCCTCCGTCCCCAAGGGATCATTCAAAAGCAAACGAGAGAGGAAAATCTCCCACTTCAAGCCCGCATTCGAGCCAAAAGTGGGAGATTATCCACTCTCGTTCTAATCTAGTTACGGTGCCGTATCCCCAAGCTACATAAGGTCGCAGATGGCCGCGGCAAAGGCTACGGGGTCCTCGGGGAGGATGCCCTCGACGAGCAGGGCCTGGTCATAAAGCAGGCCGGAGTACTGCTTGATCTTGTCGGCGTCGCCTGCCTTCTGAGCAGAGACGAGCTTGGCAAAGACCGGGTGCTTGGCATTGAGCTCGAGCACGCGCTGGCTCTTGGGCATACCCTCGGGCGCGCCCTCAGGGCCCTTCTGGAGCACCTTCTCCATCTCGAGCGACAGCGGACCCTCAGTAGTGATGCAAGCCGGGGCATCGGTTAGGCGCGCGGAGACGGCGACCTTCTCCACCTTGTCGCCGAGCGCCTCCTTCATAGCGCTAAAGAGGTCCTCGTTCTCCTTGGTGGCGTCCTCGGCCTCCTTCTTCTCGTCCTCGGTCGCCAGGTCAAGATCGCCGGTCGCGACGTTCTTGAGCTCCAGATGACGATCCTCGACCTCGGGCTCGGCACCGTCGGCAACGGCCTTCTCGGCAGCCTCGCGAGCGGCATCGTCCTCATAAATCTTAGGCATATCTGCCGCCACGTACTCGCGCATGGCCTGGAACGTGAACTCGTCCACGTCCTGCGTCAGCAGCAGCACGTCGTAGCCGCGGTCGAGCACGCCCTTCACCACGGGCATCTTGGCCAGGCGCTCGCGCGAGTCGCCGGCGGCGTAGTAGATGGCCTTCTGGTCTGCAGGCATGCCCTTGGCATACTCGGCCAGGGTAATCATCTTCTGCTCCTTGGCGGACCAGAACAGCAGCAGATCGGCGAGCTCGTCGGCCTTCATGCCATAGCTCGAGTAGATGCCGTACTTAAGGCCGCGGCCAAAGTTCTCAAAGAACTTCTCGTAGGCCTCGCGGTCGTTGTCACGCATATCCTCGAGGTCGGCGGTGATCTTCTTCTCGACGCGCTTGGCGATGGCCTTGAGCTGACGGTTCTGTTGCAGCGTCTCACGCGAGATGTTGAGCGACACGTCGGCGGAATCCACGACGCCACGGACAAAGTTGTAGTAATCGGGCAGCAGGTCGTCGCACTTCTCCATGATCAGGACGTTAGAGCTGTAGAGCGCCAGGCCCTTCTCGTAATCTTTGCTGTACAGATCGAACGGCGCGCGACCCGGCACAAACAGCAGGGCGTCGTACTCGAGCGTACCCTCGGCATGGAAGCTGATGGTGCGAGCCGGATCGTCAAAGTCGTGGAACGTGGACTTGTAGAACTCGTCGTAGTCCTTCTGCTCAACATCGGAGCTGCGCTTCTTCCAGATCGGCGTCATGGAGTTGACGGTCTCGAGCTCCTGGTAGTCCTCGTACTCGGGCGTGTAATCGTCCGGCGCGTCCTCGGGCTTGGGCTTCTGACGGCTCTTGCTCACCATCATCTGAATCGGGTAGCGCACATAGTTGCTGTACTGCTGAATCAGGCTCTTGAGGCCCCACTCGGTCAGGAAGCGATCGTAAGTCTCGGCCTCGCCGTCGGCGTCGAGCTTCTCGTTCTCGCGCAGCGTCAGGATGACATCGGTACCGTGCTCGGCGCGCTCACCGTCCTCGATGGTATAACCCTCAAGGCCGTCGGACTCCCACACGTGGGCGGCGTCCTCGCCGTAGGCGCGGCTGACGACTTTCACGTGGTTGGCGACCATAAAGGCCGAGTAGAAGCCCACGCCAAACTGGCCGATGATATCGACATCGGAGCCCTGCTGCTCGGCGTTCTCGGTCTTAAACTCCTCGGAGCCGGAGTGGGCGATGGTACCCAGGTTGCGCTCGAGCTCCTCGGCAGTCATGCCGATGCCGTTATCCGAGATGGTGATGGTGCGAGCATCCTTGTCGAAGGAGACGCGAATGGCCAGGTCGCCCTGGTCGAGCTTGACGCTCGGATCCTGCAGGCTCTTAAAGTTGAGCTTGTCGACGGCATCGCTCGCGTTGGAGATAAGCTCGCGCAGGAAGATTTCCTTATTGGTGTAGATAGAGTTGATCATGAGGTCGAGCAGTTTTTTGCTCTCGGTCTTAAATTGACGCATGTGCAGTCCTTTCGCGCTACCCCTGCCCGCAAAAACGGCCCGGTTGCCCGAGCCGCATTGCAGACCTGCTATGTTCAGACTTAGATTTTATAACCCATTAGCGCGCATATATACACACGGAACCGAAAAACTGTATGTCGGAACGCCGGAACGCCCATGCGTCGATTGCCAAGGAGTGTCCCCAGCTGCCGGCAGAAAAGGAACGTCCCTATCTGTCGCCCATGCGCTTGGCCATCCAGGCGTGGGGCTGGCCTTCGTCCTCATAGTCCACGGGCGCGATCTGGGTATAGCCCGCCTTGGCGTAGAGCGGCAGCACGTACTCCTGCGCGTGCAGCTTTATGAGCTTGGCGCCGGCATCACGCGCGACAGCATCGCTAGCCTCGATAATCTTGCTCGCTAGACCGCGGCGACGCATAGCCGGCAGCACGGCGACGCGCCCCATAATGTAGGTCTCCCCCGCCGCGACGCCTTCGTCCATATCGCACGCAGGCGACGCCGGTGCCTCGGAATCGGCCATGCGCTCCAGCTCCTCAGGGAACACGCGCGAGCAGCCGGCGAGCTCACCGTCCACGTACAGCGTCACATGAATGCAGCTCGGGGCCTCGTCGATCTGGTCGAACTCATTCTCGTAGCCCTGCTCATCCATAAAGACAGCGCGGCGCACCAGCGCCGCGTCCTCAAAGCATCCCGTCTTAATTTGAATATCCATAGTCGCCCCTCCGTTCAAAGCAAACGTTAGGGACAGATTTTAGCGAAAATGAGCACCGCGCACGCTAAACTTGGCGCGCGCCTTTGCCAGGCAGTCGTAGTGACGTACATTGTGGGCATCGCTCGCAATAAAGCTGTACAGGCCCTCGTCGAACAGGCGCTGCGCCGGCTTTTTCTCGCGACCAAAGCGCCCGCCGGCAATAAAATCTGCCGAAGCCTGCAGCTTGCAGCCCATATCGACCAGACGCTCGGCAATGCCAACGTCCTTCTGGATGGCCCTATAGCGCTCCGGATGCGCAATGATAACCTGGTAGCCGCGGCACTGCAGGTCATAAATCGTGTTCTCGTATTCCTCAAAGTCATACGAATCGGCGCGCGTTGAGAGCTCGAGCAAAAACTCGTTCGATCCATCAAAGTGCAGGCGATCGGACCACTCAATACCCAAATCCATCAGTTTGGCATGGTTGACCTCAAAGCCCATCTGCAAATGCATATCGCCCGCATGGGCACACAGGAGTCGATAGGCCTCCCACATATTGGCGTAGTCAAAGTATGGGTCCCGGCAGTGCGGCGTGCACACCATGTGCGTAACGCCGACGGCGCGGGCCGCCTCGAGCATCGCCAAGCTCTGCTCGAGGTTCGCCGCGCCGTCGTCAACTCCGGGCAGGATATGGCAGTGGATGTCTCTCATATCGCCCTCTTATCTGCGTCCTTGCTTATTTCTTAAAGCGCTTCGCCTTCGCAGGGGTGCCCGATGCAGCGGCGCCGCCAACAGCAGGATCAACTCCGACTGCAGCATTGTTCTGCCCCTTATCCCCGCCATAGTACGAGTAGTAATAATCGTGGCTCGACGTCTCGCAGCAGTTCATGACCGTACCGATCACGTTGACCTCGGCCTTATTGAGCTGGTCGAAGGCGGCAAGAATCTCGTTGCGCTTGGCAAAGTCCTGGCGGACGACATAGATGGTGCCGTCGGTAATTGCGGCGACCTCGGCAGCGTCGACGAACGTGCCCACGGGCGGCGTATCAAAGATGACGTACTGGTACTTTTCCTCCAGCGCGGCGACAAGCTTGGCAAAGCGGCGCGAAGCAATGATGTCGGCCGGATTGGGAATGCGCGGCTCGGCATCGAGGAAGAAGAGGTTGGGCTGACCGGTGTCGATGACGGCCTCGTCGATCGACATCTGATCGGAAAGCACGGCGTACAGGCCACCGGCATGGCGGATGCCCAGCAGGTTGGCAAGTGTACGGTGGCGCATATCGCACTCGACGAGCAGAACGCTCTTGCCACTGGTTGCGATGGCCTGAGCCAGGTTGAGCGCGATGGTGGACTTGCCCTCGTTGGGAATGGAGGAGGTCACCGTAATGGACTTGATGGGCGTATCGACGCTCGCAAAGCGAATGTTGGCGAGCAGCGTCTTGGCTGCGTTGTTAAAGGCGAGGGTATCGCCGGATTTCTTCTTACGGGCCATGGATTACTTACCGCCCTTCACAACGGGGAAACGGCCGATAACGGGCACGCCGAGCAGCTCGACGGCATCATCGACGGAACGGACACGCGTGTTGAGCATGTCGAGCAGCACAACGATCGCAACGGCGACAAACAGGCCGGCCAGAGCGGCGACCGCGATATAGAGCTTGCGGTTGGGGCCGCTGGGCTGAGTGGGGACCTTTGCCTTGTCGATGACGTTGACGGCCTGGGCGGCGTCGACATCCTGGGCCACGGTGGAAACCGAGTTGGCCATGGCGTTGGCGACGGCGGCAGCACCATCGGGGCTGGCACCGGTCACGGACAGCGAGATAACACGGGTCGTGGTCTCGCTCGTAACGCTCACCTTATAGTCGTTCAGGTTAGAAAGGCCCAGCTCCTTGGCGGCGCCGCTCTTAACGCTGTCGCTATCGAGCAGCGTGGCGATGTCGTTGGAGAGCATCTGGCTCGCCGACAGATCGTTGTAGTAGCTCGTCTGGCTACCATCGGTCTTGGCGAGAATGTACATGCTCGTCGTGGCGGTGTAGGTGTTGTCCATCATGGTAAAGGACACGACACCCATGGCGATCGCGCAGACCACCGGGAGGGCGATGACCAGCTTGAGGTGCTTTTTAAGCAGCTGGAACAGTTCGAGAAGGGTCATGCAGCTTGCCTTTCATTTCCCTAGTTCGTATCGACAAAACTGCTCGTTATAATATCGCATCTTTCCGCCAAGTCCGAACTCTATACATAAGATACAGCACGCATAATATAGTTGCGCAACAACAACGCCGCATCGGAGACTCCGATACGGCGTTGTTGTCCAGTTAATTTGCCATGTCGCTACGCGAACGGCTCCTCCTGTTGCACGGGAAACGTCACCGTGATGGTGGTCCCCACGCCCGGCTCGCTCGACAGGTCAATCGCGGCGTGATGGTACAGAGCGGCGTGCTTGACGATCGCCAAGCCCAGACCGGTTCCACCGCGCGCCTTGGAACGGCTCTTATCCACGCGGTAGAAGCGCTCGAACACTTTGCCCTGCTCCTCGGGCGCGATACCAATGCCAGTATCGGCAACCGACAGATACGGATGTCCCTCATCGTTGGTCCCGCAGCGCAGCGTGACCGTACCTCCCGGCCGGTTGTAGCGAATAGCATTGCTTGCCAGGTTATAGATCAACTCATCGATCAGGCGCGACACGCCCTCGATCACCACGGGACTCGCCTCGTGTCCAATGCTCACATTCGACTGCCGGGCAACCTGCTCAAGACGCTGCTCCACCGTCAAGATGGCACGGGAGAGCTCGATGGGCTCCGTTGATCCAATGGGCACTGCCTCGCCCTCGGCCGCCCGCTCTGCCTCGTCCAAGTTGGAAAGCGTAAGAATGTCGTTGACGAGCGCCGCCAGACGGCCCGCCTCGCGATAGATGCGACCGCCAAAGTTGCGCAGGTCATCCTCGCCCTCGACCATACCGTTTGCAATAAGCTCGGCATAGCCCGAGATCGCGGTAAGCGGGGTCTTGAGCTCGTGGGTGATATTTGCCGTAAACTCACGACGCATGCGGTCGTTATCCGCCAGCACCGCCATCTGGCGCTTGAGCTCTTGGCGCTGCGACTCGATGCGCTCGAGCATGGGGACCATCTCGGCATAGGCATGCTCATAGCTACGGCGCGGGTGGTCCAGATTCACCTCTTGCAGTGGCGCGATGATGGCGCGGGACTCGCGTCGTGCCAGGAAAAACGAGAGCACCGCGCCCGCTGCCGCGATGAGCAGCATCGGCGCCACGAGCGAGAGCAAAATCGCCCCAACGCCAGGTTGAGCTTGCGCCAAGCGAACAACTTGGCCGTTGTCGAGCCGGACGGCGCGGTACAGCATTATTTCGTCGAGTGTAGAGCTCGAACGTTCCGCAGAGCCCGTGCCGTTCTCAAGCGCCTCGACAACCTCGGGGCGATCGCCGTGATTGGGCAGCATTGAAGGCGATGCCTCGTTATCGTAGGCAACCGAACCGTCCTTGTTGATCAGCGTGATACGAAGGTCCTCGCGATCGAGGCTGCGCAGGAACGGGATGGGCTCCTGCTGCTCGTCGAGGGCGGCAGCGATGAGTTCGGTTTCCTGCGCCAGATTGGCACTCGTAGCGTCCGCCAGGGTGTTTTGAACGAAGAACGCACCCAGCACCGTAAACGCCAAAATGACCGCCATAGCGCAGACAAATATCGTCGCAAACACGCGATGCGACAGCGTGTGTTTTCCCTGAGGGGCAAAGACCACGAGCTATTCCTCCGATGGGGCCGTCGGGGCATCGGCACCTTCGGCACCATCGCCGGCCGAAGGCTCGGCCAGGCGGTAACCAACACCGCGTACCGTCTCGATGGCGCCCGCATGCTCGCCGAGCTTTTGGCGGAGCGTCTGCACGTGCACATCGACGGTGCGCGAACCGCCGTCGAAGTCCCAGCCCCACACGCTCTGCAGCAGCGACTCGCGGGTAAAGACCACGCCAGGCTTGCGCATGAGGTACTCGAGCAGGTCGAACTCGCGCAGGGTGAGCTTGAGCGGCTCACCGGCAACAGTCACCTCACGGTGGCTGGGCGAAAGCACGATATCGCCCACGCTGAGCACATCGCTCGCCTGCTTGACCATGCCGCCACGACGCAACAGCGCACGACAGCGGCTTGCGAGCTCCATGAGCGAAAACGGCTTGGTCAGGTAGTCATCGGCACCGCCGTCGAGCGCCATGACCTTGTCGAGCTCGGTGTCCTTGGCGGTGAGCATCATAATGGGCACCGTCGCCGTCAGGCGGTCGGCGCGCAGGCGACGCATAATTGCCAAGCCATCGGTATCGGGCAGCATGATGTCGAGCAGGACAGCATCGGGCACCCGTCGCGCCACGGCAGCCTTAAACTCGCCATCGCACGAAAAGCCCTCGGCCTCAATCCCCTGCTTGCGCAGTGCATAGACCGTCAGATCCCTGATGTTGTCATCGTCCTCGACGTAATAGATCATGTTGAACCCCTTTGCGGCCGGTATGACCGCATCTTAACCCTAAAGGCGCCTGTACTAGATAGTATCAGCCAAAACGACCCGTCAAATAATCCGCCGTACGCGGATCGGTCGGGTTTTTGAATAGCTGCGCGGTGGGCGCGTGCTCCACCAGCTCGCCCAGCAAAAAGAACGCGACCGAGTCGGAGATGCGCGCAGCCTGCTGCATGTTGTGCGTAACGACCACCAACGTGCAGGTCTCCTTGAGCTCGCAGGCCAGCTGCTCAACCACCAGCGTCGACACGGGATCGAGGGCGCTCGTGGGCTCATCCATCAGCAGAATGTCGGGCTGCACGGCCAGCGCGCGAGCGATACACAGGCGCTGCTGCTGTCCGCCCGAAAGGCCCAGGCCCGATTCCTTGAGCTTGTCCTTGACCTCATCCCACAGGGCAGCACGGCGTAGGGAGTCCTCGACCAGCTCATCGAGCACGGCGCGGTCGCGCACCCCCATGCCGCGAGGGCCATAGGCGACGTTGTCGTAGATGCTCATGGGAAACGGGTTGGGGCGCTGGAACACCATACCCACGCGCTGGCGCAGGCGGCAGATGTCGTAATCGCCAAGAATATCCTGGCCGTCGAGTGCGATCCTTCCCTCGATGCGGCAGTCCTTGATGCCATCGTTCATGCGGTTAAAGCAACGCAGCAGCGTTGACTTGCCGCAGCCCGAAGGGCCGATAAACGAGGTGATCTGCTTGTCGCGGATCTTGATGGACACGTCCTTGAGCGCATGGTGGTCGCCATAGAACAGGTCGAGGCCCTCAACATCGATGCGCGTCGGCGAGGCGGCAAGATCCTCCACCGTGGGGCGAGTCGCATCCCCAACTTCGCGCTCGTGCGCGGCCTCGGCCTGCGCCTCCATGAGTTCCTCTAGCTCCGTGGGCTCCACAGCCGCAGCAGCCGCCATATCGCATACCTCCACATCGATATCAATTCAGCAGTATCGATAGTAGAAATCGCGGCTCATACGCACGTGAGCGCATTGTCAGGTGTTTGTAAGGTCGCCTTCGCTACGCGGCGGGCAGCTCAATGGTAAATACGGTATGCTCGGGCGTCGATTCGCACGCGATAGTGCCACCGTGCGCCGACACGATCTCCTTGGCGATGGCAAGCCCCAGCCCAGCGCCACCTCGATTGGTCGCGCGCGCCGCATCCAAGCGATAGAACTTCTCAAAAATCACCTTGAGCTTTGCCTCGGGGATAGGATCGCCCTGGTTGATAAAGCGCACCCGCACGCCGCCGCCAATGCGCCTGGCCTCAATCGTGATGGCCGAGCCTTCGTAGCTATAGGCGACGGCGTTTTTCATGATGTTGTTGAATACACGAGCCATCTTGTCGCCGTCCACGAGCACCGTCAGATCCTCGCAGATATCGACCTGGGCCTCCTTGTGCTGTTCGTTGAGGATGGGGTAGAACTCGTCGGCAACCTGCGCCAACAGCAATCCTAGGTCGACGTAGCCGCGGGTGAGCACGATGTCGTGGAAATCGAAGCGCGTGATATCAAAGAACTCCTCGATGAGCGTGTCGAGGCGGTGGGCTTTGTCGAGCGCCACGCCTGTAAAGTGCGCGCGCTGCTCAACCGGCAGGTCGGGCGCCTCCTGCAACAGCGAAAGGTAGCCCACCACGCTGGCAAGCGGCGTGCGCAGGTCATGCGCCAAGTATGTGACCAAATCGTCTTTGCGGTGCGACTCATCACGCAGGGCCTGCTGGACCTTGCGCTCGCGATCGCGCACGCGGTTGAGCGCGCCCTCGACCTCCAGAAAGTCGCCATCGATGCTGTCCCATGCGTCGGGGTGATCGATCAGGCGGTCCTGTATGCGGGCGGCAAGCACGCGGTCAGCATGCCGTTCGCCCTGCTCATAGCCCTGGTAGTACAGAGCGCGGCCACAAAAGAACAGGACGCACACGGCGAGCGCCAGCACAAAGCCGAGCATGTTGAACACAAAGCCGGCATCGAACAGCACCGGCCCCTCGATGCCGCCGAGCGCCATGGCGCCGATCGTCAGCGTTATAGCCCACGCGGCACCGCCAATCACCACGCAGCGACGCACAATTTCAAAGCGATCGATCAGCAAAAAGCCGATGAGTAGCACCGCCAAGATACCGACGATATTGTCGATACCGATCAACAGCAGGCTCAGCAAAAAGAGCAGCACCGTTGCGAGCGCACGATTGTCGACGACTGCCCGTACATATTCAAAGAGTCGATCGGGCACCTCGAATGCCTGCTTATCGTCTTTTGTCATGTCCACGTCCTCACAAACAAAGGCGTTATTCGATGATGTAGCCGACGCCCCAGACATTTTTGATAAAGCGCGGCTTTTGAGCGTCGTCACCGATCTTCTCGCGCAGATGGCGAATGTGCACCATCACCGTGTTGTTGGAGCCGGGCATAAAGTCCTCGTTCCACACCGCGCGGAACAGGTCCTCCACGGGCACTACGCTGCCGCGATGCTCGACCAGATACAGCAGGATGGAATACTCGATGGGCGTCAGGCGCACCGGCGCACCGTCCACCGTCACGGCACGGGCGTCGCGGTTAATCTCAAGGCCGTCGAGCTGGAGGGTCGGCGACTCGGCCGTCTGCGCGCGACTACCGTAGCTGGTGTAGCGGCGCAGCTGGGCATGGACGCGCGCGATGAGCTCCAACGGGCGGAACGGCTTGACCACGTAATCGTCCGCACCAAGCGAAAGGCCTTCGATCTTGTCCTGCTGGGCGTCGCGCGCCGTCAGCATAATCACGGGATAGGTATGGTTGGCGCGGATGGTGCGCAGCAACTCAAAGCCATCGATATCGGGCAGCATGACATCCAGCAGCGCCAGGTCAAACTCTTGTTCCAAGATTGCCTTGGCCGCATCGGCTCCGCTGTAGGCGATCCGGACATCAAAGCCCTCTTTTGTGAGGTAGATTCCTACCAGATCGGCGATGGCCTTCTCGTCGTCAACCACCAAAATGCGCTCGTTCATGCGTGCTCCTCTCGCGCTCCATTATGCCCGAGACGGCGCGCACCACACACAACAAGCGTGGGCGATTAAGTCGACCTTAAGCACCCATATGGCCGTTCGGGCGCAGACACGGGCCGCGCACGCCCACGCGAGGATTGTCGCCGCCGGCAAACGATATACTCTAAGCTCAGAAGAAACCGCCCCGTCGAAAGCGAAATCTGTGAAGACCCTCAGTTCTCTTGTAAAGCGTTTTGCGCAACTGACCGCCGGTATCGCCTGCGCCATCGCACTTGCTGCTGGCACGCCCGCCATCGCCGGCGCCCAAGTACTTACAACCGATACCGTTTGTGGCAAGACTGCCGACGTCCGCGGCATCACGGCCGAGAATCTGCCCGACATCGATGCCACCAACGCGATCGTCATGGGCAAGGACGGCACCGTCTATTACGCCCGCAGCGCCGACGAGCAGGTCAAGATCGCGTCGATCACCAAGGTCATGACCGCGATTTTGACCGTAGAGAATTGCAAGATGGACGAGAAGGTCACGGTGAGCAACGCTGCCGCCACCGTGGGCAACTCGACCGCCGGCTTGCTCGAAGGCGACGAGCTCACCGTGGAACAGGCCCTGCGCGGCCTGATGATTCCCTCGGGCAATGACGCTGCTACCGTGCTTGCCGAATATGTGGGCAAGAAGATCGACCCCAAGACCAAAGATGCCGAGGCCACGTTTGTGAAGGCAATGAACGAGCGCGCAAAAGAGCTCGGCTGCACGGGAACGCTTTTTGAGAATCCGCACGGCCTAGACTTTGATGAGTGGGCTGGCGACATGCACTCGACCGCGCATGACGTGGCGCTGATGATGCAGGAAGCCATGAAGAACGATACATTCCGTAAGATCGTGGCGAGCGAGGACTCCTGGATCGAGGTCACGGGCGCCGACGGCTCCGACCACTCGCATTCCATGGATACGCACAACGAGCTGCTGGGGCAGGACGGCAACATCGGCGGCAAGACCGGCACCACCGACGATGCCGGCTATTGCTTTACGGGGGCTTACAGCCGCGATGGCGACGAGACCTACACCGTGGTTTTGAACTCCAGCACCACCGACCAGCGCTTTGCCGACACGGCAGCCCTTGCCAACTGGTACTACGGTCACAAAGTAACGGTTGCAATCGCCAACACGCAGGAAAAGACCGCCAACGGCAACCCACTCATGGCGCGCATCAGCCAGACCGACTGGACGGATAAGACGATCGACGCCACGCTCGCCGATCCCGCGGCGCAGGCGACCGTCTTTTCGCTTGCCGGAGAGGTGACCGAGAAGGTTACCTACGACGACCTTTCGGGCACGGTACATGTAGGCGACAAGGTGGGTAGCGTCACGCTCAAGCAGGACGGCGCCAAGATTGCCGTCATGGATTTGGTTGCCGACGAGGAAGGCTCGGGGCCGAATCCCATTGAGTGGCTGCTCATAAAGCTCGACCGCCTAGGCCGTCGCATCGACAACCGCCCGCTCATGGCTGAAAGCGAGACCGTAGCCAAGGCACCCGAGGTATAGGGCCGGGATAACATCACATTCGAACCAATATGAGGCGTCCAACGGGGCGCCTCTTTTTTGAGGGTTCGAATCCCCAGCCTCCTTACTCCATAGCAAAAAGGGCCCCGAATGGGACCCTTCTTTCAATTCAAACTGGCGGAGAGCTGGGGATTCGAACCCCAGATGCCCTTTTGGGGCATACTCGCTTAGCAGGCGAGCACCTTCGGCCTCTCGGTCAGCTCTCCGTAACAGCCGTTCTATAGTAACCAAACAGCCGAGGATGGGCAAGGGGAAATTTTAGTCAGACTCCATTTTTGCCAGCAAATGCCTCAGCCAATCATCTCAATCTGTAACAGTTATCGACCAAATCGGCCCGTAAATGTTACAGATCGAGACAAACCAGCCCCTCGAAACATAACGTCTCAGTCTGTAACATCTACAGGCCGTAATCTCCTCCAGATGTTACAAATCGAGACAAAGATACGAGGGCTGCCCCAGCGGCGGCACCGATGCTCCCAGTCTTTATTAGCCCTTTCGAACAGTTTCCAACAGATAATCGCGCATGTACGGAATTGCGAACGAAACACAGCCGTAGCCTGCAGGTTCAATCAGTCCCGCATCGATCAGGCGCTTGCGATACGACCCGACTTTGTTCGCCGGCAACCCCATCTTTTTGGCGATATCGCCGTTCGCAATCTCGTCGCCCTCGCATTGCGCCATCGCCGCGAGATACTGAAACTGCCGCTCCGACACCCTGCGCAGCGCAGGGGCAATCACCATAGCATTAAAACTATCAAGAGCTGCCTGGATACCCTTGCGAGCCGCCTCTTCGTCCACGCTCTCCGCTCCGCTGCGCGCAGCAACCTGCCAAGCGTAATATCCGACCAACTGGACCATAAAGGGATAGCCCGCCGAAGCCTTTGTCAAAAGCTCAGCAACGCCTTCGTCGAGCTCCTTGCCCGCACGTCTCATCGTATCCTCAAACGATCCGCCGACTTCAAAATCTGAAAGCCGAGTGAGTTCGACATGTTTCGCTCTCTGAAGGAACGTCAACGTATCATCCACCACCACGCCATCCACCGACGTTGGCAAGCCAGCGAAAGCGAAAGCGACGTTCGCTCCCTGGCGAATCAAGAGCTGCATCTCATTGCCCAGTTCGCGCATTTCCTCAGTTGAGGCGTCTTGAATCTCATCGAGCGTAATGAGCAAGCCGCCGCGCTTCGCGGCTTCGTACATCGCCTCGCCCAGATGGGACGCCGACTTCGACACCTCCACGGAGCCAAGGCTGACTCCTAGAATCGACGGAGAAATCGACATTGATTCAAGACGAACATTTCGCTGCAGAGCCTCGAGAATTCTATTGCAAAAACCGGTATTTGAGGCGACGTCAACGACTTCGAATCCTTTTTTGCGCGCAAGATCACCCAATGCGTTAAGGAGCACCGTTTTACCCGTGCCACGAACACCAGAGATACGCATGAGCCGATCGGGGGCGCCGGGACCGTTCTCCAGAGCCTCGGCAAAGTCATCCAAAACAGCGTCGCGTCCGATAAGCTCAGGCGGATTCATTCCCGCCGTTGGCTTAAAAGGATTAATTGCTTTAGACATTCGGCTCTCCTCTGCTAGTTTTAACAACTTTAACAAAGTTTAGCAACTTTAGCAGAGTTTAACAGTTTTAGCAGGCTCGGTGGCTTTATGCCTTACCGACCCTGTCGGGTCCTCTCGCCCGCGCCGATACAAATAGCACGGCGCAGCCCCTCTATGCCGCCCCTACCCCAGTGAGCGGTTGAGAGAGCCGAGCTCGTCGTTGCCCATGGTGCGCCACATTTGGAAGATGCAGCCGCGTGCCAGGAAAAAGAAGCCGTTGTCGACCAGCTGCACGGCAGCATCCGCCAGCTGATTGGTCACAGCGGACACCGGCGGTAGCTCGAGTCCGGCCTTGCGGATGGTCTCGACCGCTTCCTCAAACGTCGGCGGCTCATTGACGCCCATCTCGTTCATAAGGCCCTGCATTTCCTCCAGCGCACTGCTGCCCGACTCCTCACCGCGCGGCACCAGACGATAACAGGCCAGCGCCAGCTCGAGCTGATCGCAGTTCCAATAGGCAAACGCCAGGCGATAGAACAGGTAGCCGATCGCGGAACGGTCGCTGGCAATGCGCAGGCCGTGGCGCGCCACCTCGATAATCTCATCAAAGCGCTCCAGACGCGCCAGCACGTTGATAAGTGCAAAGTGCGATTGCATGGACGAGCGCGCCAGATCGTAAAGATGGCGCACCTCGGGCAATGCCCGCTCAAAATCCTCCTGATCGGCGTAAAAGCTGCAGATCTCGTGCTGGGCAAAGTACAGCGCATCGGGCGCGCGCAGGATGCGCACAGAGCGGTCCTCTTCCAACACCGGCAGCACCATGCGCACCACCTGGTTATCGCAAAATTGCGTCTGAACCGGACCAGTTGCCAAGAGCTCGGTAACGGCGCATTTGGCTTCTAGCTCCTCGACAAGGCGAGAAAAGCCCTCAAACGCACCCGTGCGGTCGACCTTGGCCTGCTCGCGCAGTTCAACGACGCGCGCCACATACGGATCGTCACCCTCTTCCATGACTTCCAACTCGTCAGCCGTATCGGCAAGCAGCAAGTCGCGCAACGCCGGCGGCAGCGGACGATGGTCGTCACGCGGGCGAGCGTGAACCTCCGCTGACTCAATCATATCCGGCGTGGTCGCCTCATATGCCTCAAGCATGCGCTTGCACGGCATATCGTCCATATCCATGCTCTCAAGATCCTTGGCGACGGGAACACAATCGGCAAGATACTCGGCACGGGCAAAGGAATACGTTGCGACGATGTGCACATCCTGCTCATCGTCGGGAGCCTCAATCTGCACGTAGCAGCGCGTGATGCAGGCACCCGCGGCAAAGCAAGCCGCCGCAAGCGTGAGCGCTACGCGCGCGTCGTGCTCCGCGGCCCAGATCTCGCGCACACCCTCGTCCAGCTCGCGCCAGGCGTCATCCTGAGCGTCATATTCACGTTGCGGCATGGTATCAACGACAGAGCGCCCAAACTGGACGAGCATAATCCCCTCGGCAACGTTCACTCGATAGGTATAGTCAAGCCGTGTGACCGCGTTAAGCGCCTCGACAATTCGCGCAAAGCGGGTGCGCACGTCCCACTCGCCACCCGGCTGGCACGCAACCGTCCCCGGCTTGGCCCACGGGTTGTCGCTCGAGATCGTATCGAGCAACCGGGGAACATCGTTGGTCGTTTTAGCGATATGCCACGAGTCAAAGAGCGCACAGCCCTCAAGGCTCGGCGACGAGGCTGCGGGGGCCAATCCGGCCCCGATACGTTCAAGGATGCCGGAGAGGCGGTTCAGGCGACACTCAATGGCAAGCAAGGTATCGATCTCATCTTGATCTAACAGGCTGCGATCGAAATTTAGATAGAAAAGCTTCGAGCGATCGATACGGGCCAAGTTCATTTCAGTCTTTGCCGCTATGGTGCGCAGGTGAGGCAGATTGACTTCACCCATCAGGGCCGCGGCATAACGCTCGATGCCGCTCGGATTGTCTTTATGGTCAATGCGGTAGAGCAGCGTCTCGATGGCATCGGGAAGTGGCGTCGAATCAAAGCCCAGAAACACTTCGACCGGCTCGGGCAGCTTGACGAGCTTGATCTTGTCGACGACATTGCGCATGCCCTCATCGGGCCTATCGGTGTTTGACGTGCTCGCGATAGCATTTTCGGAATCGGCGAATATCACGTAGCGCAAGAACATAGATGCCATGAACTCACCGTAAGGGAGGCTGCGGGTCGAATTCCATGTCTCGCGATCGGACTGCTCGCGCATGGGGCCTTTTGGAGAGCCGATGACCCGCGCCCGGGGACGCATCGTCCCATCGGTGCCCCTTACCGCAATCTCGCCAATGCTGGAGTCGGACTCATCAAGAACCAGTTGCATATCGGGATCATCGGGCAACGGCGCCTCGCTAACGGGACGGTCCACCTTGTACACTTCGCCCGAAACGCTCACGTAGCCTAAAAGTGACACATGGCTCTTGCCGACGAATTCAACGACGTAGCATGATTCATGCGGATCGTCGCCAAAGAGTTTCCAGACAACGCCATACGAGCGCCCCGCGGGCTGCTCGAGCATCGCCGGAAAGCGCTTCTTGGGATCGAGAAACTTGAGCTTGTAGGTCGGACGCTCTGCCACGAAATATCACCCTGATCGGTCGTCTGTAGGAGAAGTGGCCGCGGATGGAGCGCGGCATCTACTCGAAATCTTACACGACTCGATAAGAATAGTTTCCCGCGACGAAGACGTCCGACCTTGCAAAAGCATCGACGTAAAAGAAAAGCCCCCGTTGCCGGAGGCTTTGATCTCAAATGGTGCGGCGTATAGGATTCCGCGTATCCGCTTGCGCGGATCCGCACCGGCTTCGGCCGCCTGCCGGCGCCCTCGCCCGCGGGCTAAAAACGCTCCGCGTTTTCCTTACGCCCGCGCCTCGACCGAGGTTCGAATCCATGCGGTGTCACCATAAAAGAAAAGCCCCCGTTGCCGGAGGCTTTCAATTTCAATTGGTGCGGCGTATAGGATTCGAACCTATGACGTTCTGATTCGTAGTCAGACCCTCTATCCAGCTGAGGTAACGCCGCGACTTGTTGATTATTATGCATATGAACTGAATAAAGGTCAAGCGATTTTTCAAAAAAAGTTATCGAATTGGATTTTTACTCATTTGTCGCACTCGACGAGATCTTCAATGCATCGCGATACAAGAAAAGCCTCCGTTGCCGGAGGCTTCAATTTCAATTGGTGCGGCGTATAGGATTCCGCGCATCCGCTGCGCGGATCCGCACCGGCTTCGCCCGCCTGCCGGCGGACTCGCCCGCTCGCTAAAAACGCTCCGCGTTTTCTTGACGCTCGCGCCTCTATCGAGGTTCGAATCTCTGCAATGCCCCCATATAAGAAAAGCTCCCGTTACTGGGAGCTTTAAAATCAATTGGTGCGGCGTATAGGATTCGAACCTATGACGTTCTGATTCGTAGTCAGACCCTCTATCCAGCTGAGGTAACGCCGCAACGCACGGATTATTATGCACGTGACCCCTCGATGGGTCAAGCAACAATTTGAAAAATTTTTACGAAGCGCTGATTAAGTTGTCCTATGCCTCGACCGAGGTTCGAATCCATGCGGTGTTTACCTAAAAGAAAAGCCCCCGTTGCCGGAGGCTTCAAGTTCAATTGGTGCGGCGTATAGGATTCCGCGTATCCGCTCCGCGGATCCGCACCGGCTTCGGCCGCCTATCGGCGCCCTCGCCCGCTCGCTAAAAACGCTCCGCGTTTTCTTAACGCTCGCGCCTCGACCGAGGTTCGAATCCATGCGGTGTCGCCATAAAAGAAAAGCCCCCGTTGCCGGAGGCTTTCAATTTCAATTGGTGCGGCGTATAGGATTCGAACCTATGACGTTCTGATTCGTAGTCAGACCCTCTATCCAGCTGAGGTAACGCCGCAGCGCAAGACATATAAAACCACTTTAGCTTATTGGAGTCAAGCACAATCTCAAACTTTTTTCTCGAGACCGTAATTTGTCATGCTGCACCGCGAGCACCAACACTTCTCGTGCGATCGATTGGCTTTTCAATCACATCGAACCCGGCGCCAAGCTCCCCCAAAAGTGACCGCACCCGTTGGGCACAGTCATAGTCGGCAAACGAGATGCTCAGCATGCGAGCAACCTGGTTAGAAGTTCCAACCCCATAGAAGTGCTCAAGTGCCGCAAGTCCCTCGCGTGGCACAAACGTCTCGACCACATGCGGCGACTCCTCATAGCACCATTGCGTCAACGGCCCCTCACTCGTCTGCCGAACCACCAAGCCACCCATACCAGACGGCTCGCACGTTACCAGCAGGTACTCACCGTCTTCATCGCTCTCGAACATAACTACCCGCTCATCGAACAACTCCATTGCATCCCCTTTCTCTCGCTCTTATCTAGCAAAAGCATAGCAGGTAGATAGCTGTATACAGAACATTTGTTCGTGTATTTTCTATTGAGCTGTCCGCACGACATGGTATGGATCTGCGCACAAAATAGGGCGCCCCTGACAGGAGCGCCCTTTCCAATCGCTTATGCGGCTAGCTTACGCGACCGGCTCGATCTTCTCGAGGCCGCCCATGTAGGGACGCAGAACCTCGGGGATCGTAATAGTGCCGTCGGCGTTCTGGTAGTTCTCCAGAATGGCGGCCATGGTGCGGCCAGCCGGCAGGCCGGAACCGTTAAGGGTGTGCAGGTAGCGCGAACCCTTGAAGTTCTCGGGGTCGCGATACTTGATGTTGGCGCGGCGGGCCTGGAAGTCGCCGCAGTTGGAGCAGGAGCTGATCTCCTTGTAGGCGTTGTAGCTCGGCAGCCAGACCTCGACGTCATAGGTCTGACGGGCAGAGAAGCCCAGGTCGCCGGTGCACAGGCTAATCACGCGGTACGGCAGGCCCAGCTGCTGCAGCAGGTACTCGGCCTCGGCGGTCATGCTCTCGAGCTCATCGTCGGACTCCTCCGGCTTGGCGAACTTGACCATCTCGACCTTGTCGAACTCGTGCTGGCGGATGATGCCGCGGGTGTCGCGACCGGCGGAGCCGGCCTCCTCACGGAAGCAAGGGGTGAAGGCAGTGTAGCGGCGCGGCAGGGTGTCGGCGTCCAGAACCTCGCCGGCGTGCAGGTTGGTGAGCACGACCTCGGCGGTGGGGATCAGGAAGTTGTCGCCCGAGACGTGATAGGCGTCGTCCTCGAACTTAGGCAGCTGGCCCGTGCCGAACATGGTCTGACGCTTGACGACGATGGGCGGCCACCACTCCTTGAAGCCACGGCTGGTGTGCGTGTCCAGGAAGAAGTTGATGAGGGCGCGCTCCAAGCGGGCGCCGGCGCCACCGAGAACGGTGAAGCGGCTGCCGGAGAGCTTGTTGCCGCGCTCGAAGTCGAGGATATCCAGATCGGTACCCAGATCCCAGTGCGGCTTAAAGTCGAAGCCGAACTCGCGCGGGGTGCCCCAACGGCGACGCTCGATGTTCTCGTCCTCGTCCTTGCCAAGCGGGGTGGCCTCGCACGGGATGTTGGGCAGATGAGCCATGAAGTCGTACTGCTCCTGCTCGAGGGCGGTGCGGCGCTCGGCCAGACCGTCGATCTTCTCGTTGACGGCGCGCACGGCCTCCTTGGCGGCCTCGGCCTCGTCCTTCTTGCCCTCCTTCATCAGGGCGCCGATCTTCTTGGACTCGGCGTTGCGCGTGGCCTGGAGCTCCTCGACCTCGGTGATGACGGCACGACGCTCGTCATCGAGCTCAAAGAACTTCTCGCGATCCCAAGACGTCTGGCGGTTAGCCATGGCGGCGTCGATGGCATCGGGGTTCTCGCGAACAAACTTGATATCAAGCATTAGATCCTCCGGCGATATACATTCCATTTAGGTTGCAACCTTGTACATGTATGGGCAAGTATATACTTATGAGCGTTTACGACCCAACTCAACTACGCAAGAAGGCACCCAATGGACGCAGTTTTTTCCTTTTTGTTTGGCACCCGCACCGGTTTTGCCATCCTTTTCGCCGGCGGCATCCTGCTGTTTGCGATTCTTGCCTTTGTGCTAGAGAAGCGCACCCATAAGATGTACGTCGACCGCGGGCCCAAGTCCGAAGACGAGGAAGACAGCTTCTGGGACTAACCTGCCAAAAAGGGACAGGTTTTTTGGTCGGTTTTAACTGGCAAAACGCAGGCGCCCCGCAACCGGAATCGAGCCGGTTGCGGGGCGCCTTTTGCTAGAACGACAAAGCCGCAGGAAAAACCTGCCAAAATAAACCTGTCCCTTTTTAGTCGGTTTTACTGGAGGGTAGCGTCGATTGCCTTGACCAGGGCGCTGCGCATGCCGGCGTCCTCGAGCGCGACGACGCCCTTGATGGTGGCGCCACCGGGCGAGCACACGGCATCCTTCATTGCGGCGGGATGCTGACCGGTTGCCAGCTGCAGCTTTGCCGTACCCAGCACCATCTGGCTCACAATGCGATAGGCATCGGCGCGCGGGATACCGTGCTTGACGGCCGCGTCACCCAGGGCTTCGATCGCCATGGCGACAAATGCCGGCGCGCAACCGCCCACGGTGCCGCCCACAAACAGCAGGCTCGTGTCGAGCTCGACCACAGTTCCGAGCTTTCCGAGCAGGCCGAGCACCGTATCGCGCTGCTCGCCGCTAAGCGTGGACGCCTTCTCACAGGCGATAACGCCCTCGCCCACCGAAACCGGCGTGTTGGGCACCGTCGAGATGTGAGCGACGCCCGGCAGCACCTGCTCCCACTTGGCGCTATCCCAGGTCCAGGCGACCGAAAGGATGGCCTTTTTGGCAAGGGCGTCCTTGAGCGGAGCGAAGACCTTCTCGATCATGTACGGCTTGACCGCAGCGACCACGATATCGGACGCGGCGACAACCTCTGCCGCATCACGGCAGGCAACCATCCCGCGTGTCTCGCAGCGCTCAACCAAGGCGTCATAGCGGCCCGCACAGGCGCACATGTCGCCCGCGGCCACGCCGGCGGCAATCCAGCCGTCGGCCATAGCGCTCGCCATATTGCCAAAACCGACAAATCCGATCTTCATATCACAGAGTCCTCTCAGACACGTTCCTCAAAACGAAAGCTATTGTCCCACGACATTGTTTCGTATTGCCGACCTATTTGTGATACGGCTCGCCGCGGCTGATCTTGCAGGCGCGGTAAATCTGCTCTAGCAGCACCACGCGCGCCAGGTTGTGCGGCAAGGTGATGCGTCCAAAGCTGAGCATCTCGTCGGCACGGGCGCGCACGGCATTGCTCACGCCGTCCGAGCCACCGATCACAAAGGTGATATCACTATTTCCACGCAGCATAAGATCGTCGAGGCGCACCGAGAACTCCTCGCTCGAGCGCTCCTTGCCCTCGATGGCAAGCAGAATCACGTGTGACCTCGGCGGCAAGGCGGCAAGAATTGCCGCCCCTTCCTTATCGCGCGCAGCGTCAACGCCACCCGCCTTAGCCGGATCGATATCGGCCACCTCGCGCATATCCACCTTGGCATAGGCGCCCAGGCGCTTGGTGTACTCGGCGCAGGCATCCTTCCAAAAGCGCTCCTTGAGCTTGCCGACGCAAACCACGGTGTACTTCACGCGTGTCTACTCCTTCGAATCGCCCTGGACCTTGCCTGCGGCCAGCATCTGCTCGAACATCGAGGCTGACTGCGAGAAGTCGCTCGGCAGCACGACTGTCGAGTTTTTACCCGTACGGGCGAACTCCGTCATCATCTCGGTCCACTGCGTAAACATGAACAGCTGGTTGGCCTCATCGTTGCCGACACCCGTCTCCTGGATAATCTCGAGCGAGTCCTTGATGCCCAGCGCAATGGCCTTGCGCTGATTGGCGATTCCCTCACCGGCCTTTTCCATAGCCTCGGCCTCGGCGGTCGCCTCGGTGACGCGCTTGATGCGGTCGGCCTCGGCAAGCTCCTGCGCCGCGGCACGCTTGCGCTGGGCGGCGTTGATGTCGTTCATGGAGTTCTCGACCTCGGTCGGCAGCGCGATTTTGGTGATGAGCGTCGACACGAGGGTGAAGCCGTAGGCGGCCATCTGCTCGGAAACGGTAGCGTTGACGTCCTTGGCAATGTCGTCCTTCTTGGCAAAGACCTCGTCGAGCGTGTAAACGGGGATCGAGGAGCGCAGGGCATCGGTGATGAAGTCGCGCATCTGGTCGACGGGCTCCTGCAGCATGTAGTAGCTCTTGTAGATGCCCGAATCCGCCGGGCCGGCACCCATGTCGTAGCTCACGTGATACTGAGCGGAGACCTCGAGGCCGATGGTCACGTTGTCCTGGGTCTTAACGTCGATGCCAAAACCGTTTTTCATGGTGCGCAGGCTCACCGTGGCGGCCTTGCGGTCGATTACGGGCACCTTCAGGTGGAAACCCGCGTTGACGATGCGGTTGAACTTGCCCAAGCGCTCGATAATCACGGCATGTTGCTGCTCGACGACATAGCAGGCGTTGGGAAGCAGCAGCAACAGGATGATGATAGGGATCAAAAGACTGGTAAGGGCGGCGATGATACCGGAAAACAGCATGGCTTCTCCTCTATTGGGCATACATTGGCACTAGGATACCCGTCCGAGGTGACCGCGCAAAACAAAAAAGCTCCCATTGCTGGGAGCTCTTTCATGTAATGGTGCGGGCGAAAGGACGTCCGCGCATCCGCTCCGCGGATCCGCACCGGCTTCGGCCGCCTGCCGGCGTCCTCGCCAGCTCGCTAAAAACGCTCCGCGTTTTCTTGACGCTCGCTCCTTCGCAGGTTCAAGTCCCCGCGATGGGCCCATAACAAAAAAGCTCCCATTGCTGGGAGCTCTTTCATTCAATGGTGCGGGCGAAAGGACTTGAACCTTCATGGGGTTGCCCCCATACGGACCTGAACCGTACGCGTCTGCCAATTCCGCCACGCCCGCGTGCAGGAATTAGAATAACGGAGCGCCAGCGCGAACGCAAGAACTATTTTTGAAAAAGTTTGCAGGCATTTTCCCAAGCGGCTTGCGCGATTGCCTCGGCATTCTCGCCGGTGCGGTCGACACGGTCGTTGACCAGCGCGTTTGCTGTGATGGAGATCATTGCGGGCTCGCACTCAAGACCGCGAATGGGTTCCGGTGCCATGTATGGGCAGTCCGTCTCGAACAAAATGCGGTCGAGCGGGGTTGCCGCGAATGCCTCGCGCACGTCGTCGTTGCGCTTGAAGGTGGCCGCGCCGCCATAGGCAATGTAGCAACCCAAGTCTACAAAGCGCTCCATCGTGGCGCGGTCCTCGCCAAAGCAATGCAGCACGCAACCGGCCTGGGGCACGCCCACCTCGCGCAATACGTTGTAGGCGTCCACATGCGAGGTGCGTTCCTCGTCCGTATCCTCGTGGCGCAAATGCAGCTCCACCGGCACGTTGCGACGTACGGCGACCTCGAGCTGGCGCGCCGTGCAGTCGATCTGCACGCTGTGGGGCGCCGGCGCGATATCGTCGTCGTAATCCATGTGGTAGTCCAGGCCGATCTCGCCGATGCCGACGCACAAGGGGTCATCGAGCGCGGCGACGATCTGCGCGTGAACGTCATCGGTATAATCCGGCGCGCCATACGGATGCACGCCGGCAAGATACTTGATCTGCGGAATATCCCGCATCAGCAGAATCTCGCGCGTCAGCCAGTCGCTGTAGTCCGTCACGCTGCGTTTGTCGGCAATGGGATCGAAGATCGTCACCAACAGATCGACGCCTGCGGCCTTGGCACGCACGAGCGTCTCGGGCACCTCCTTGCCCCAAAACGAGAGCAGATGCGCATGCGTATCGGCCAGCGGCGCCAGCGGCTTCGGACAGGCGACCGTTTTCTTTTTCTTGGTAAACGTCACGCGTTCGGCACTAAGCGTCATGGGAAAGCTCCTGAGCCAGGCGGACAAAGTCGGCGACGTCGAGCGTCTCGGCGCGCGTGGTGGGCGCGATACCGCAAGCCCCAAAGGCAGCATCGAGCACGTCCTTGGCAAAACCGTTGGCACTCATGGAATTGCGGATGGTTTTGCGGCGCTGAGCAAATGCGGCATCGATCACACGGGCCACAAACTCGCGATCGAGCCCCTCGGGCACCACGCCGTCAACACGGTCGATGCGTACCACGGCCGAGTCCACATGCGGTGCAGGCATAAAGCAGCGCGGCGGCACCTCAAAGCGCCCCGTCACCTGCGCATACAGGCCGAGCTTTGCCGTATAGCCGCCATAAGTCTTGTTACCGGGCGTCGCGGTAATGCGATCGGCAACCTCCTTTTGCACCATGACGACGGCGCGCCTGAGCGCGGGCATCGTCTGGAAGAACTGCAGGATGATCGTCGCCGCCACGTTGTAGGGCAGATTCGCGACAAACACCGTGGGCTCGCCGCCGGCCGTCTGCTCAATCTGCTCCGGCGTCACCTTGAGTGCGTCACCCATGATAAAGCGGAAGTTGGCATAGTCGGCAGCGTGGGCATCGAGCACCGGCTCGAGCTCGGGATCGGCCTCGATCGACGTGACGCACGCCGCCTCCTGCAGCAGGGCCAACGTCAGCGTGCC
The DNA here is from genome assembly GCA_934654835.1 of uncultured Collinsella sp. Taxonomy (GTDB): domain Bacteria; phylum Actinomycetota; class Coriobacteriia; order Coriobacteriales; family Coriobacteriaceae; genus Collinsella. The sequence continues at coordinate 164,563 of CAKUGY010000001.1, forward strand.
GCAACCCGGACCGACCTCGAGAACGCGCTCATCGCCCGCAAGCTCAGCGAGCTCGCAAATGCGCTCGATCACGTGGTTGTCGATTAGAAAGTTCTGGCCCAGGCGATGCTTGGTCGCCAGGCCAAACTCCTCCAGCAGTTCCCTTGTTGCCGTTGGGTTTGCCAAAGGCGAAGTTGTCATAGTTGCCTCCTTAGCATGATGGCGGCGTCTTGAAACAAAAGGGCATGGACCGTGGCGGCCATGCCCTTACAGCTAAACAGCAAATTGCCGAAATGGCGCCCGCGCGGCGTCTTAGCCCAGGCGCGGGAACAGCGGATCGCCCTTCTCGACGGGCTGACCACCGGCAAGCAGACCCCAGGTGCAAATGCCCTTGAGGTCGTCGCTCGCGGCCTCGTCCTCGCAGGACAGACGGCGCAGGGCCTCGGCAGAGGTCTGGGGCATGAGCGGCATCAGCAGGTGAGCGGCGATGCGGATGGCCTCGAGCAGGTTGTAGATCACAAACGCCAGCTCGTCAGCCTTGGCCTCGTCCTTGGCAAGCGCCCAGGGCTCGGAGTCCTCGATGTAGTGGTTAGCGGCGTGGATGAGCTCCATGACCTCGTCCTTGGCTCCACCGTAATCGAGCACGTCCATCTTGGCCATGTAGCGCTCGACCAGGCCGTCGGCAATCTTTGCCAGCGGGTTGTCGAACGCATCGAACGATGCGGGCTTGGCAGGCGCGCAACCATCAAAATACTTGCCGCTCATGTTGAGCGAACGCGAGATGAGGTTGCCCCAGCTGTTGGCCAGGTCGGCGTTGTAGACCTGCTCCATGCGATCGAAGCTGATGGCGCCGTCGGTGCCGGGCACCACGTCGGTCATGAAGTAGTAGCGATAGCCCTCGACGCCCAACATGTCGATGACGTCCTGCGGAGCGATGGCATTGCCGCGGCTCTTGGACATCTTCTCGGCCTTGCCGGTCTCGGCGTTGCGCACGGTCAGGAAGCCGTGGGCAAAGACGTGCTCGGGCAGGGCCTCGCCGATGGCCATGAGCATGGCAGGCCAAATGACACAGTGGAAGCGGATGATGTCCTTGCCCACAATGTGGAACTGCGCAGGCCAGCGATAGGCCAGCTCAGCACGGGCCTCATCGGTGTCGACGCCGTAGCCGACGGCCGTCATGTAGTTGAGCAGCGCGTCGAACCACACGTAGGTCACGTGGCCCTCATCGAACGGAACCTGAATGCCCCAGTCAAAGCTCGTACGGCTCACGGAGAGGTCGTTGAGGCCGCCCTCGACAAAGCTGCGCACCTCGTTCATGCGAAACGCGGGCTCGACAAAATCGGGGTGCTCGTCATAAAGCTTGAGCAGCTTGTCCTGGAAGGCGGAAAGCTTAAAGAAGTAGGACTCCTCCTGCACGCGCTCGAGCGGGCGGTGGCAATCGGGGCAGAGGTGCTGGCCGACGCTGCCGTACTCCTCGTCACCCTTCTGGACCTGCGTGTCGGTGAAGTAGGTCTCGTCGGGCACGCAGTACCAGCCGTCATAGCTGCCCTTATACAGGTAGCCGGACTCCTTCATGCGCTCCCACAGATACTGCACGGCGTGATGCTGACGCGGCTCGGTGGTGCGGATGAAGTCGTCGTTGGAGATCTCGAGCTTGCTCCAAAGCTCCTTGAAGTGTGGAGCCTGGCTGTCGGTCCACTCCTGCGGCGTCATGTCGTGCTTGGCTGCGGCCTCAGCGACCTTCTCGCCGTGCTCGTCCATGCCGGTCAGGAACTTGACGTTATAGCCGGCGGAGCGGCGATAACGAGCCTGGACGTCGGCAATGATGGTGGAATAAGCCGTACCCAGGTGCGGATCGGCGTTGACGTAGTAGATAGGCGTCGTGATAAAAAACGAAGGCTTGGTTTGATCCATGGGGTCTGTCCTCCAGAAAAACGTTGCATACAGGGGATGATTCTAGCGCAAGGGCTGAATATCCTCCATCTATTGCATATCAAGCACCATGGCATAGACATCGCGCTTGCGGCGCGAATACTTCTGCGACAGGCGCTTTGCCACCGCGGAGGCGGGCTCGCCCTCCTCGAGCGCGGCGCGGATATCCTCGCGCAGGGCCTCGTCGGGGTCTACGGCAGTGGCGCCAACCGGCGCGATGCCGGCCTCCTCGTCTTCACTCGGCGGCGCGATGACCAGCGCAATCTCGCCTTTTACCTCGCCACGGGCACGCAGTTCCTCGGCAAGCTGGGCTGCAGACCCGCGCAAGACTTCCTCGTGCAGCTTGGTGAGCTCGCGGCAGACGGCAACCTCGCGCTGGGGAAATACCTCGGCCACGGCCTCGAGCGTCGCCACGATGCGATGTGGAGACTCGTAGAAGATGAGTGCGCCGGGCACCACGGCAAGACGCTGCAGGCGGCGCACGCGATCACCATGTTTGCGGCCCAAAAAGCCCTCGAAGAAAAAATGCTCGCAGGAAATGCCGGACGAAACGAGCGCCGTGACGCACGCAGAAGGTCCGGGGATAACCTCGACGGGCACATCGGCCTCGCGCGCCGCCTCGACCAGAGCCTGGCCGGGGTCGGACACGCTCGGCATGCCGGCGTCCGAGGCAAAGGCAAGGGTCTCCCCCGCCAGCAGGCGGTCGACCAGGCCGGCGGCGCGACTTGCGATCACATTCTCGTCGCAACGGACGAGCGGCTTGGAAATGCCCAGGTGCATCAGCAGCTTTGAGGTCACGCGCGTGTCCTCGCAGCAGATGGCATCGGCGGCGGCAAATGCCTCGCCGACGCGCGGGGACAAGTCGCCCAGGTTACCGATGGGCGTACCGACCACATAGAGTTTGCCCGTGCGGGCGCTGTTTTGCGTCATATCAACCTATTCAATCATGCCGCGCTCGAGCGTGCCGAGCGCCGCGCGGGCATCCCATGCCGCGATGCGCTTCTCGGTCTTCCACGTTTGGAAGAACCAGCCAGCCGCCGGCGCAAACGAAGCCAGCTGGTTGGCGATGAACACGCGCTCGTAGGCATTGCGGCCCTCGGGCGTAACCGACGAGTTGGCAAAAATCGCCGCACCCGACCATTCGCCCACCAAGACGGGGAACCCAGCAGAAATTGCCTCTTTGAGCTCGCGCTTATTACGCGAAATCGCCGTCGTCAGCCCGCGGGGGCTCGTGATGTCGAGCGCATGCTCGTCGCGATAATGGTACAGGTGAAGGTCCATGTAGACGTTCTTGTACTTGGCGCCGCGCATAAAGTGCTTCCACTCGCCGGGATGTCCCGAGGAGGAAAAGACGACGATCTTGTCTTCGGGCATATACGAGCGGACGAGCTCGTAGGCGTCGCGATAGAAGTTGCGTAGGTAGTGCGCCGGAATGCCATCCGTCATGGTAAAGAGGCTCTTGCGAACGCTCATCTGCGGCGTGTCCAACAACTCAATACCCAGCAGGCTCTCGGCCTCGCCGTAGCGATCGGCCAGGCGCTCAAGCACGTCGAGTGCGACATGACGGCCGTTGGTGGACGAATGCCACTCGGCAACGACCTCCGGCGTAGTGGGCGAATCGTTGGAATCGCCCTGGCCGCCGGGCACAGTCGCCAGATCGAGCAGCACGCGGATATTGTATTTGGCAGCCCACTCGATCGCACGGTCGATATAGTCGACGACCGAGATATAGGAAGCTTCGGACTCCTGCGAGCCAAAGGCATACCAGGGCACCGGCAGGCGCACGGCGTTGAGGCCGATCTGCGCCATGCGGCGAAAATCGTCCTCGCTCACAAACGTCTCGTAGTGACGGCGCATACGCTCGTTATAGGCAGCGGTACCCATGGCCTCCTGTAGCTCGGCAGCATTGGATGCACCGGTCGCCGCGTACAGCGACGGGGTCACCCAAGGCTCGGGAATAAACCAGCCAGAGAGATTAACGCCGAGTATCCTCTCCATCACGGCCCCCTTCGGATCGCGCAGGTCGAACCTGCATCGTATTGCATAGGAAAAGTATCGTTTTGAGTATACCCGCGCGTGCGGACAGGCGATCGAACGGTCTACAAAGTGGCGCAAAAGTGGGAGGAATGTCCGGAGCAGGCGGCTCGAGCTGGCACGCCGAGATGCGCACGGGCGCCGAAGGTTGGCGCCGGAAAGTGTGTCCCGTTTTTCCGCTCAAGAATGGGATGCGCTTTCCGTTAGCAGGCCCAACCGGAAAGCGCATCCCGCAATTTCGCGTTATTCCGGGTCGGGCTTTCCCAAACAGCCTCAAAGCGGAAAGCGCGACCCACTCTGGACCAAAATTCCGGGATGCAGTTTCCGCGAGGCCCACATAAAAGAAAAGGACCCCTTTGTAGAGGTCCTTATCAAGTCAAGGTGGCGGGGAAGGGAATCGCGCCCGCGCTGCGCGCGTGCGGACCGCTGCGGCGCTTTCGCGCCTTGCGAGCTGCGCTGGCAAACGCTATCGCGTTTACTCAGCTCCGCGCCCTCACGGGGTTCGATTCCACGTGGGGGCCACATAAAAGAAAAGGACCCCTTTGCAGAGGTCCTAGTCAATTCAAGGTGGCGGGGAAGGGAATCGAACCCCTGACACGAGGATTTTCAGTCCTCTGCTCTACCAACTGAGCTACCCAGCCATTTGAGGTGTGCCTTGTTTCAAGGCTTGATTAGTATAACCAAGGACGCGCTCCGGTCAACCGAGAATTTTAAAAAAGTTTTTGAGCACGGCGTCAGCCCCAACCTCGCCCCACAGAACAGCACGTCAGAGGCATCACCCAGCCGCAAGAAGTTTTTCACTCAGGGCCACACGAGCAAACTCACTTGGCGTCATTCCCTCGGCTGCCGCCCTTCGGCGAATCGCCTCCTTCATTCCCAGGGGAATCTTGACCGATAGCGTTGCCGTCCCCTCACTTGAGAGCGGGGGGCGCCCGTGCACGATCCCCCCAACGGTGTGTTCGCCATCTGGAAACTCGCCACGCTCGTACGACTCGCACCACGTGTCAATCATTTCATCCGTTACAACCTGACCATTAGCGGCCGTATATGTCTTGCCCATCATCGACCCCTTTGCCGAGCTCGCTCGATCTCTTGCCAGAATTTCTTCTGAACCGGAGACAATGCATGAATGATGAGCCATCCACGAATAAGTTCGACCGCAACGAGCTCCACACTCCGACCGTCCGGAAGCCATCCAATCGCAAGCCATCTCGGCGGCTCGTCTTCCGACTCACGACGAATACACTCAGTGACTGCGAGCCAAGCGCCATACACCTGCTTTTCCGTCAGGTGCTTTTTGGCGTTGGGATGAATCTCCACGTCCATGCATCTTCCCCTCCATCTTACCCAATTTCGTATGACGAAAGTCCGCTGTCGCCATTTCTTAAGCCGGTACTCGTTGGAAAGCAGGGGGCGATGCGAGCATTGAGGGGCGTTCTAGCACGGCCCAGGCGCATGGGTGGGAGCACATGCGCCAAGGGCGAACGTTTTCGTAGTGTGCGAGGACATTGCCGTTGCGGTCAATGAAGGCGATGTCGATGGGATAGGCCATAAAGCAGGTGTGGACCGAGGAGCATTGCGGAAACGCCATGACGAGTGGCAGCCCGCTGGCGGTAAGCGGCTGCCGCCCCAGCATGCCGCGCAGTCGTGCGGCAAACGACTCCGCCACCACGAACTCAGCCGGTGTCCAGACCAACCTGTTGAGCGCCCGCGCGTAGGCGATGTAGGACGAAACCGCGGTCACATGACCACCCCCGGACGCCAGGGATCGATCGTTACCGTGCGCTCGTGCGACAGCTGTGCCGGCGCACCCAAAGAAAGACCGGCAATGCTCAGCGAGCTCGGCCATGGCTCATAGTGCATGGTGCAGGTATAGGTCCTAAACGTTCCGGATAGGGAGAGCAGGCCACCATCCGATGCCGCCACGCCTTGTTCACTCGACACTTCGATCTGCAAGTCATAGCCTTCCATGGCATTCAGAATTTGAGCCTGAACCGTCGCCGAAGCATCAATGGATCTTTCGTCGCTCTCCCCTTCCGGCGCCACGGCATGCGCCAGCACGATGTCGGGCACCACGCGGTCGAAACGCGCAACCGCGCTGGCAAAGACCATGACGTTGTACACGATGAGCGCCAGTACCAGCAAGACGGGCGTGACCACGGCCATCTCGACCGTCGCCTGGGCACGTTCCTCGCGCATAGTTGTACAAGCGCTCATTACGACCCGCCGCCCAAGGCGCCCACCAGCGTGGCGACATCGACGGTAAGTGGGATGGAGCCGCCGCCGGGCAGCGGAATCTCTGCAAGCGTAAACACCGTGCCGCTGATGGTGCGCTCGACTTGGTATTCCAACGCCTCGCAAAGTGCTTTGGGATCGGTCACGCCCAGCGGGATGCTTCGCAGCTTGCCCTGCGCTTTGGAAAGACCCGTGATGTCAGACCCCGGGCTCTTGATGACGTTGGCGGTATCGGTCAGCACGGGCTTTCGTAGGCGCAGGTCGCACGGCTCGAGCCCGAGGGCCGCCACGGAAGACGAGACCGTGTCGCCGAGCCACGATGCAATGGAACCCAGCGCGCCGCTACCCCCTCCCAGGTCATTGATCATCTCGCCCATAAGCTCATCGGCCGAGCCTTGGATATCACCGTATCCCACGAGCAGCCGTCCCCAAACATCCATAACGCCATCGAGTACGCCGGCAACGCCGCCCGAGCGCTCCTCCAGTGTCGAGAAAAACCGCGAGAGGACGTTGTTCTGTGCAGTAGCGTCATCGGGCGCCAGCACCGCAGCCGAGATTGCCCCGCGACTGCCGAGCTTAACTGCCGTGTTAAACGATGAGTTGAGTCCGTCAGGGCTGGAGATATCGCCCGAAACCGCAAAGGCGACCACGCCGTTGCGACCGGGCGGGGCAATACGCGGACGCTCGCCCGAAAGCGCTTTGATGGCCTGATCAAACGCGTTACCCGCACGATCGGCCTCGTCCTCGGTCTGGCGCATGAGCTCGAGTTCGTTATTGCGACAGTCGACGTAGTCCTCCAGGGCGTCTTTGAACTTGTCAAAGTGGTATTCGAAACCGTTTTCGATAGAGGTTGAGGGCGCCGCAACAGCACCAAGCGACGAGACGCCAAAATGGCATTTGCTGCATTTATCCTGTCCGTCGTAATCGGCAACCGAAGCAAATCCGTTCGGCGTTCCCTTCTTATAGTTAGGGCAGCTCACTCCGTAATGCAGATACGTCTTGCCATCGTTGATGCTGACTGGCCACGACGCATCGGTATAGAGTTCCGTCGCTCGCGCCTCGTCAGAATTGCGAGGCAACAGCGGGATATAGGAAGAGACTTTGTCCCCATCTTCTGTTATATATGCGCAATTGACCTCTGTGCTCGCATAGGTGTAAAACGCCTTACGCGCTGCCGACTCCGCCCTCATCTCGACACTCGAACCCTGAGGCGCCTCGTTTGCAAGGCGGGAGCGATAATATGCTCTCGCGCGATCAAGGGCAACTTGGGGTTCCCATGTGACGCTCGAAGCATAATGCGGATTTTGAGTACCCGATAGATCCGTCAGACTTTTCGCGCGCTCCCACATGCACGAACAGCTGCCGACCGAACCTTTATCCGACCCACCGCAATCCGCAAGCCAAGCGCGCTCTTTGGCCTTCGCCGTCTCCTCCGAGGCCTTCTGCAGCTCCTCGGCCGCGTACTCCAGATCTTCCGACGTGTCTTCAATCGCATCGGTCGAAATCTCGGATCCCTTGAGTGCAGCAAAGTCCGACTCGGATGTCCGAGGCACGGCAAGTGCCGTACCGGTATAGGTCACACTATCGGTATCCTGCGCTGACACCGCCTGCGTGGCACGCGCGGCAACCAAATATGGCAAAGCCGTCTCGAGCTTCTGCAGGCCCTCGGAAGCGCTCTTAGCAAACTTGTTGCGCGTTTTAATGATCTCGATTCCCGTGTCGACCATATCGCCCGCGGCAAGCTCGGCGCCTGGAATGAGAATGGCGACCAAGCCGGTGCCAATCGTGGCAAACCCCGCTAGTCCCAAGCTCAAGATGCTCGCATCCACCACCGTGGCTGCCGTGTGATAGGACGACACCACGTTGGCGCCCGCCAGAGCACCACTATCGGCAGCCACCTGGGTATCCCCCGCACGCGACATGCTCCATATCGCCGCGGTCGAGGAAAACAACAGCGTGAGCACCACCAAGATGACCACCGCAGAGGAGAGCGTGGTGTAGGCACCGTCTTCGATAAACAGGTCGACGCCGGCGCGGCCCATAAAGCCGCCCCGCTTGCGGTGAGCGCCCGGCCGACAACGGTCTGCAAGCCCTCGCGTCGCCCGCGGCAGGCAGCGTTTAATCCCACGCAGCAATCCACGAATCATAATCTCCCTCCAGCCATTCGGGACGCGATTGATACGAAACATCGACTTTGAGCTCGATATAGCCGCCCTCGCCCGCACTGCCCATGGCCTGAGCAAATGCACCAATCACAGGCAAAGGCTTGACCTCGCCGACAACGGACACAGACGAAACGCCACCCGCGCCGGCCCGACCAAGCTCGATATCCCACGACAGCGGCCCGCCGGCATGGAAGATCGAGACATTGGGCACCGCGGCAAGTCGACGACGGGCAAACTCCTTAAGGTCGTCGTCTTCCGCCGTCGTCGTGGTCATGAGCCGCGCGGCCTCGGCAGCGGCAGACTCCATAACCGCGCGCGTATAGAGCAGGCACACCGGCTGCAATGCGAGCAGGATGAGCGTCAAAAACGTTGGCAGCAAAAAGGCGGCCTCGACCGTAGACTGCGCCCGATCCTCGCGCACGGCATCAGTACAGCGCGATGTCCTTGGCACCCGTCGCGGCATCGATGACCGACGACGGAGCGACGCCATGAGACGCTGCCTGCTCGACCAGCGCCGCCAAGCGCCCGTCGGTGCCGGCGCGCCAAAGTCCCGCGATTGCCAGCACGATAGAAAGCAGCGCCACCGTGACGATGGCGTATTCGACCGTCGATTGGGCAGATTCCTCACGCAGAACGTCATGCATTTCACGACCCCTCCTTTGAGCCCGCCGTCTTTGGAGCCAGGCGCACCGCGCGCAAGCGGCACGAGGCATCACCGGCATCCGCGGCAACCGTCACCATGTCGACCCAGCCGCGCCCATCGCGCACGATGGCGCCCCACACGTTGCCCTTGATGTCGAGATAGCCGCTCAGGGCCAGCTGCGCCGTGGGCACCTCGCGGTAGGCGCGCAGCAGATCTGCCGCCACCTCGGTCATCGGCCGGTCCTCGGTCCAAGCAAGCCGAACTGCAATCGCGTTGTCTGCAGGCCGCTCCGTCGCGCCGACCGCCCGCTCATCGAGCTTCTGCAAGAAGGTTTGTGCTGTGATAGCGGCATCCGGATCATCCGAGCGTTGTGCCCCATCCTTTTGAGACACCGCGGTAGACCTTGAATCCGCATCGGCGGCGTTTCCGGAGCGCTGTTGCCGCGCGGCGTTAACTCCCCAGAGCACCGCCGCCATCGAAACGACCAGGCAGGCAAACACCAGAAGCACGCCAGCGGGCAGACCGTCCTCTACAGGCTGTTGATGCCCTCGCTGATAGCGTTCCATAGATCTTGGACCTTGCCCTTAAACGCAACGATGGCGATAATCGCGATCACCACGAGCACGCCGACCAAGATGGCGTACTCGGTGGTGCCCTGCGCACTCTCCTCCTGCAAAAGCGTTTTGGCGTATTGGCGAGCACGCGCTACCCGGCAAAACGCCCAGTTCCAAGCCCTGCCAACAATGTCGATCATCGTGTTCATATATTCCTCCCTACATCATCCCGCCTGCTCCCAGCAGCGGGCCCAATATGGACAGAAGCAACGCCGGCAAGATGAGCGTGCCGGTAGGAATCAGCAACTTGACCGGCGCCCGCTCGATCTCGCGCTCGACAGTGGCGCGATGAGCGGCACGGATCTCGCGACTTTGAGCCGCCAAGGTCTCGGCAAGCGGGGCGCCCAGGGCAAGCGCCTGCCCCACCGTGATGGCAAAGGTCTCGAGCGCCCGCACATCCAGGTCGCGCGCGGCGGCCAGAAGCTCGTCCTCGCGCGTCCCCACGCCCACCTGCCACGCCATGCAGGCTCGCTCAAGGCGAAGAGCCAGCGTCGAGCGGCGATTGGCGCAAAAGACCTCAAGCGCAGCATCGAACGAAAGACCGGCCGAAAGCCCCAGGCGCACCACGTCGATCATCTCGGATACCTCACCGAGCGACACCTGCGTCGGGCTGCCCGCGCCGAGCGCGCCCTTCAATCGCACTGTCAGGACGTCGACCACCGAGCGGGCGGCCGCGATGACCAGCAGCGCTTCGCGTTTGCAGGCCTCCGTGATCTCGCGCGCATCCGCGCGTTCCATGCCCGTCGCGACAAACACGCTAAGGGCACACAGGCCAGAAGCAGCAACAACCAGGACACTCATAGTTCCACCCGCATGATGCGCCGGATGACCACCAGGGCAACGGCGTTAAGGGCAAGGCCCAGCACCACGGCACCGGCACCCGCCGGCGTTGCAAGGCCGCGACGAAAGTCAGCCGAAAGCAGGGCCAGCACCGCGCACATACCCGCCGGCATCGCCGAGACCATATGTGCCGACATGCGCGCCTGTGACGTCTTAACATCCAGGCGGCGCTTGAGCTCAATGCGCTCCCCCACCATGCTCGACGCCTCGGACAGCAGGTCGGCGAGCGGGGCGCCGGTTCGCTGCGACACCTTGAGCGCCAAGGCGACAAGCGAAAGACCGGGGGCATCGATGCGAACGAGCAGGTCGTCCAGCGCATCGGTCGCCGAGATGCCGCAGTCAATCGCCGCCGCCACGCGCAAAAACTCGGTATGCACCGGCTCTTGCGCGTGAGCTCCCACAAACCTCATGCCCTGGGCCAGCGAATGACCCGAGGCGAGCGACATGGAGAGCGCCATAAAGGCCTCGGGCATGGCCTCTTCCACATCGTGTTGCTCGCGGCGGCGGTCGAAGGTATCGCGAGCGGCGCCCACGCCAAACGGCGCAACGAGCCCCAAGACAAAGCCAATGGGCGACAACGACACAACGGCCAGCAAAACGCTGCAGGCACCGCTCGACAACAGCAGAAATGCCAGACGAGCCGTATTATCCTCGATAGCGAGGCCAAGTCGATCTACGGGGACCAGCGACGCCCACGAACGGGCAATTTTTGCCAGCAGATCGTTTTCCACCAGCTCACGCGGCAGCTTCTCCGCCGTCGATTCGAGCGTCTGGCGCGCCAGCTCCGCCGGCGGCACCCGCGGCACACGAGGTTCCGCCCCGCACGCCGTCGCGACCGAAAGCCCCGCCAAACCCCCTACGACGAGGGGCACAACGATCTCCATTCGTCCACCTCCTCCTGCGTGAGCACACCCGAGCGCAGACCCTCGGCGATAAACGGCGGCTCGCGGTCGAGCGTCCAGGTGCGTTCGGCGGCATCGAAGGTCACGTAGCGCTCGAGCTCCACACCGCCCGACGCGCCGCGGTGAACCCCCGAATATGAGGACACAAAACGCCTGCCATCTGCATGGCGCTCGGACATCACAATGCCGTCGAGCGCCATGGCGATCTGCTCTTCGATAAGCTCACTCGGCAAATCGATGCCGTAGCGAGCGAGCAGCGTCAGACGCACCACGGTCTCCTGCTCGGTGCCCGCATGGAGCGTGGTAAGCGACCCATCGTGGCCCGTATTCATGGCCTGCAGCATGTCGCAGCACTCGGCGCCGCGCACCTCGCCCACGACGATGCGGTCGGGGCGCATACGCAGGGCATTGGTTACCAGATCGCGAATCGTCACCGCGCCCTCGCCCTCGATTGACGCCTCACGCGCCTCCAGACGAACTACGTGGGGGTGATGCGCAAACTTGAGCTCGGCGGAATCCTCGATCGTCACGATGCGCTCGCCGGTGGAAATCTCGCACGACAGTGCGTTGAGCAGCGTGGTCTTGCCCGAGCCCGTGCCTCCCGCAACCGCCAGGTCCTGCCGCAACGACACCGCGCACGACAGCAGCTGCGCATACCAAAGCGGCAGCGACCCCAGCCCCACGAGCTCATCCAGCGAGCAGATGCGGTCGGAGAACTTGCGGATGGTCAGGATTGGCCCGTCGATCGCCACAGGCGGAATCACCGCGTTGACGCGATAGCCCGTCTTGAGGCGGGCGTTGACGATGGGGCTGCGCTCGTCGATACGACGGCCGAGCGGCGAGATGATGCGGTCGATCAGCACGCGAATCTGCTCGTCGTCCTCAAACGCATGCTCGATGGGATACAAAACGCCGCCGCGCTCAAAGAAGGCCGAGCGGCAGCCGTTGATCATGATTTCAGTAACGGTGTCGTCCTCGATGAGCGGCTGCAGCGGGCCTAGACCCACCACGTCATCTAGGATCTCGTCGATGATGGTCTCGCGTTCGGGCGTCGCCAGGTCAGTCGGCTCCTCCACGTTGAGCGCCGCCTCCACCGCCGGTCGCAGTTCTGAGCGTGCAAGCGCCGGATCGATGTAGGCGCTGATGCGCGCCACCTCGTCGTAGCCCATGCGGTCCATCACCGCGCGCTTGGTGCGACGTTTAACGGCGCGGCGGCGCCCCGCATCGACGGGGGCAGCCGCGGCGGCCGCACCGGCAGCCTTAATCCTCGTTTGCAAACTCATCGTGGATCACCCTCGCGCGACCAGGGAAGACGGATACGCGGGCGCTCGGTACGCGTCGCGCGGTCGGCGACCATATCGCTCCAGGGACCGACGGCGCAGCCCAGCTCCACGAGCATCTCGCGCGTGGCCTCGCGCACGCTGGTCGCGAAGGCGCTCGTCTGGCCCACCGCCTCGTCGGCGCGGCCGAATGCCATGAGCGCGGCCAGGTCCTGCCCTCCGTCGGCGATGCGAATCTTGGAGCTCAACGCGCAGGCGATCTCAAAGCGCATGGCGACATCCTCGTCGGCACCGCGCGCGCCAAATCGGTTGAATACGGCGCTCATGCGCGTGCGCGGCACGCCCACGCGGCTCACCAGCTCGATAACGCGCGCCGCGGACGTCGCAGACGACACCGCCGCATCGCCTACGACCAGGCAACGGTCGCTCGCCGCCACCGCGGCGGCCACGGCATCGCCCCAAAAGACCGAGGTGTCGGCAAAGACCACGTCGGATTCGCAGCGCAAAACGTCGAGCAGCAGCTCCACCGGACGCGCCATGAGTTCGGCCTGTTCGGGCGCGGCGACCGGACCCCAGAGCGTGACGCCCGGGGCAACGCGCATCGAGGCGGCCACGATATCCGGCTCGGTGAGGGTGCCCGCAGCCGACGTCTCGATCAGCGTCGCCATATCGTGCGGGGCGTCGGCACCCAACAGGTCGTAAAGGTTTCCAAACATCAGGTCCAAGTCGAGCACGGCAGCACGCAGGCCCAGCAGCGACGCCGCATGCGCCATGGCGGCAACGATCGTCGACTTGCCGCAGCCACCCGAACCCGAGACGGCACAGACGACCGGGGCTCGATGCGACGGGGCAGCGACATCCGCTGACGGCGCGGGGGCGGACGGCGACGGCACAGGCGGCAACGTCCCCGTCTCCCCCGCTGCAGCCGCACGCTGCGCCCAGACCGGCATGGCAGGCTGTTCGGACTGCAGTGCCGAGGCTGGGGGTTCCACGGTCGTATCGGCGCGTAAATCGTCGTCCCCGACAAGCCCTTCCACCTCGTCGAGCTCGTCGACCAGGCTCACGCCGTGCACATATCCCATATCTTCAGCCGGAACGTCCTCGCCATACGGCACCGGCTCTCCGGCATCATCGTATGCAAGGGGATCCCGGGGACGCCGACCATGCTCGGCTTCCGCTTTTCCATAATCATCAACACGCGGGCCTCTTGTAGCGCGAGGCGCCCCGGGTTCCCTATCAACAAAAGCATCGGGCTCAATCGCCATGCACCGGTTAGAATCAACCGTTCCCTCGCCCGCGCACCCGTTGCCGCATATGCTGCGCGCAGCGATAACCTCGGTCGCCCCCGCGCGAAACAGCCCCTCGATATCCGCAGGGTCGAGCGCCTCTATCAGTACGACCACGCGGCTCACACGGCCCTCGGCCGTCAGGCGCGCAACGGTCTTTCGCACGTCTTCGGCATCGAACAGCGATGCCGCGATGATAGCCGCCCCGCGGCGCGACGGAAACGCCCGCGCCATGGATACCAGCCCGTCCAGGTCGCCAACGCGAAGCACCTGCGCGCCCGCATCGCGGCCCTCGACTTCCTGCTGCAGCAGCCCGTAATCGCCGCACGCGCAGCACGCAAGCCAGATCGCCTTCATCACTCGTCGCCTCCGCTCTTTTTGCCGCGTGCCGTGGCGGGAATCGTCAAACTGACCGTCCCCTTGCCCGAGGCTCCCAGCAATTCCTTGACATCTTCGGGGTCGGCTGCCAGCGTCACCCATTCGATCTTGCCTTCGCGCGTGGCGCCGGCCTCTTCGCTGGTATCGATCACACGCGCACCGCACAGCCGGTCGGTCACACCGTCTTTTTGCACGTACACGTCCACATAGCTGCCCACGCCCGTGGCGCCGCCGACCGAGTGCTCGGCATCGACCGCCACCGAAACGGCAACCTTGCCCTTAGGCACCTCGAGCTTGTGGCTCTCGGCCTTGGTGTAGACATTGCAGATCACGGCGTTTTTGGGAATGCGCGAGGTCGTCACGTCGCCGCGCACCTGACGCAGCTCGGTCGCCGCATCACGCGGCAACAAGCTCGCCAGCCATTCCTGGGTTATGACATTGGTCTCGTCGAGGGTCTCGCCCGCATCGATATCGCGCGCCGCGACACACACCTCAACGCGGTCGCCGCCATATTTTGCCAAGGTCTCGGCCTGGGCTTGCTCGGCTTGCGAGCGGATCGAAGAGCCGTAGACCATGCAGAGCGCCGCGGCAAGCACGCCCGCGACCAGACTGATGGCGATGCGCTTGCTCTTGTTCACGGCCGCTCCTCTCATGGCGGTGCCGGGCAAATGCCCGTACCACCATTGTCTGGGCGACCAGGGCGCAAAGCGACGCGACCGCGATCTTGGTTTTGAGTGTCAAACCAATTACCGACCAAAAGCTGACCGGCCCGTCAAGTTCGTGGCAAGGTTTTGGTCAGCACGTCGGCAAACTGCACGCTTCAAAGCGTTTCGACAGCAAAAAGCCGCCTCCCACGCAGTTGGGAGACGGCCGTCATAGGAAAATTCAATTACAGATGAACATCGGGGTCGAGCATTTGAGCACTCACACGCATGGATGACGCCAAGTTTTGGAACGTCTCCAGGCGCAGGCTGTCGATCTGCCCGGCGTCCTCGGCCTCGCGAACGGCGCAACCCGGCTCGTGGGTGTGCGTGCAATCGCCAAACCGGCACGCACGCGACGCCTCAACGATCTCGGGGAAGGCGCGCGCCAGACCCCGCTCATGGCCCACAAGCGGCAGGCTGCGCAGGCCCGGGGCATCGGCGATTACGCCGGCGTCGCCCGGCAGCGCCACCATCACGCGCGCGACCGTGGTGTGGCGGCCCTGGTCATCGCGCTCGCGCACACCGCCGGTGGCCAGCGCATCGTGGCCCAGCAGCGCATTGAGCAGCGTCGACTTGCCGGCACCCGACTCGCCCAAGATCATGGCGCAGCTCCCGGCGGGCACGCAGGCGCGCACCTCGTCCAGGCCGAGGCCCTCGGCAGAAGACGTCACAATCACGCGCACATCCGGACCCACCAAGCGATGCACGCGGTCCAAGTCGCGCTCCAGCTCGTCAGCCTCGCAGCGATCTGCCTTGGTGAGCACCACCACCGGCTCGGCATCGCAATCGAGCGCCAACACCAGCGAGCGCGCCACACGATCGAGCAGCACCTCGCCGGCGCCGAGCGCCTGCACGATCAGCACGCTGTCCACGTTGGAGCAGAGTACCTGACGCTCGCCGCGGGCACGACCACGCCAACGCTCAAAGCTCGTGCGGCGCGGCAGCACGCATTCGATCACGCCCATGTCATGCCCGGGAGCGCGACGCACCGCCACGCGATCGCCCACGGCTGGCAGCAGGACCTCGTCCTCGCCACGCGACTTGGCAAACCCTACGGCATGCTCGGCGCGGAAGGTGTCGTCGGCGGTCGCCACCAGCGGAAAACCGCGGTCCAGGCGCACCACGGCGCCAAGCTGCATCTGCTCGGGCTCCTCGGCCTGAGCGCAAAAGTCATCGAAGGCAGCCTGCTGAGTCGCATCGACCGGCAGGTCATCGAACGCCGGAACATCCTGCAGCGCATCGAGCCCCGGCACACTCGCCAGCAACTCCTCGGCAGATGCAGGCGCTTCGGTCGCAAGCTTCCGACGACGATCACGCTTAGCTCGCGCCCCCGTCGTCTTTTTCTTCGCCTTAGCCTTAGCCTTGCCCACAAACGCCTCCCAGCACACAAATACACAACTGAGCAGGTATTTTACCCACAAAAAAGAGTCGGTCGAGCAAATGCTCGACCGACTCACACACTTTCCCTCAGCTTATGGTCCCGAGAGGTTATCCGAAGGCCCGCCCGCCGGGAGGGATTTCTTCTGAGCGATTCCGCAGCGCGAAGCGCGAGGACCAGCGAAGAAGAAACCCCGCAGGCGGTCGGGCCGGTGGGAAGGATGGCCTTTCGACCTACTCTTTCTCCACCGCGCGCATGATCGCCTTGTAAATCTCCATCAGCGGAATGATCAGGAAGGCCAGGCCCAGCGCGGCGATAACGCCCTTAAGCTCAAGCGTCACGGGACCAAAGAACATCTCGGCAAGCGTCGGCTGCACGGTCACGATCACCGTCAGCACCAGCGCCAGCGCGGCCGAAGCCCACAGCCATTTGTTCTGCTTCTTCATGGTGAACAGCGACGCGCGGCGGCTGCGCATGTTGAAGCAGTGGAAGATCTCGACCATGTTGAGCGTGATGAAGGCCATCATCACGCCTTCCTCGTCGGCGTTGCCGGCGATCATATCGGAGATGTGGATGTAGCCCATGTCAAAGTACACGCCCACAAAGAAGCTCGCCAGCACCAGCACGGTGATGATCAGGCCCTGGACCACGCAGTCAAGACCCATGTTGCCGGCAAAGACGCCGTCCTTGGCCTTACGCGGCTTGCGCTTCATGATGTCGCCTTCGGCGTCCTCCATGCCTAACGCGAGCGCGGGGAAGCAGTCGGTGACCAGGTTCACCCACAGCAGCTGCACCGGCTGGAAGATGGTAAAGCCGATGAGTGTGGCGATGAACACCGAGAAGACCTCGGCAAGGTTGGCCGAAAGCAGGAACTGGATGACCTTGCGGATGTTGTCGTAGATGCGACGGCCCTCTTCGCAGGCACCGATGATGGTGGCGAAGTTGTCGTCGGCGAGCACCATGTCGGCGACGTTCTTGGTGACGTCGGTGCCGGTGATGCCCATACCGACGCCGATGTCGGCGCGTTTGATGGACGGGGCATCGTTGACGCCGTCGCCCGTCATGGCCACGATCTGGTCGCGCGACTTCCAGGCCTCGACGATGCGGGTTTTGTGCTCGGGCTGGACGCGGGCGTACACGCCGTAGTCCTCGATATGCGCGTCGAGTTCCTCGTCGCTCATGCGGTCGAGGTCGGCACCGGTGATGGCCTGGCTGCGGTCGGTGACGATACCCAGCTGCTTGGCGATAGCCACGGCGGTGTCGATGTGATCGCCCGTGATCATGACGGTGCGGATACCGGCGTCGTGCGCCTCGCGGATGGCATCGGCGACCTCGGGACGGACCGGGTCGATCATGCCGGACAGGCCGCAGAAGACCAAGTCGTGCTCGAGCGCGGCAGGGCTGCAGTCGGCCGGGACCTCGGTGTAGGTGCGGCTCGCCAGCGCCAGCACGCGCAGGGCCTCGTCGGCCATGGCCTTGTTGGCCGCCACGAGCTCGACACGACGGTCCTCGGTCAGCGGGACGACCTTGTCGCCCTCGTAGATGTGGGTGCACAGGCCGATCACCACGTCGGGCGCGCCCTTGGTGTACTGCTCGTACTCACCGTCCAGGGTCTCGACGACCACGGACATCATCTTGCGGCCGGAGTCGAACGGGGCCTCGCCCACGCGCGGGTGCTCGGCGGTCAGGCCGGTAAGGCCAGCATTGCCGGCGTCGTTGACAAGCGCGCACTCGGTCGGCTCACCCACGGCCTCGCCCAGCTCCTCGTCCCACTGGGCGTCGGAGCACAGCGCCATGCCGGCCAGGAACTTCTCCTTGGGCGCGGCGAGCTCGTGCTTGACGACGGTCATCTTGTTCTGGGTAAGGGTGCCGGTCTTGTCGGAGCAGATGGTCTGCGTGCAGCCAAGGGTCTCGACGGCGGAAAGCTTGCGGATAATTGCCTGGCGCTTGGCCATCTTGGTCACGCCGAGCGAAAGCACGATGGTCACGACGGCGACCAGGCCCTCGGGGATGGCGGCGACGGCGAGCGAGACGGCGACCATAAAGGTGTCGAGCAGGGCGGTCGGGTCGGTGAGGACATTGCCCACGCCGTGACGCAGGATGTCAACGCCAAAGATCACGACGCAGATGACGATCACCATGATGGTGAGGATACGGCTGAGCTCGGCAAGCTTAACCTGCAGCGGCGTGAGTTCTTCCTTGGCCTCGGCCAGAGCGCCGGCGATCTTGCCCATCTCGGTGTTCATGCCGGTACCGACCACGACAGCGCGGCCGCGGCCGTACACCACGGTGGAACCCATGTAGCACATGTTCTTGCGGTCGCCGAGCGGCACGTCGTCGGTGCCCGCGGCAAGCTCGATCACGTTGGCATGCTTCTCCACGGGCACGGACTCGCCGGTGAGCGCGGCCTCTTCGATCTTCATCGTGGCGCTCTCGAGCACGCGGCAGTCGGCCGGGACGGAGTCGCCCGCCTCGAGCATGATCACGTCGCCGGGCACGAGCTCGGCACTCGGCAGGTGCACGAGTTTGCCGTCGCGCAAAACCTTGGACTGCGCCGCGCTCATCTCCTGCAGGGCCTCGAGGGCCTCCTCGCTCTTGGCCTCCTGGACCACGCCCAGCACCGAGTTGACGATAACGACGAACATGATGATGGCGACATCGGCAAAGTCGGGCTCGCCCTTGACCAGGCCCGTGAGTGCACTGATGACGGCGGCAACGATCAGCATGATGACCATGGGGTCGGCCATCTGCTCAAAGAAGCGCTTCCACAACGGCGTCTTCTCGGCTTCCTCGAGCTTGTTAGGGCCTGTCTTGGCGAGGCGCGACGACGCCTCGTCATTGCTCAAGCCGAGGTTCTCATCGACACCTTGGTCGCTGAGTACCTCCGCCGCGGCGGACAGGTATTCCTTTTGCATATAGAGTCCCCTCCTGGGATTCGGGCCACTCAGCAGATTGATGCCCGATCATAATTCCCAGGAGAAGGGCAAGGGCTCATCAAGGCTGCCGTGCTGAGCGGCAGTTGATAGTGGAGCTATGGTACCCCAAAGCGCCGCGTCTAGCCAAAACATTCCATTTGGAAATACAGTCCGTGCGCAACGGTGCAGACCGTGTGATGCTCAATGTTGGTAAAACGTTTTTTCTACGGCTCATCGCCTAACTGAAATATCTCCCAGATAGCAGCGGTAAGACCGCTTGGTAAAAGTTTTTCTTTAGCCTTTTTGGAGTAAAAAATGAACTTCTCAATCGGCGTACGGTCGATTTTTAGGGGTATTCGGTCAGCAATTCGTTATAATCTTCTCGGTTTTATTTCTTATGGTTTATCTATCAGCGCAAGACGATGTCAGATGGAGGTCTGAATGTACAAGCGCACCAAGATTGTATGCACCATGGGTCCCGCCTGCGATAGCGACGAGACCATCCGCGAGATGATCAAGGCGGGCATGAACGTCGCCCGTTTTAACTTCTCGCACGGCTCCTACGACGAGCACCACGGTCGCATCGAGCGCGTCCGTCGTATTTCCAAGGAGCTCGGTATGCCCGTCGGCATCCTGCTCGACACCAAGGGCCCCGAGGTCCGCACCGGCCTTCTGGTCGACGGCAAGAAGGTTGCCGTCAAGACTGGCGACAAGATCGTCGTCACCGCTCAGCCCACGTCCGAGGATTTCCACGGCACCTCTGAGCACATCTCCCTCGACTACCTGGCTCTGCCCTCCGAGGTCGAGAAGGGCTCTCTCATCCTGATCGATGACGGCCTGGTTGCCCTCGAGGTCGAGTCCGTCGACGGCCAGGACATGACCTGCGTCGTCAAGAACGACGGCCTGATCGGCGAGCGCAAGGGCGTCAACATGCCTAACGTCAACATCTCGCTGCCCGCCATCACCGAGCGCGATCGTCAGGATATCCTCTTTGGCCTGACCGAGAACATCGACTACATCGCCGCTTCCTTCATCCGTGACGGCGAGTCCGTCCGCGGCATCCGTGAGCTTTGCCGCGAGAACGGTGGCGAGCACGTGACGATCTTCCCGAAGATCGAGTGCGCCCTGGGCGTCGAGAACTTCGACGAGATCCTCGAGGCTTCCGACGGCATCATGGTCGCCCGTGGCGACCTGGGCATCGAGATCAAGCCCGAGCTCGTTCCGCACATCCAGAAGGAGATCATCGCCAAGTGCAACGCGGCCTACAAGCCCGTCATTACCGCTACGCAGATGCTCGACTCCATGCAGCAGAACCCGCGCCCGACGCGCGCCGAGGTTGCCGACGTTGCTAACGCCATTTACGACGGCACCGACGCCGTCATGCTGTCCGGCGAGTCCGCTGCCGGTAAGTACCCGGTCGAGGCCGTCAAGATGCAGGCCAGCATCGCCATGGAGACCGAGAAGTACCTCCCGGCTCACGCTCCGCTCGAGGTTCCGGCCGACGCCCACGGCACCCGCGTCGTCAACAACGTTGTGGGTATGTCCGCTGTGAACATGGCCACCACCGTTGGCGCCAAGTGCATCACCGTGCCGACGACCACCGGTCGTACCGCTCGCCTGATCTCGCACTTCCGTCCCAACATGCCGATCTGCGCGTTCTCCCGTCACCACTGGGCTGTCCAGCAGATGATCATGTACTGGGGCGTCATCCCGCACCAGGCCGAGATCACCCAGGGCACCGTCAACGGTACGATCGTCAAGGCGATCGAGACCGCTAAGGAGCTCGGCTACGTCGAGACCGGCGATCTGACCGTCGCCACCGCCGGCGATCCCCGCATGAGCGTCCAGCTCGAGGACAAGGTCTCCTCGACCAACGTCGCTTACGTCGCTCAGGTGCGCTAAATCGCACTTGCAAGCAGACTTGCATTGTAAAGGGCCCGGAAGGCTTCGCCTTCCGGGCCCTTTTTCTGTATGTCGATGCCGGAACGCGGCATGACTTGCGCCAACTTTTTTACCAAAGGACGCGAAAATCGCCCTTCAAGGCCCAAATAGAGCGTCCCAACATCAATAGTGTCCGCCCGGTGGCGAACCCACACCCCAACCGAGACCGCTAAAGCGTTTTAGCAAGGTCCAAATCAGCCGCGTTTCCGGAAGTATGCGGCAAATTCTGAGACCTTCGAACACACCCCGTTTTTTCGCAACAAAATGCCTGATAAACTAGCCTCAAAAGCCGGGTCTGCTCACAGGGTTCAGATTTTGCCGCATACTTCCGAATTGACGCTGGCATCCCTTAATCCATAGGCACGCTTTTCAACCAGGAGGGCATCGTGGATCTGACGCTATGCGGCCAAACTGCTTTTTACTATCACCGCATCCCACCGCAAATTCTGGGTCTTTACCCTGCCGTTAGCCTTGGCAATATGGATCGCAGATGTTGCGGCCTCGGAAATCATGCGGTTGTAAAAGACCTGCTTCACGCACCACTTCACAGGCTCGTATTCACTCGGGCACAATCCGGATCGCGAAGCCTGTTTAAATCGCACCTCCTGACCCAAGAGCCGCCTCCTGGGTCGTTTAGGCAGACTGAGCATGGGTTTGATGTCGCGTCGCCGGAGTTTACGCTGCTCAACCTTGCTACACAGGTCTCACACAACCAGCTACTCATGGCTTGTTACGAGATGTGCGGGTCATTTGCGGTGTTCACACCTTGCAAACGAGCGCAGCAGCAGCTTGATGAAGCCATCTCCCTTAAGCTCATTCCGCCCAACTGCGGTTGGGAACGAGTTAGCGACGTCAACGGCAAAGACACGAACCTATGGAAACGCACGCCGCTCCTTACCGCAACGGATATCGCCGCGTTCGCCAAGCAGGCCGCAGGCCTGCGCGGCGTCAAACAGCTCCGTTGGGCAGCCGGGCGCATGACGGGGCAGACCGCCTCGCCCTTCGAGGTTCAGGCCTCCATGCTCGTCTCGCTCCCCCGCGACGGGGGCGGCCTGGGCATCCATATCGCAAACAACGTCCGCATCCCGCTCAACGAGGCCGCGCGCTCGCTGTATGACAAAACCTGCTGCTACGCCGATATCCTTATCGAAAGCAACACCGATAGCACAGGCGTCATCCTGGAATGCCAAGGCCGCTCTGCTCATGGCAGCGAGGCCGCAAGCCTCTCCGATGCCGAGCGCACCACCGCGCTCACGAGCATGGGCTACGACGTCATCCAAATAACCTATGAGCAGATCGAAGACACAAAGAGCTTTAACAACCTCGCCGAGCTCATCCATAAAAAGGCGGGACTCCCCTACGCCCCAAAGACCAAACAGGAACGCACCGCCGAAGATGCCCTTCGACGGGAGCTGTTAGTCAATTGGGATGAGCTGTTCGCCGTCAAGCCGAGCAGTTAGCAGCTGGCGATCAGGGGTACCGCGGGTGTGCCGGGAGCGGCCACGCGCTCGGCGAAGCCGGCCTCGGTCAGTTCGATGACCTCGGTAAACGTCGCGTCAAAGAACTCCTCGGTCAACAGGCGATATGGCGGATGGTCCGACTCGCCAGGGTTTTCGCGCACAATCTCGTGCATGACGCCGATGGTCTTGAGCACATATTCCTTATGGATGGGATACTGTCCAAAACGCGTCGCCGCGGTATACAGGCGATCGGTCGCACGCGGGATGGAAACGATGCCGAGCGTCTTTCCAAACCAGTCAAAGTCACCCTGCTTTTTAATGCGGAATTCCTCGCTTGGCTTGCCGCCGTGCGCTTCCAGATACTGGTTCACGCGCGTGTTCCACACGGTATCGGCCACCAAATGCGACCAGACGCCCAGTGTTAAATCGAGCAACGACTGTGCCACGTCCTCGGATGCCAGCGAAAACTCGCCGGCAACCGGCCCGGCAACCGGCTCGGCATCCTTATAACGTTGGGGATAGTGCACGCGGTTCAGCCGCTCGCGCTCCTCTACGATCGAGGTCGCCGCGGCCGGCGCACCGGTGGGCGAACTTTTAAGCAACGGCGCCACATAGGTATCCCAAAACTCATGCTCGCGCGGCTTAGGAATAGGCTCGGGCTTGGCAAAATGCGTGATGCGATACGGAATGGGATCGGCAATACCGGGAACCATATAGCCCACAAAGATATCCGGAACCACGCAGCCAAACAAAAAGGCATTGCGGTCGCGCACGCTATCGGCAAGCGCACCGGTGCGCTCCAGAAGTCGTTCCGTTTGAGCGATATGAATGTTCCAGCTTGGCATAGCCACCCCCATAAAAACCTGGATAACTATACCATCACGGCAAAGCCGCGCGGGCGCCCACGCATGCTCTACGCAGCAACTATTCGGCGACACCGACCTCGGTTCCATACGACGGTGTGGGCGCCTCGACCACATGGTGATATCGATCGATATAGATCGCACGGGCGCCCAGGCGCCGCACCAAATCCTGGTGGTGCGTGCTCATCAAGACCGTCTTGCCCGCCGCAACGTAGGCCAGCAAAAAGTTAACCACGATGTCGCAAGAATCCTCGTCGAGCCCGTTGGTGGGCTCGTCGAGGACCAAGATATCCGGGTTCATCGACACTACTGCGGCCAGCGCCACGCGCTTCTTTTGCCCGCCCGAGAGCTGGTAGGGAGAGGCGTCGACCAGATCGGCAACCTGGAACAACTCCATGGCATCGTGCACGCGGCGCTCGAGCTCGCCCGCTGGCAGACCCATTTGAGCGGGACCAAAGGCGACTTCCTCGCCCACCGTGGCGCAGAACAGTTGGGCATCGGCGTTTTGGAACACAAAGCCAACGCGCTGATGAAAGCGCTGTGCGGCCACGGAATCCTTCAGAAACGCCGCATCGATCACGTGTCCATCAAACAGGTACGCGCCCGCGTCCGCTAGCTCAAGGCCGTTGATGAGGCGCATGATCGTCGTCTTGCCGCAGCCGTTGGGGCCGAGCAGCGCAACGAGCTCACCGCGATCGACCTGCAGCGACACGCCGTCGACTACCGTATGGCCCGAGTAGGAAAACACCACATCGCGAAACTCGACAAGCGGCGCAGTCTCGGCGCCGGCGGCACTGCTCGCGCCCATCACGCTATTCGTATCGTTAGCCAAAACGTCGCCTTCCCTATTCACACCGATAGTCGGACCGCTCGCACTACAGCACGGCGCACAGCGCCGCCAGCAGCACCACAACGGCCGCATAGACCGCATCGCGCCAGCCAAACCCAGCGCGCGCGGGCGCCGGATACACGCCGGCAAAGCCGCGGCACAGCATGGCCTCGTCCATCGCGCGGCTGCACTCCATCGCCTTGATAAACGTCATGCCCATGATACCCGCGACCGAATCGGTACGCGAAAACCCCGCAGGCGCGCGGCCAACGCTGCGCAGCATGACCGATTCGGTCAGATCGTGCGCCGTGCGACCCAGCACCTCGATGTGCTTGAGCGCCATATCAAACGTAAAGATAACCTCGTCGGGCAGGTGCAACATCTTGAGCGCTGCCGACATGCGACTCCAGGTAAGCGTCCACGAAACGCCCAGCACCAGCGATACGTTAATAAAGGTCTTGAGCGCGATCTTGAGCATGGCGCTCGCGGCAGAAGCGCCCAACAGCAAGGCCGGCAGTGCTAAAACCACCGCAAGCCCCGCAGCGCCAAGCGCCGGCACAAAGGTCGCCCGCAGCCCGCGCACGGGGCGCACGGCAACGAGCACCAGTGCGATTGCCGCCATCAACATGAGGAACAGTGGGCTTTGCGTCAGACACACGCACAGGACACAGGCGAACATCCCCACCAGACGCACCGGAGCCGAAACGCAAGAAAGGGCGCGGTCGACCATCGACCCGCCCTCGTGTGCGCCGCCGCCCAGGCGAACCCGTTCAAGCAGGCTCGCCAGGTGCAGGACGTTCTTTTGCATCACGCGATGCCGAGCCCCCGCGGGCTCGTATCGCTCCTCGGCCGCAAGCCAGCTAGGCAGCTCGGCCATTGCCATGAGCACCGCTTTCCTTGACCGTCAGCGAGATCAGGCGGAACGCGATGGTGAGCACCGCCACGCCAATCACGCCCGAAAGGATATACATAGCAGCCTGGCCGGCAAAGCCAAGACCCTGCTCCTCGGAATAAGCCTGTAGATAATCGCCCGTGGGCAGTGCGTCGGCAAACGTCGGGGTATCGAGGCCGACCGAAGCCTGCAGGCTGTCGTCGCCAGCCTCCTGAACGGCGGTCGCGGCGCCCTCGGCGTCCCACTCGCCCCAGGCGTCACCCGTGGCAAGCAGACCCAGCGGCGTGGCCACGACAAGTACGGCGACCAGGATGAGTGTGGGGATCAGCGAGGCCTTCTTGGCAGTAGCGCCCTCGGCGGCAAGCTGGCCGTCAGCGGCCTCGGGACCAACGATAATGCCCGGCGCCGTCTTCTTAATGAAGCCGTAGATGGCGGCCGTCGCCACGCCCTCGACCACGCCGGCAACCAGCATATGCGGAATCATCATGGCCGGGACAGCGATGGACAGCGGGAAGGGGCAGTACAGCGGAGCGCCCGAAGCATTGGTGAAGAGCATCGGCTGGATACCGAACTCAATTGCCGCACACAGGGCCGCCAGGCACAGGCCGACCCAGCCACTTACGATGGCCGAAACCGAAGTGCCCCAGCTCTTGTCGTGCAGACGGCTATTGAGCGCGCGGAACACGATAGCGGCGGCAAACGGCAGCACAAAGGCCATGTTAAAGCAGTTGGCGCCAAAGGACAGGATGCCGCCATCGCCAAACAGCAGCGCCTGCAGTGCCAGCGCGACCGAGACAGCGATGGCCGCGGCCTCGGGGCCCAGCAGCAGCGCGATGAGCGCGCCGCCGACGGCGTGGCCCGTGGTGCCGCCGGGCAGCGGCACGTTGAACATCATGAGCAAGAAGGAGAAGGCGGCGCAGATGCC
Source organism: uncultured Collinsella sp. (assembly GCA_934654835.1). Classification (GTDB taxonomy): domain Bacteria; phylum Actinomycetota; class Coriobacteriia; order Coriobacteriales; family Coriobacteriaceae; genus Collinsella. The sequence goes on from CAKUGY010000001.1 coordinate 190,758, forward strand.
CAGGAAAGCCATGTGCTCGCGATCGAGCGTGGCACGCACCTTCTTGATGCAGTGGACCCACACGGGGACCATCGCCACCGCCATGACGGCATCGGTCTGCGGGGACAGGTAATTATCTGGAATGTGCATAGTGCCTCCCGGCTGTCGGCGCACGGGACTGCGCGCCGTTTGAACCATGTTGTCAGTGTTACGCATCGGCCGATTCGTAACACGCCGCCGGCTATCATAGCAAAACGACGCGCCGCCAACAAAGCGACACGCCGTTTTGCAATACATATGTCACAGATGCAGGGCGCTGGTGGGCGGTAGCCCAGTCATGCCGCCGCCCGACGGCCCACGCCTCAGTCGCAAGCCCTAGCCGCGAACCTCGCCGTTTACGCCCTTGCACACCTTGGTGACGATCTTCTGGTGCGCCTTCTCGACCTCTTCGCTGGTGAGCGTATGGTCGTCGGAACGATACGTAAGCGCAAAGGCCATGGACTTCTTGCCCGCACCTATGCGAACCGGATCGCGGTAGACGTCGAACAGGCGCACGCCCTCGAGCAGCTTGCCGCCGGCGCTCGTAATACGACGCTCAAGGTCCTCGCAGGTCACAGCGTTGTCGACCACGATAGCAAGGTCGTGCTCAACGGCTGGGTACTGCGAGAACTCGCGATAGTTCTCCTGGTTGCGAGCGCCCTTGATCAGCTTGTCCAGGTCGAGCTCAAAGGCAACGACGACCTCATCGATGCCGCAGGCCTCGCGTGCCTCGGGATGGATCTCGCCGACCCAGCCCAGCACGGTACCGCCCGAGAGCACCTCGGCCGCACGACCCGGCTGCAGGAAGGCATAGCCCTCGCCCTCGACGGGACGGAAGCGGACCTTCTCGATGCGCAGCTGGGCAAGCAGCTCCTCGACAATGCCCTTGCCAAAGAAGAAACGCAGCTTACGGTACTTCATGTTCCAGGACTGCTCGCTCCACTGACCCGAGAGCACGCCCGCCACGGACTTGGTCTCCTTGGGCAGGCTGGCGTTCTCGCGGCCGTGGAACAGGCTGCCGACCTCGTACAGGTGCACGTTGGGCGTGCCGTGGGCCTCGTTGTATGCCACGGACTGCAGCAGGCCCGGCAGCAGCGAGCGACGCATCTCGGTCTGCTCGGCCACCAGCGGGTTCATGAGCACCACGGGGCAGCCGCGGCCCTCGGTGGACATGCCAATCTTCTCCAGGTCGCCCGGGGCGGCAAAGCCAAAGGTCGTGGTCTCGTTGAGGCCGCAGGCGCGCAGGATCTCGCCGACCTTACGGGTGAGCTTTTGCTCGCGGGTCAGGCCGCCGATGTGGTTCTTGGCAGCCGGGATGGTCGCCGTCACGCGGCCCATGCCCCACAGGCGCAGGACCTCCTCGATCAGGTCAATCTCACGCGGCAGGTCGGGGCGGAAGCTCGGCGGGGTGACGATAAAGTCCTCGCCGTCGCGCTCGACGGTGCAGCCCAGGCGGGTGAGCGAGCGCTCGATGAAGTCGGGCTCAATATCGGCACCGCAGATGGCGTGCACGCGGGCCAGGCGCAGCTTAATGCTGTCGATGGTCTTGGGCGCGGGGAACACGTCGATGTAGCCGGGAGCGACCTCGCCGCCGGCGATCTCCTCGATGAGGGCGCAGGTGACGTTGGCGACGTCCACGCAGCCGGTCTCGTCGACCTGGCGCTCAAAACGGATGGAGGCGTCGGAGATCAGCGACAGATCGCGGCTGGTATGCGAGGTGCGGCCGGCATTGAAGCAGGCGCTCTCGACCATCACGTCGACGGTGTCGTCCTCGATCTCGGAATCCATGCCGCCCATAACACCGGCCAGCGCCACGGGGCGCTCGCCGTCGGTGATCAGGCCCATGCCGGCGTCGAGCACGCGCTCCTCGCCGTCGAGGGTCGTGAACTTCTCGTCCTGCTGGGCAGCGCGGACCACCACGCGACGACGGCCATCGCGCTCGGCAAAAGTATCCAGGTCAAAGGCATGCAGCGGCTGGCCGGTGAGCATCATCACGTAGTTGGTGATGTCGACGATGTTGTTGTGCGGGCGCACGCCCAGGGCGTTGAGGCGCTTGACCATCCAGTCGGGCGACGGGCCGACTTTCACGTTGCGCACGATGCGGGCGACGTAGCGGTCGCACAGGCCCTCGTCGGCAATCTCGACGGAAAGCTCGTCGTCGGTCGCACGGCCGGTCTCGGCCTTGATGGCGGGCAGCTCAACGTGGAAATCGCGGTCGAAGATGGCGCCGGTCTCGCGGGCCATGCCGATCATGGACAGGCAGTCGGGACGGTTGGGCGTGATCTCGCAGTCGAGCACGGTGTCGCTCGAGCCCACGTACTCGGCAAACGGCATGCCGCAGGGCGTGTCCTCGGGCAGGATCATGATGCCGGAGTGGTCACCGCCCAGACCGAGCTCGCGCGCGGAGCAGTTCATGCCCATGGACACGACACCGCGGAGCTTGCTCTTCTTGATCTTGACGTCGCCGGGCAGGACAGCGCCGATCATGGCCGTGACGATGTGATCGCCGGCCTCGAAGTTCTGCGCGCCGCAGACAATCTGCAGCGGAGCGGGGTTGCCGTCGGCGTCGAGGTTCTTGTCGCCCACGTCGACCGAGCACACATACATGTGGTCGCTATCGGGGTGCGGGGTCTTGGTGAGCACCTTGGCGGTCACCACGTGGTCGAAAGACTCGCCCACGGTGTCGATCGCCTCGACCTCGGTGCCGGTACGGATATATTCGTCCGAAAGGGTCTTGGGATCCTCCGGAATATCGATCATGGTCTTGAGCCAGTCGTAAGAAACGCGCATCTAACTGGTCTCCTTTCATAAATGCGGCTTTGAGCCGGAAACTGCAACTAAGAAGAAAGCGTTCTAGAACTGGTTAAGGAAACGCATATCACCAGTCATCAACGTGCGCAGGTCGGGCAGGTCGTAGCGCAGGGCCGCGACGCGCTCGGCGCCAATGCCAAAGGCGAAGCCGGTGTACTTCTCGGGGTCGATGCCGCAGTTGATAAGGACGTTGGGGTCGACCATGCCGCAGCCCAGGATCTCGATCCAGCCGCTGTGCTTGCAGAAGTTGCAGCCCTTGCCGCCGCACACGTGGCAGCTCACGTCCACCTCGCAGCTGGGCTCGGTGAAGGGGAAGAAGTGCGGGCGGTAACGCGTCTTGCGGTCCTCGCCAAACATGCACTTGACGAAGTAGTCGAGCGTGCCCTTAAGGTCGCCGAAGGTGATGCCCTCGTCGACAACCAGGCCCTCGATCTGGTTGAACTGCGGCAGGTGGCAGGCATCGGCCGTGTCGGGACGGTAGACGGTGCCCGGGCAGATCATGTAGATGGGCGGCTTCTGCGCCTCCATGGTGTGGATCTGCACGCCCGAGGTCTGGGTGCGCAGCAGCACGTCGGACTCGCCATGGGCGTGAGCCTCGGGGTGCGCGACGCTGCCGGGGTTGTTGTCGACCACATAGAACGTATCGCGGGCCGAGCGGCTCGGGTGATCCATGGGTGCGTTGAGCGCGGTGAAGTTGTAGTAGGAGGTGTCGACCATGGGGCCGGACTCGACGGTGTAGCCGATGCCGCAGAAGATGTCCTCGGCCTCCTCGATGATCTGCTTGATCAGGTGCTGGTGACCGATCTGCGGACGGATGCCCGGCAGCGTGATGTCGACGGCCTCGTGCTCGAGCGCGTGCTTGAGGGCGGCGGCCTTCATCTCGGTCGTGCGCTCGTCGAGCATACCCTCGATCAGCTGGCGCATCTCGTTGGCGCGCTTGCCCATGACGGGGCGATCCTCGGGGGCGAGCTTGCCCATCATGCGCATCAGGGCGGTGATGCGACCCTTGCGGCCGAGCAGCTCAACGCGCGCAGCCTCGAGCTTGGCGGCGTCGTCGGCGCCTGCGACGAGCTCCTTGGCCTCTTCCTCGAGTTTGACCAGATCATCAATCAGACTCATGTCTTCCCTTTCGTCTCTCGCACGTCCACTTACCGCGGCGGCTGGAGCCACCCGGCGCTGCGGATGTGCGGCCCGGTTCGGTAACAAAAAACCGCCCTCGGGCATGTGCATTGCCCAAGGACGGTTGAATTCCGCGGTACCACCTTGTTTGACCCGGCGGATGTCTGGCCCGCCGTGCCCACTCTGTGCCCCTTGTCGCGAGGCTCACGGCTTCCCTACTGGGGCTTCGCCGCCGCTGGCCGCGCGCCCGTTGAGGTCGCTGCTCGGGAGTGAACGCTTGGCCCTTGTCACCGCAGGAAGGCTTGCAGCCCATGACCTTCCCTCTCTTGCCGGCGACGCGGCGGGCAAAACCCTCTCCGTCAACGCATTGGGCTATAGGATAACACATTCTGCGCGCGTATCGCCGCGTTCCGTTTTGTTCGCGCTGGGTACAAAGCAGGTAGTTGTGCAAACTGGCTACGCGCCCACGCCGGGCGCTCGGCCTGCGAGATCAAGGATATGGTATGGGAAAGAAGATCGATAAGAAGGCCAAGGCCGCCGTGGCAAAAGCCGCCAAGGGCATCAAGGCCGAAAAGGCCGTCAAGAAGTTCCGCAAGCTCGAGAGCAAGCTGTGGACCCGCGAGTATCTGCTCAAGATTGCCGAGTTTGATGGCGCGACCATCGCTCCCGCCAACGGCGCCGCCGCCCGCGCCGACGCCATGGGTACCCTTGCAGGCGAGCATCATAAGCTCCTGACCAGCGAAAAGTCCGTTGAGCTTGTGCGTTCGCTGGCACGCGAGACTGTCGCCGGCGGCAAGATCGACGACCCGCAGCTGCTCGACGAGATCCGCGTGCTCGGCCGCGACCAGCGCGAGGCCAGCGCCATCCCCACCGAGGAAGCCGAGGCCTGGACCAGGCTCACCTGCGAGGCCGACGCCGTGTGGCACAAGGCAAAGGCGGCCAACGACTGGGCGAGCTTTGAGCCCTACGTGGACAAGATCGTCGGACAGCTTAAGCATCAGGCCGAGCTCATGGACCCCCAGCGCGACCCGTACGACGTGTGGCTCGACCAGTATGAGCGCGGTCTTTCCACCGAGAGCTTCGACGCATTTTGCAACGAGGTCAAGGCCACGGTCGTGCCGCTCGTGCACGCCATCGGTGAGCGCGGCCAGCAGCCCGCTGCCGACTTTTTGCACGCACATGTGCCCGAGGCTGCCCAGCGCGCCATGAGCTTTGACCTGATGAAGCTTGTGGGCCTGGATCTGAACGACACCACGCTCGCCTTTACCGAGCATCCGTTTAGCGAGGGCTTCTCGGTGGGCGACGCGCGCATCGCCACGCACATCTACGAGGACGACTGCATCTCCAACGTCTATAGCATCATCCACGAGGCCGGCCACGCCATGTACGAGTTGGGCGTGAACCCCGCTTACGCGCGCACGTGCCTGGAGGGCGGCACCTCCATGGGCATCCACGAGAGCCAGAGCCGTTTCTTTGAGAACACCGTGGGCCGCAGCCGCGCCTTTATGGGTCCGCTACTCGAGGTGCTGCGCCGTCACGCGCCCGAGGTCTACGGTAACGTGGACGAGGATACGCTCTACCACGCCGTGAACATCGCGCAGCCGTCGTTGATCCGCACTGAGGCCGACGAACTCACCTACCCGCTGCACGTTATGGTGCGCTACGAGATCGAGCGCATGCTGTTTGCCGGCGAGGCCACGGCTAAGGATATCCCCGCGCTTTGGAACCGTTTTATGGACGAGTACCTGGGCATTCCGGTTCCCGACGACACGCGCGGCTGCCTGCAGGATACGCACTGGAGCGGCGGCTCGTTTGGTTACTTCCCCACGTATGCCCTGGGCAGCGCCTACGACGCCATGTTTGTACCGGCCATGTGCCGCGACGGTGTCGACCTCACCGGCGCCTGCGCGAGCGGCGACCTGGCACCCGTCCGCGCATGGCTGGGCGAGCACGTTTGGCAGTGGGGCCGCGCCAAGGACGCGCCGGAGCTCATCAAGGACGCCTGCGGCATGGACTTTGATGCCCGCTACTACTGCAGCTACCTGCAGGACAAGTTCACCACGCTCTACGAACTGTAAGGCATACACCTAGTCATTGGGGGCTTGTGCAAAAAAGGGCAAATATGAGTACTGTTGCCATGCTTATAACATTTAATTTGGACTAAAAAGAGGTCCTAAGTGAGATTTATTCTTACTTAGGACCTCTTTTATTGGACATATGAGAAGATATGCAAGTCGGAATGGTGTTCAAACGGCGCCAACATGAGCTTTGAAGGCAAAAATCGCTGTTACCAATTTAGTGACAGTACTCATATTTGCCACTTTTTGCACACAGCCTATTAGAAACCCCCTGCCAAACAGCTCCAAAGTCCCTTTACAGGGCCTCCAACGCGCTCGCGATGCGCTTCATGGCGGCGTTGGCGGCTGCTTGGTCGGGGGCTTCGGCCAGGACGCGGATCACCGACTCGGTTCCGCTCTTGCGCACGAGCACGCGGCCCTCACCTGCCAACGAAGCCTCGGCCTCGGCGATGGCGTTCTGCACGCCCATGCTGTCGAGCGCGGCGTCCTTGTCGGCCACGCGCACGGCGACCTGCGCCTGCGGCAGCAGCTTGCACGGAGCCGTGAGCTGCGAGAGCGTCTCACGCTCGGCACGGATCACTTCCATCACGCGCAGCGAGGTCATAATACCGTCACCCGTGCGCTCGATATCGCCAAAGATCGTGTGGCCCGTCTGCTCGCCGCCCAGGCTGTAGCCGCCCTCGCGCATCTTGGCATACACGTGGCGGTCGCCCACGCCACTGGTCACGGCACTTAAGCCGGCAAGCTCCAGCGACTTGACCAGGCCAAAGTTGCTGGCGATCGTCGGCACCACGGTACCGCCCGAAAGGCGACCGTGCTTGTTCAGATACACACCGCACACGTACAGGATCTGGTCGCCGTCGACCACGCGGCCGCGCTCGTCCACGGCCAGGCAACGGTCAGCATCGCCGTCATAGGCAAAGCCCACGTCCAGGCCCTGCTCCACCACGTGGCGCTGCAAGCGCTCCATATGCGTGGAGCCGCAGTCGACGTTAATGTTGAAACCATCGGGCGCGGCGTTAATCACGCGCACGTCGGCGCCCAGAGCATCGAACACCGGCTTGGCCACCGAGGACGCCGAGCCGTTGGCGCAGTCCAGGCCAATCTTGACGCCCTGCAGCGAAAAGTTCGCGCTGGCGATGAGCGAAGCAATATAGCGGTTACGGCCCTGCATGTAGTCGACCGTAGCACCGATGTGATTGCCCGTCGCCAGCGGCACCTCGCTCTTGCCATCGATGTAATCCTCGATGAGCTCCAGCACATCCTCGTCCATCTTAAAGCCGTCGCTGTTGACGAGCTTAATTCCGTTATCGCAAAACGGGTTGTGGCTCGCGCTGATCATGATGCCGCAATCGAAACAGCCCTCCACGGTCTGGTGCGCCACGCCAGGCGTGGGGATGACGTGCAGCATGTAGGCGTCCGCACCGCTCGCGACCAGGCCGCTCACCAGCGCCGCCTCGAACATGTAGCTCGAACGACGCGTGTCCTTACCCACGATCACGCGTGCCTTAGCACTGCGATTGGCGCCGTAATACCAGCCCACAAAGCGGCCGATCTTGTACGCATGCTCCACGGTCAGCCCAACGTTGGCCTCGCCGCGAAAGCCGTCGGTGCCAAAGTACTTCATAAGAGGTCCTCTCTATAGACGAAGGCGCGCCGCCAAAGCAACGCGCCGCCAGCCCATTATCCTTTAAAGCAACCGCAGGGGCTATACCGTCAGGAACATCATCACGATGATCATGGCAAAGCCGATCAGGTCGGTCGGCAAAAACACCGTGCCCAGCATAACCGCGCTGGTAATGGTTGCCGACACCGGCTCCACGGTTCCGATCAGGCTCGCGCGCACCGAACCGATGTCCTTAACGCCCTGCATATAGAGCATGTACGCCAAGAACGAGCCCACGATCACAAACACCGCAAGCGCCTCGATACCGGCAGCGTCAAGCGCCGGCATATGAGCCCACGGCTGAACCACGGCACACGAAACCACGCCCGCCGTGAGCATGGCAGAGCCCGTAACGATGGGGCTGCCGTATTCGGGCAGAATCTTGGCGGGGATCACCGCCATGCAGGTGGCACTGACCGCGCACATAAGGCCCGCGACAAGGCCGAGCGGCGAGATGCTCAGGCTGGTGGGGTCGCCGCCGGTTGCGATCAAAAACGTACCGCCCAGAGCCAGGCCAATACCGATGACCTCGCGCGTACGCGGCATACGGCGATCGATGACGCAGGTGTATCCCATAATGATGACCAGCTGCAGGCACTGGAGCACCGTCGCCGTTCCGGCATTGGTCAGGCGCACGGCCGAAAGATAGCAAAACTGATTGAACAGCAGGCCAAAGGCGGTAAAGAGCAGCAGCTGCCTGCGGTCGGCGGGCGTGGTCCAGAGCTTGACCAGGCGCGCGCGATCGCGCGTGACGACCACGACCATAAACAGCAGGCCGGCGAGAATCTGGCGTACGCTCATGAGCCACAGGGTATCGACGTGGAAGGTATCGAACAGAAAACTCGCGCTAGTGCCCGAGAAGCCCCAAAACGAACCACCCACCAGCGTGGCCAGAACGCCCGTGATCATCTTGCGCGTCTGGGCATCGTTGAGGCGATCGCGCCAGGCGCGACGCGTGCTGCGGCTCAGCTCGTCGGTTCCCTCCGGAACGACAAAATCGGACGCCGCCGTCATCGGCACCGAGGGCTTCTCGCCTGTATGCTGTGCCGATTGCTCCTGTTTCATTCCACTCCCCCGAAATCAATTGGCAACAAAGCGCTCAAACTGTAGCACGACTATTGGTATGAAAAAGCGGATGTTTTAGAACATCTACGAGCGTCCAAATTGTAGGGACGAATGGCGCGGGCAAGCTATGGCGAGCGGTTCTAATTGTCCGAGGCGTCGGGGCCGGTATGGTCGCCCTCGGCGCCAGCGTCGTCGGAGTCGCCCTCGTCGGCGGAATCGCCACCGGCGCCGCTCTGCTCCTCCTGCTCGCGGCGACGTTTTTCGCGAATCTGCTCCACGGCGGCGCGCAAGGCGGCCTCGTCCTCGGCACGGGCCACGTCCTGTGTGGCCTTGACCATATGGCGAATCTCGAGCACCAGCAGCACGATCAGCGGCACCACGATAAGCGGAAAGAACAGCAGCGGATTGGTAAGCAGCGACACCACCACGCCCAGGCCTGCCGAGACAAAGACCACGCGGCCCACCACATCGGCGGCGGGCACGGGCGCGGCGTCCTCGACCGGATTGGCATCGCCCTTGGTGTGGTAGACCGGCGTGCCGTCGGCCGCGGCGTCCACGGCAACGATGCGGTGCGTGTTGAGCGAACCTTCCAGCGCGTCATCGGGCGAATGGAAGGTAATGATATCGCCCACCTGGTAGGCCTGGCTGTTGTCGGTATCGACGACGATAAACGAATGCACGGGAATCGTCGGCTCCATCGAGCCGGTCAGCGTGCGCATAAAGCCGTAGCCCATGATGGTGGGAATCTCACCGGCGGGCGTGAACACCGTGCGCAGCAACACCACGAAGGCAACCAGGATCACCACGGTCGCCAGCACGTTGATCACGCGGAGCACGTGCTTCATCACTTGTCGGCGTCCTTTGCGGAAGTGTTGGCATCAGCGGCGTCAGATGTCGAAGCGTCGGCGTCGGCGGTATCCGTCGTAGGAGCGTCGTCCTCGCCGGCCGCCACCCCATCGGCCTCCCCGCGCAGGCGGGCCAGCAGATAGCGCGACAGGCTGTTGCCCTCGGCACGACGCTCGGCGCGGGCGCGATCGCGCACGGCCTGCTCCAGCTCGTGCGCCAGCGAATCCAGGCGCTGCTGCATCTCCGCGCGAGCAGCCTCGACCTCGCGCTCGCAAGCGGCCCTGGCGGCGGCAACTTCTTGATCAATGCGTTCCCCGGCCTCGAGCTCGGCGGCGGCAATACGCGCATCGGCGTCGGCACGAGCCTCCTCGGCGGCACGCGTAGCGGCATCGCGCTCGGCAACGGCGGCGGCAACCTTCTCGTTCGCATCCACCGCAGCCTGCTCAACAGCAGAATCGGCGGCAGCGCGGGCAGCATCGATTGCAGCATCGGCAGCCTGCTGAGCAGCGGAGACCTTCGCCTCGGCATCGGCAACGGTGTCGGCGAGCTTCTGCTCCGCAGCATTCGCGGCGGCGTCGGCAGCCTCCTGCGCGGCACGGGCATCGCGCTCGGCCGTCAGCTGCACTTCCTCAATGCGCAGCTCGGCGGCATCCAGTTTGGCATGCAGTGCAGCCGCTTCCTTGGCAGAGACCTCGCACACAGAGGCGAGCTCAGCCGCAGCGGCGTCCTTGGTAGCCTGCAGCTCAGCGGCATCGGCAGCCGTCTTGGCAGCCAGGGCCGCGGCAGCAGCCTGCTCGGCGGCGGTAACCTTGGCATCCGCGTCGGCACGGGCGGCAGCAACCTCGGCATCGGCCTCGGCACGCATCTGCGCCAGCTGCGCCGCCGCGGTCTCACGCGCCTCGGCAGCGTCGGCCTCGGCAGCCTTCTTGCCCGCCTCGACATCCTCGAGCGACCCTTGCAGTTCCTCGACATCGGCCTCGGCCATCTGCGCGCGCTGCGTCAGCGCCAGCTCGCGCGTCTTGGCCTCGTCCAGCTCGTCGGCCAGATCGTCGCGCTCGTCGGTCAGTGCATGTGCCTGCACCTTCCAGGACTTGACCTGCCCCTGCAGCTCCTCGATCTGCTCGCGGGCCTCGGCCAGCGCCTGCTCGGCATCGAGCTGGGCCTGCGTGACCTCCTCCACAAACACGCGGCGGACCTCGACATCGGGCAGATCGGGGCTATCGACCTGCTCCTCCTTAATCTCTTTAATAAACTTGGGCGCCACCGGCGCGTGTTGCACGCTCTCGAGCTCCTGCAGATTGCGCTCGTCATCGGTCAGGCTCTTAAAGACGGTGTAGTTGTTGATGAGGTTGGTGTACATCTGCACCATGTACTCGTCATCGAACGCCAGCGACTGCTGCTGCACGTCGATGTTGTAGCCCACCTTGTCGTAGCGCTCCATAAACTGCCACAGCTGGTAGCACTTGCGGTAATTGGGGTCCTTCATGATGAGGTTGGTGCGCTGGATGGGGCTTCGGACCGCGCTGCAGCCGTTCATGATCTGGCAGAACGACGCGCCGCGCAACGCCATGACCAGACGGCGCACGCGGTCGATGCGCATAAAGACGTCCATGTTGTCGGCGTCGTTCTCGGCAAAGCTCTGACGGTTTTTGACCGTCATCTCGACGTTGTACTCGATCTCCTCGTACGCGTCGTCGATCTTGCTGTGCATCTTAAAGCGGTTGCGGATCTCGTTGCCCGTCGACCAAAAGATCACGTCGGTGCGCTTGTCCACAAACGTCAGCAGGCGCTGAATCAGGTGATAGATAAAGCGGTTCTCGTACAGGTCGTACGTCTCGACGGTGTTGACGTTGAGGATGCGCGTGGGGTGGACGCCGCCATCGTCGCTCGGCGCCAAAAACTGCGTGTTCTGGCTGAGGTGACGGACGCTGTCGGCGCTGATCTTTTTGGCGAGCGAGACCGGCACCACCTCTTCCTCGGTGGTGATGAAGCGGCGCGGCTTTTCGATAATGGTGTTGATGGCGTCGAGCGAGTCCTCGATCATGCTGATCCATTCCTCGTCCACCACCTTGACGAGCTCCTCGCGCTGCTGCTCGATCGTGGTGCCCGAGGCCTGCGCCATCTCAAAGAGATAGCGGAAGTAGCGGCTGTCCTCCTGGATGGGCTCCATCTGCTCGGAGAAGCTGGTATAGAGGTCCTGAATGGTCTCGGACATGGGTTACTCCATAGGTTGGATCGATCGGGGGAAGGCGCGCGGGACAAGGACTACTGATCGCCTTATCCCACGCCCCGCGCTCGCACGCGCTTAGTAGAAGTTCTGGATCCGCTGCAGGTACATGACGGAATCGGGCAGGCCGCCCTCGCCAAAGGTCTTCTCGATGTACTCGATCAGGCCCTTCATCTCGTCGCGCACAAAGCTCACGTTCATGGACTCAAACTTCTTGAGCACCTTGCGGGCGATGATGTAGTCCATGCCGCCCAACTCGGTGCCGCCGCACGCCACGTACACGGGGATAAAGTCGTACATCTGCTTGATGATACGGTTGCCAAACGCCAGCTTAAAGCGGGTCTGCAGGTACTGGTCCAGCTTGTGCATCTTCTGCAGTAGCTCGTCGTCGATCACGTACTCGACCTTGGCCTTTTGGAACAGATACTGCAGGTGGTCGGCCGTCACGTGCACGCGCTCGTGCGGCTCGCACTCAAACGCGTCGGCGCGCTCGTTGAGCTCGATGGGGATCGCGCGGTCGTACACCTTGTCCGTGATGGTGAAGGTGGAGTCGTCGTTGTTGGCCGTGCCGATAAACCACAGGCTGTCGGGGATGGTGAGCTTGCCGTCGTGGAGCGCCTTGGGGTCGGCGGCCCACTGGGTGGGCACCAGGTCGAGCACCCATTCGTCGTGGCTGGGCATCTCGAGCACCGACAGGATCTCGGCAAAGTAGTACTCCACGCGGGCGAGGTTCATCTCGTCGAGCACGATCATGGACGGGTCCTGGCGCAGACCCGCCTCGTACACGGCGCGGAGGAACTCGGTCTCGTTGAAGCGCTTGGAGAACTCGTTAAAGTAGCCGAGCACCTCGGTGCGGTCGCGGAAGCTCGGCTGCACCGACACGATGGTCGCGGGGTTGTCCAGGTAGCGGCTAAAGCTGTAGGGCAGCGAGGTCTTACCGGTACCCGAGATGCCCTCCAGGATCAGCAACTTGGAGGCGGCCATGCCGGCCACAAAGCGGCGGATGATCTCGGGTGTGTAGTAGAGCTTCATCTGGCTGCACGCAAACGCGCGGAAGCTGTCGACGAAGTCCTCCAGCGAGATGGCGTCGTCATAGACCGGCGACTCCCAGTCGCGGTACTTGAGGTCCACGAGCGACAGCTTGGGGAAGCGGTTGGCCTGTGCGATCTCTTTTTCCTCGGCAAGGGTCTTGGCCTCGACGGTGGCCTTGGCCATGGCGGCTGCGGCATCCTTGACGCCCTCGCCGTCGAGCGCGAGCGACGCGTTGCCCGACATGACGGCCGTGGCGCCCTCGCCCGCGGCAGCACCGGCACCCGCAGCGGCACCCACGACGTTGCCCACCGTGGGCAGGTGGTCGTCGGCCAGGGCCGAGGCGCCCACGTACGGAATCTGCTTGGTGCCGCCCATGGCATTGACCTTGAGCGCCAGCAGCTTGTTCTTCTCGTCCATGAGGTCGAGCACCTGCTTGTTGAGGCGGCCGATCTCGCGGTAGAGCGCCTTGTTGGACGTATCGTCGCGATGCAGGCGGCGGTTGATGCGATAGCGGTGCACCAGGATGGCCACGATCAGCACGGGGACCGCGATGAGCATGGCAAACAGAATGACCGCGCCGATCTTGCCCACCAGGTCAAACGTGGTGAAGTAGGTCATAAAGATGTTGAAGTACTCAACCCAGCCAAACACCAGCAGGTTAAGGATGGAGCTCACGACGGCCACGACGTTGTAGACGACCTTTGCCAGCAGCTCCCAGGCAAATCCCAGAAACTCACTCACCGTCGCTGTCCTCCTGCTTGTTCGCGTTCATCGCCGCCTCAGCCTCGGCCTTCAGACGGCGGGCTTCCTCGAGCTTGGCCTCGGCCTGGGCGAGCTGCTCGGCGGCGTTATCGGCGGTGACGGTGGCGCCCTTGCCCTCGGCGTCCACGATGGCGGCCGCGGCGGCCAGGCGGTCCTCCTCGGCCATGGCGCGCTTAAGGTTCATGCCCACCACGATGAGGTGGTACACCTGGTAGATAAAGAACAGCAGCATGGGCAGGACGATCACAATGAGGAAGCCCATGGAGCTGGACAGGAAGTCCATGACCTTGCCCATCTGCGGCAGCACGAACACGTACTTGCCCACGATGTCGCCGTCGCTGATGATGTGCGTATCGGCCACGTCGTTGTTGTCGCCCTTGGTGGTAAAGCTGCGCATGCCGTTGACCTCGTCGATCGCGGCGATGCGGTGCGTGTTGAGCGCGTACTCGTTATCGATGATGGTGTGGAACGTCACGATGTCGCCCACCTCGAGCTTGGAGGTGTCGCACTTTTTGATGACGATGAGGTCGCCCTTGTTAAACGTGGGCGCCATGGAGTCGGACTGCACGGCAAGCGGGGTGAAGCCGGCGATGTCGGACACGCTGCCGTCCTCGCGCGTGGCGAGCGTGGTAAACGCATACAGGGCCGCCACCAGGATGATGATCCACATGACGACGCTCAGTGCGATGGATGCGACTTTTTTAACAGATTGCATGATGTCCCTTACTACCGTGTCTGACTAGGTCGTGCGCGGCCGGGCGGCCGCCGTGCGTATCTACTGTTCCTCGATGCCCTCAAAGCGCATCGAAACCGAATAGTTAGCTCCCTTTAGCATATTAGTGCAACTTGGGTCCGTTCCCTCGAGCCATATGCGAACGGTTACCGGCTTGTCCGCATCCTTTATCAGATCGAACATGTCGCTCGCCGCGGTGGCCTCACCCGAGCCGAGCCCGAAGACCGTCGCCGAACCAGATGAGCCGCCGCCCCCGTTGGGGTTGTAGACCCAGGTTTGGCCGTCGGCGGTAAAGCTCATGCGCATGGCGCTGGCCATCCCCTCGGTGTCGGAGCTAAACCGCGTGCCGGAGGCGCCGTTGTCACCGTCCTGCCCGGTCAGGCGCACACGCAGGTCCGTGCTGCTCATAAAGTGCAGTGTGAACTCCAGGTAGGCACCGGTGGCGGGATCGGCGGTGGAGCCGTCCTCGAAGGTGAAGGTCTGGTAGTCGCTCGTGGTGACGGGCTTGAGCCTGGATGCGTCGATGTCCACGCCCTTTTCGCTGGCGATGCGCGCCGAGATCTGGTCGAAGCCCAGACTGTGGACGTACTCTTCGAACGTGGCATGCTCGTCCAGGTCAAAGCGCAGCGAACCATCGGCGTTGGCGTCGATCATGAGCATGCGGGTCTTGGCGCTATCGGCGATGGAGAACCAGGCGAAGGTCGCCATGGCTATCGCCACCAGCGCAAACAGGACCAGGACCACGGTGGTGGTGAGCTTGCGGCGCAGGTCGGTGTCGGCAGGGGCGGCGGGCGCGGTGGCGGGCTGGCGGGCGGCAGCGGTGGCTGGGCAGCGGTTGCTTGGCTTAACGTGTGCCATTGCTACTCACCGTCCAAGGTCGCGAAGAGCGCCAGGTGCAAGGTGCCCGGATCCTGATAGAGGTAGCTGGCGCTATCGGGGTCGGTGCCCTCGATGTAGTAATAGATGTCCAGGCGATAGGTCTGGCCCAGCGTCAGCGTGGCGAGCGCGTTTTGCGGGCGCGTGGCCGTCTCGCTGGTGTCCAGGGTAAAGGCGGCAGGGTCCTGCGTCACGTTGGCGCCGCAGGCAAGCTGGCCGTTTTGCCAGCCCAGCAGCATGCCGTCGGTGTAGCCTGCCAGGCCCGCAGGGGCAGTCGCGGGATGCTCGCCGCGGTGGCCGCCATCGGAGCTGTCGAGCTCAAAGATGTTGGTGGCGAGCACCTGGTTGCCGCTCGAGATTTTGATGCCCACGCGGGCTGCGCGCAGCAGCTCGGCATCGGTGCCTTGCGGGACCAGCGACTCGGCGAGATACAGGCTGACCTTGCCTTTGACCTTGCTGGCGCCCGTACCCGTGATGGTGGGGCGCAGGTCAATCCAACCATGGTAGAACGCGGAGCCGTTGTCTTTTGCCTGCTCAAACACCGAGGCATCGCCGGCTGAGTTGTTTTGCGCGCAGGCCGCAAAGCCGTTGAGGTCGAAGGTCGAGACCGGGTAGAGCGTTACGGCGCCGCTTGCATTGGAGACCAGGGAAACGTCGCCCTGCTGCGACCAGCTGCCGCGGCTGGCATCGCCCAGCTCGAGCAGCAGCTTGGACGTGTCGCTGTGGACGCTCACCGAGTTGGTGTTGACCTTCATGTTGCTGGTAAACCAGGCGTAGGTGGCCACGCCCAGGGTGGCGGCGAGTGCCACCATAACGAGCGCGATGTAGGCACGCGCGCGGCGGGCGTGGCGACGAGCGGCGGAGGTTACGGACTCGGCGGGCTCGGGGGCAGCGGTTGTCGTCGTCTTGGCGGACGTCTTCTCGGCCTCGATGCCGTCTACCTGCATCTGCTTGTTCTTTTGCATTTAGCTCGCCCCCCTTATGCCTTGGCCGCGGCGAAGGCGAGCTGCAGCACCACATCGCGGGCTTGGGCCTCGTCGATGCAGTTGGCGCCGCAGCCTTCCATGTACACAACGTAGCGGACGCTTGCCACCTCGTTGGCGGCCAGCGTGCAGATGGGCGTCGCACCTGCGCGCGCCGTGGGCGTATCGCCAGTGCCATCCATGCTGTAGGCGCTTATGGCTCGGGCGGGGTCGGCGGTGTAGCCCCAGCCTGAGGCGCCCGATGCCACGACCACGCCGTCCTGCGCCGTGGTGCGCCTGCTGGTGGCGCCCGCGGTGTTGCCTAGGTCGTCGCAGGTAAAGATATGCGTTTGCGTACCAGACCGGGTCGTAATGACCAGGCCCAGGCGAAGTGCTGCCAGCAGCTGCGGATCGCTCGTCACGCTCATCTGGCCCTGATACAGGTACACGCTGAGCGCGCCGTCGCTGCCCTTGAGGTACAGCGTGCCGGTAAGGGCATAGTCATTCAGCTGCGCGGTGCAGTCGGCATAGTCGGTCGTGATGCCCGCGGCGTTTTGGAAGGTGCCGCGCCAAAAGCGGGAAAGGTCTGCCGTCGAGATGGGATAGAGCGTCTTGTCGGCGGCAGCCAGCGTAGCCGTCGTGTCCCAGGGTCCGTTGGCCGAAAGGCCAATCTGCAGGTCGGAGCCCTCGTCGCTTACCGTGTGCGCCACGGGCGTCACGTTGGTGTAGCGCGAGTTGCTAAACCACGCGTAGGTGGCGGCGCTCAGGGCAGCTACCAGCACTAACATCCACGCGGCCGCGGCTACCATACGGCGGCGCGAGCCCAGGATGTCCTTGATGTTCGATGTACTCATGCCCAGCCCCCTTTACGAACGCTTACCGGCAAAACGCAGCGCCAGCGATTGCAGGCTGGTGGCAGCCAGGTTGTTGGTGCAATCGGGGTCGCAACCCTCCAGCCACACGTACACGTCGACGCGCACGGGCGTGCTGCGGTCGGCGCCCTTTTCGGCGGCGGGCAGGCTGCAGATCTTGGTCGTAGCCTCCTTGAGGCCCACGACGCCGGTGTCCTCGTTGTAATCACAGAAGTTTGCGCTGGTCAGCTGGTCAAGGTGGACTGTGGTGCCATCGGTGCGGGTGCTGTCGAGCACCAGATGGTCCTGTTCGCTCTCGCCGGCGTCCTTGCCGTCGAGCGTGTTGAAGCGCGCCTGGGGATTGCGGGCGTTCGAGACCTCAAAGACATATTGACCCATCACAGTGTTTCCCCGTCCCGGGGCATAGGCAACCAGCCCCACGCGCAAGGCGGTGGAGATGGGGTTTGCCGGGTCCTGCTCGGTAAAGTCGATGCCCGACAGGTACACGTCGGTCGCGACCGAGTTGGTGGCCAGGTAAAGGGAAGTCTTGTAGTAGTCGGAATGCTCGGCGGCACCGAACATGTTGGCAAAGAGCGAGTCCTGCGTGGTTCCGCCGGTAAAGCCCGTCACCTTTTGGAAGCCATTAAGCACGTTGTCGGTCGAGACGGGATCGAGCAGGCCCGCGAAGCTCAGGCCAGCGTTGGTCTTGTACTCGCCGTCGTACTCGTTGGAGATAAGGAAGGTGACGCCCGTGCCCGCCGCCATCTTGACGTCGGTGATGTGGCGGTTGGCATTGTAGATGTACCAGGCATATGTTACGGCCCCAGCAGCAGCAAGCGCCACCACCAAGGTAGCGAGCATGCGATTGAACTGTTTTCGCAGCGAGCGCGCGTCCGACATGCCCCTCCCCCATATGCCGCGTTGTGAACTGCCTGGGCACCATTTGCCCATAATGGATTTATTTTACGTGAACGCGCAGTTCATCGGGGGTACAAACACGGGTTTTCGAGTGCAATTCGCGCCGCAGCGGACCGCAAACGCGCCCCGAATCGCAGGTTTTTAAAAAATGTTCTTGCCACTGGGTGGGAGCTCCGTTATATTATTTCCTGCGCACTCGCGCACCCTTGATCGGGCGTTTAGCTCAGGGGGAGAGCGCTTCCCTGACACGGAAGAGGTCACAAGTTCAAATCTTGTAACGCCCACCAAATGTTCGCAGCTCAGAGGCTTCGCCTCTGAGCTGTTTTGTTTTACGCCGCCAAACCAAGAGGGCGCCGCGGCGCCCAAAGCCGCCTCAACAACGTCGGCAATCATCCAAACCGAACCCGAAGCCACTTCCGCACCGCCGGCAGCCATCCCAACCAAACGCCGAGACGCTTCCGCGTCGCCGGAAACCACGCCAGCCGGACCCAAAGCCACTCCGACACCGCCGGGAATCGCTCCAAGCGCGTCCAAAGTGGCCCAAACAGCCCCGGCGACCGCCCCGATCAGGACCGGATGGGCCTCGTAGCCACATCCGGACAACCTACCTACAGTCAGGTCTAATACTTTTCCGCGAAGTGAACGAGCTTATTTGGACCCCCGAAGCATCCACACTTTTTGAAGCCAAAACCGCAGGATTCCGCCAGCAAAACCGCAGGAAATGAGCCGCCAAAAGTGCCGATGTTTCGAGGGTCCATTTTGACTCGTTCACTTCGCGGAAAAGTATTAGACCTGAAAATAAGGGCGCTGCTTCCACGCCCAACGACCGCCCTACCAATGCTGATGAGCCTCGATTACGGTCTGCCAAAGCTTAAACCGCTTCGTTTCGGCGCGCGCGAGGGCAAGATATCGCTGTTCCTCGGTCATGGGCTTATTAAAGATGGGGCGCTTATTCCGATGCAGCTTCCGCCGGATGCGTTCGCACAGCCGGGTGAGCTTGTCGTAGTCGTTTGCCTGGTCGGTCGTCACCGTAAAGTACGCGACCCCGTTGAGCAGCTGCAGCTCGTTGCGGCGCTCGGCGTCCTTGTGGATCTTTTCGCTTCCGTCATGGATGGCATCGCTGTCGTAGTCAACCAGCGCTGTAAGCACTTCGGGCAGCAGCCCGGCCCTTACTTTATCCATGCCCACCTCGGCTTTTGCCGTAAGCGTAATGTCGGGCGTGCGTTCCAGCACGCGCAGCTTGCGCTTGCGCCCGACATCCAGTCCGTCTCGAATGTAATACTTCTTGTTCAGCTCGGCCTCACCCAGCGCAAGCCCGCCGTAGCGTGCGGGCAGCGACGTAAACATGCAAAGTCCCGACTCCCTTGGAGACCGCGAACCCTCTTGAACATACGGAAGCAACGCCTTCGCTTTAGCGGCGCCTCTCACCTTTGACGCCCGGTCAAGATACGCCGCGATAAGCTCCTTGGTTGTAAGCCTACCATCGCGCATGCCCGCGTCTCTGCCCGTCACCCCACCGGCAGCTAGGTTATCCAGCCGATAGTCCGACGTCATGGCATAGCCGGCATAGATGGCCTCGGCCGCATCGCCCTCGTGTGCGGCCTGCAAAAACGCCAGCTCGGGAGAGCACACGTACGCGTCCAGCTCGCGCCTCCAGTGGCCCAACGAGATAAACGAACCCGCCGGGAGCTCGTTAGTGCACAGGTGCGTCTTAACGTGTTTGCTGCTCCTGCGGTCGGCCCGCGACGGGACCAGCAAATCCAACGTTTCGATCCCCAGGTCGTAGTGATCGATAAACTCCTGCGCCTCTTGGTCCAAAAGCGCGCAGGCACCCGCAATCGACACGACCTCTGGCTCCGAATCCCCAAATCGAGGGTTCGGCCGATGCGCCAAAAACGCCAATGCTGCGTTATGTGAAACGATAAAGTAGCTCATGGCGCGAAGATAACATGCGCGTCGGCAGCGGGCGGCGGCGCGGGCAAGGTTTCGGTAAACGACCGGCGGTTTTTCGCCGCAACGCGCCCAAAGTACTCATTCGTCGACGTCAAAACGCAAATCCGTCAAGCTTTTGGCAAGGTTGCCGCTCAACTGACCAAAAGTTGACCATTTACTTGACCATTTGCTTGACGGCGCGCCCTCGCCAAAATGCTCCGCGACTTCTTGGACGGCCAAAACACTCGTCCAACGGGCCCCACACCGCGCCGCAACCGCCCCGTAAAGGCCGCAAGCACCGCCGGCCACCAGCACAAGCACGGCCATCCGCAGCCGTATGCATCGGTCACCCCGCTGGGGTATCCTTGGAGCACATGCACCGCAAGCCGCACAAAGGAGCCGCCATGCGCACCGAGCTCGATGTTCCCTTTTCGCACAAAGACGAGGCCAAGGCCCTGGGCGCCAAGTGGGACCGGGCCAAGAAGATCTGGTACGTGCCCGATGGCGTCAACCCCGAGCCCTTTGCCGCGTGGCTGCCCGGCGTGGATCGCTCCGACCCCAGCGCGCCCTACATCTACCTGGTGCTGGGCAAGCGCGAATGCTGGAAGTGCCATGAGCAGACCACGGTCGCGGCCTTTGGCATTCCGTATTTGGCGGCCGAGGATTCTGACAGCTTAGCCGCGCCCGGCGATGCGCCCGCCATGGACGACGCGGGCCATGTCGCGATCGACACCAGCCGCGCCAACGCCGTGGCCATCGTCCCCGCGCTAGGCTGCGTGCCGGCCGAGATCCGCGACTACCTGCACCAGCGCTGCGGCTACAAACCCGTCACGTCGCGCACCACCAAGACCGCATCGCTCGCCAGCACGTGCACCGGCTGCGGCGCGCTGCAAGGCAGCCATTACCTGTTCGAGGAGCCCACGTCGCCGTTTGCGCTCACGGCCATCAACAAGCTGCCCGCGCTGGAGTTCGTGCGCGTGGACGTCGCCGGCGTCTATGGCATCCCCGCCACGCCAGGCGACTTTGACCAGGCCCTCTTTACCTGGGCACGCGACCACCACACCCAGTTCCACAAGACCCTGTTCGAGGGTATCTACCTGTAGCCCAAACCTCGGAAATCGAGTGCGGATTTCCTCGAAAATCGAGTATGATTATCCTCGAAAATCGAGTGTGAAAATCCTCGGAAATCGAGTATGCGCAGGTAGTGAGGTCTATCAAATCATGATTTCTTATGGTTCGGAACAACCCAAATCCTACCGTCCTCGCCTTTTGGACGAACGGCTGCAAACCCTGCTCCAGATTTTTGGAGCGGTCGAGATTCGGGGCACCAAATGGTGCGGCAAATCATGGACCGCGCTCGCATTCGGTGAGAGCGTTGTTCATCTTGACGACCCAAACGTAAAGTCGCTGGTCGAAGCCGATCCTTCACTCGCTCTTCAGGGCGATAAGCCGCATGTCATCGATGAGTGGCAGGAGACCCCCGCGACGTGGGACGCCACGCGACGCGCCGTAGATGCATCCGGCGGCGAGAAGGGCCTCTTTATCCTCACTGGGTCGTCAACACCGGCAAAAGACTCCGTCACCCACAGCGGCGCCGGTCGCATAGCGCGTCTCGATATGAGCACCATGACACTTTGGGAGCGCGGGCTTTCAACGGGATCCGTTTCGCTGAAAAACCTATTCGAAGGATCATTCGAACCTTCCGCCTATACAGGATCGCTGCCCATGTTGGCCGACGCAATTTGTTGCGGGGGATGGCCGGCGCTCGTCGGGGCGACCCCCCAGATGGCGGCAGAGGTCGTTAATCAGTATCTCGATGCCATGTACGAAGTCAGCGTTCCGCAAAAAGGCGGCGTTGGATCTACGGCACGACACATCGTGTCCTCGCTTGCACGCAACGTTGCGACCTCTGCCACGCTCAACACCATCGCGGCAGATGCCTCGTTGGGCGACAGCGACGCCCAGCCGGCGGCTTCGACCGTAGCGTTTTACCTCAAGATGCTGGAGAGCATGTATACGATCGTCAATCTGCCCGGTTGGGACGCACCCGTCCGCGCAAAGTCCCGCCTGCGCACCAAGCCAAAGCGCTATTTTGCCGACCCCTCCATTCCCGCGGCCGCGCTTGGCATGAATCCCCAGAGGCTCCTTGCGGACGGCCAGGCGTTTGGCCTGCTCTTTGAGTCTCTGTGTATTCACGACCTGAGCGTCTACACCTCATGCTTGCCCGGCTCGCATCCGGGCTCGCTCCACTACTATGGCGACTCCGACGGGCTTGAGGTTGATGCCATCATCGAGCTCAACGATGGCCGCTGGGCAGCGATAGAGATTAAGCTCGGCGAATCCAAGGTAAGCGACGGAATCCGCAACATCGAGCGTCTGCGTCGCAAGGTCGCTCTGAACCCTGCGGCACGCAACCCCCAACCGGAGTTCTGCGCCGTCATCACCGCGGCCTCGCCCTTCTGCCGCTACGACGCCGAGCACGACGTCTACGTGTTCCCCATTGGAGCGCTGCGGGAGTAGGACGGGCGATTCGAAGATACCGAAGGCCTGCCTCGAGGCGCGTTTGCAACGTCAAGTTCAAAGGGTTTGACCGCCGAGCAACCAGCTTGAAAGCTACAGTCCCAAGATATGCTCCAGATAGCCTTTGTTAAACCAGAAGGATTGCCTGGTCATCCAGCGTCCGTCGGGCAGCTCGTAGGCGTTCCTCGCAATATCGCCGATTTCGGTTCCGTCGGCGAATCTGTACGCAGCTTTTGAGGTATGCGGGCGAACGTGAACAATCGGGTTGTCCGCCATACCGGGCAGATTGTTGGTCACCTTGAGCTTTCCGCTCGCGTCCCGATACGGATTGAGCTTAACGCCCTCACGAATGACCTTTCGCGTCTCGTCCCAGCAAGCTTTTGCGGGACCTTCGATTTCGTTTGCCGGCATTGCCCAGAATAGACAGCGGTCGAGGCGCCATACCCCCTCGTGGTCCTCACGGAACACAACAAAGAAGAAACGGCTAGTCTCGAGGCGCGCGCGGAAAAGAGACGTCTCCCAGTCCTCATTGATTAGCTGCTTAAATTCAAACGGAGGGAAGGACATTGCCTGCTCGATGTGCCCTCTCTTATTAACGCGACAAACACGGACGTTGATCCCTGCCTTAACGAACTCCTCGGCCGCATTGCTTTTAATGCCGAGCATTCGGTAAACAAGTGTCGTCCACTGCGCCTTGTTGCCCGTGTATTCCAGGCCGTACTGCTCCGCAATCTGGCGATCGGTTTCACCATAGTGGCGCTCGATAAGACCGGTCACGTAGCTTTCGAAATCAATAGACTCGTCGCTGCCTTGAACAATGCTCTCGCCGACGCGCGGGGCACCGAGGACATAGGTATGAAGCACATAGTCCATGTACGAGCGCTTGAGCGAGAAGGCGCGACGCTTTGCGCGACGGCGCTCGATCTCGCCCGTATCGGTATTGAAGTACTCGTAGTACTGGTCAACCCACATGGTCGCTTCAGTCGCGCCCTTCGTGCAGGCGCCCAGGTAGGTAGTCATGCCCTCCGAAAGCTCGTCCGCACGACCATCCTGAATGTACGAAATGATCTTCTCGTAGTCAGCGCGAATGATCTTCATATCCTCTTCGGGCAGGCGAACCATAACCGCGCGCTCAATACGCTGGTCATATTTATCGATGGAGCGGTCGCGGCCGTAGTAAATCAGCAGGATATTGCTGAGCTTAGTCTTGAGATGCGAGTTGTCGTAGTCGAGAGAGACAGGACGGTCGTAAGGAATCATCGTTAAGACAAGGCGCTCGCCGGCGGACTTGCGACCGTCCTTGAGTACGTCAAAGCACGTTGCCTTGAGCTCGACGCCCGCCTCGGGAAAATCTGGCCGATCATCGCTGTTGGCCTTGTAGCCAAAGTAACGCTCCTCGATAAGGTTACCCATGCCGCCCTTGTACTTCTTGGAGCCAAAGTCCTTTGGCGCGCTCTCCCCCTCCGGCGCAATGCCGAGCTCGAGGATATCGCGAAACGTCATGCCGTCGAGATTGGCAGCATAGCGCTCGATGCTTGAGGGGTCAGAAAAATCAGTATCGTCAAGCATGCGCTTGAAATCGAGGTGCTTCTTGGGCATGGGGTACCTCCGAACGTCGCAGTTAGTCCCATGGTAGTTCAGGGCAGCATATTCCTCCATGAAATTGAGGTCTTGATCTTGTCCGCTCGATCGGTTATTGTTGTGAGCACCATAAACGGACACAGCAGCGATTGGAGAAACGTGTCTGAGATAAACATTGCCGAGCTTTTTGCGGGCGTCGGCGGATTTCGCCTGGGTCTCGAAGGCTATGCCGACCCGCGTCATCCCGAGTTTTACATGAAGCCCGCCGGCCCCTTCCGCACCATTTGGGCCAACCAGTGGGAGCCGCCCGGAACCAAGTCTCGTCAGTTCGCAGCGCGCTGTTACATGGATCGCTTTGGCGAAGATTCCGTTGTCAACGAAGACATCAATAAGGTCCTAGAGCAGGCAGAAGCCGGCGAGATTGAAATCCCTGACGTGCAAATGGTCGTTGGTGGCTTCCCTTGCCAGGATTACTCCGTCGCTCGCCCGCTTAACCAGGCACATGGCATCGAGGGCAAGAAGGGTGTCCTTTGGTGGGACATCTATCACTTCCTCGAAATGAAGAAGCCCAAGTTCGGTCTCTTTGAGAATGTTGACCGCCTGCTCAAGTCGCCCGCATCTCAGCGTGGTCGCGATTTCGCCATCATTCTGAGCTGCCTCGCCGACCTCGATTACACCGTCGAATGGCGCGTGGTCAACTCTGCGGAATACGGTTTTCCCCAGCGTCGCAAGCGCGTTTATATCTTCTGTGAGAAGAACGCCGGCACGGTCGACCTTGTCGACCGCATGCACAACGGCGTTATGGCGAAGGCCTTCCCTGCCGTCTATCCGGATGAAATGTCCGAGCTCGACGTTCTGCCCGACCCTTACGAGAACTCGACTCGTTTTGGCGTTGGTCAAAAGACATCGCAGTTCAAGAATGCCGGTGTCATGCAAGGCTGCCATGTTTTAACCTGCGACTTCGCTGAGGATTATCACGGCGAGCGTCGCGTACTTGGCGATGTGCTTGTCGATGAGGCGACTGTTCCGGAGCAGTTCTACATCTCTGACGAGAAGCTCCCCGACTGGCGCTACCTCAAGGGCAGCAAGCGCGAAGAGCGCACCAACAAAAAGACGGGCTTTACGTACACGTATTCCGAAGGAGCCATGAGCTTCCCGGACGCCACCGACAAGCCGAGCCGCACCATCCTCACCGGCGAAGGCGGCACGGGCGCCAGTCGTTTTAAGCACGTCATCGAATGCCCCGACGGTCGCTTCCGCCGCCTCGTTCCCGACGAGCTCGATCAGCTCCAAGGATTCCCAAAGGGCTGGACGGGCACCGGCATGACCGACGGTCATCGAGCTTTCTGCATGGGCAACGCACTCGTCACCGGCGTACCCCACCGCATCGGTGAAGCCATGGTTGAGGTGTACGGGCTGTAGCCGAACCGCTTTTGACATAGACAAAACGAGGGCCAGTTCGTTTCTGAACTGGCCCTCGTTATTTAGCTATCGAGAACTTCGAGTTACTTACCGTCAGGCACGATGCCGACCAGGCTGACCGTTACGTCGAAGGTCGGAGCGACGGTGTTCTTGCCTTGCTCGGACCAGTTTTGACAGTCGGAGTCGGTGCTTTCTATCCAAACGGCGTCCTTCATGTTCATGCCGCTAGCGAATGCCGTAAAGTTTTATTGCGAATTCGTGCCAACCATTCGCAGGGTTACGTCGTAGGAAAGGCCCTCGTCAACGGCACTCGCAGCCGTATTAACACAATCGGCATCGGTGCCCTCGAGCCAAATATAGACCTTCAAAATTACGCCATTGTAGTCAACATGCGTGGCAAGCGCCGCTGGATTATCCACAGGTGTATCGAAGTTTTTGCCGTTTTTTGTCGCGGCCCAGTTACCGCCATTTTGGTCAACATACGTCGTACCGAACAAATGCTTATACGTTGCAACCTTTGTACTCGAAGCGTCAGCAACCGCCGTCCAGCCCGCAATGCCGTTCTGCTTCGAGTACGCATCGTTGCCCGATCCGGCAGGCTCGCTTGGAGCATAGACAACTTTCAGCGTCTCGTTGCCCTGAGCGTCAACCGTCGTGATGCCGATGCGCATACTGTGCGCAACCTTATCGCTCAGCGGCTGCCCATTCGAGGTTACGGAAATAGCACCCTCATCGGCCGAACCATCCAAATAGACATCGGCAATGCCCGTGTCGCGCACGGTGTAAACCGTATAGGTGCTTACGTTATACGCGTAAAAGACCTTACCGCCCACGGTATATTGACCCGTTGCAGTATCGAGCCCATTGGCAAGCTGGTATGACGTAACCAAGGCCCCATCGCCCCACGACGCGGGAACAAACCACGTTTTGGCGTCATCGGTCGAAGAGGGGCTGATTTCATGGGCGGTCGTACTATCAAACGCAACCGTGTCGTTGTCTTTGCCGTGATCGGGCGTTGTGCCCGCAACAATTTGCAGCGTCATGCCATTAGCCATGGCCGTCACGGTTGCCGTTCTGGCGGAGACGGTGTTATTGAATGCGAACCACGCATATGTTGCCGAGCCTAAAGCAACGCACGCCATGACCGCCGAAATGGCAGCGATGGCTAACTGTTTTTTGAGTTGCTTCACGCGCGAGGACATACGAAGTTGTTCCCTTATTGCAATTCGGTCGATAAGGCTAACGGGGCTCGGTGCCTTGCACCAAACCCCGTTTTTAAGCTAATGATTCAACGTGACTTATGCCCCGGCAGAAACCGTCGTAGGCTGAGTAGCGCTGAAGTGAATGGTAACGCCAACGGAGTCGAGGATATTTTGCAGGTTGGCAGTGGTTACGGCAGCATCATTGCCATCGTAGTAGACGTACACGCTCACTGGGGTATCGGCATCTTTGACAACCGTGGCGGCAAGCGCCTTATCGGCAGTGCCCTCGAGCTTCTTTCCGTCAGGCGCCCAAACCTGCCAGTTATCAGGACCCACGACGAGAACGCGAATTGCATCCTTCAAGCCCTTATCGGCACCCGTAGTGACTTCGACGTTATCAATCTTAAGGTCGCTAAGGTCGACACCAGCAGAGCTGATTTTATAGTTGTCCGCTTTGCCCACAGCATATTGATCCTTTACGGCCTTAGCGGCATCGCCAACTTCGATATAATTTCCGCTCTTCTTGCCATCGGTCGTCGTGGTGCCATACGCAGTTACGAACTTCGGGGCCGGAGCCGCGGCGCCATCGGATTGAACCTCAGCAGGGTAAAGAGCAACCTTAAGATCGGTCCAGTCAACGCTATTGGTCGTCTGAGTACCAATAGCAGACTTCTCGTATTCAATGCTCATGAATGCCGTATTGGACTGTGCCTTTACACCCGTCGTTTTAGCGGAAACCTCGTTGTTGCTCACAAACCATGCAAACGTGGCGGAGCCGAGGGCTACGGCTGCCACGAGCACCATGGCGATGGCGGCGCCCATCTGCTTTTTTAATGCCTTGGTATCCATGCGGACCCCTTTCTTTCCCCATTCATCCCAGATGACCCTCGAGAAGCCCGGAAGGGGAGCCCGCGCTTTCGTGTTGGATGTTGCTTGCCCATCCTTAAAAACATGGGTTTGAGAATACCATAATTCTTACGATTTCCTTATGAGTTTTCGCGACCTGATAATCCAATTGATTCAACGGTCTACCTTGGGTTATGTAAACGCCGTTCGCCCTTTTTTAACGCGCGTTTTCGCGATGCCATAAGTCCGCCTTAAGACTTGCGGTCACAGTTGCGCGCCAGCGTACGCGCTCTCCCCTACCGCGCTTCGCCCCGGGCCCTCCCCCTCGCTATACTGATGTAGCACGTGTAATTTCTGCCTGCTTGACAGACTATTTGCTAGGAGGATCCCATGGCTGCTGCCGCTCAACCTAAAGGAAGCGTTTCGTCCGGCTCCATTAAACCGGTGACGCGCAAGGCGGTTCGCTGCCAGCGCGAAGTCGCTTGGCTGGTCACACAGGCGGCCGGCAAGCTCGTCGCCACTATCGACGACGTCAATGCGCCCACGCCTAGCTTTGTGCTGGCGGCGGCGCTGTCGTACACCCGCGAACAGGAGCAGGCCGCGCTGGACGGCGGCCACGCGATTGAATACGCAGCCGCCATGGCTCCCGATCTTGCCAGCTTTTGCCAGGCTGCCGGGCTGCCCGCGGCGCCCAACGCGCTTTCGAACACGGGCTACATGTTCACGCTCTCGGGCGCAGACCTGATCCGCGACGTTTATGCCTATTGCGGCGACCTCGGCGAGCGCATGGGCAACACGGCCGAAGTCAAACCGGGCTATGCGATCAAGCTCGCTCTGCGGATGTTCTTGCTGGGCGAAACCTCAGCAGCTTCCACCGCCGCCGACAAAACCTCGGCATAACAAAAGTGCCGGGCCGGGAAATCGATCCCGGCCCGGCACTTCTTTGTTCTAGTTATCCTCGTCCCCCGCGGGCGAGTTCTTTTGGTTGCGGCGGTTACTCCAGGTCACGTTGTGGTCCTTGTAGTAATCGGGCGCCTCGTTGCCGCTCGCGCTAATGGGGTCGTTGCCGGTGAGGGTATCGGCAATATCCTGCACGAACTTAATGAACAGGCTCGTATCGTCGGTCTCGGACGAATCAAAATCGAAGCCGAACTCCACCGCGCCGCCAATGATCTTGTCCACGCACTCCGGGTCGTCGCCGTCCAGCCAAATGACCACGGTGTACTTGTCCACGTCGCCCACGCGGAAGTTGTTGTGGCTGATGGTGGTCACCACGTCTTTGGACGCAAACGGCTCGGTGTTGGGCTCGGGGTTGCCGTCGGCCGCGGCCGCCGCGTAGGTGGTGGGTTCGCCGTTGCGGTACACGCGCACGCGCGCGGCCTTGTCCACGCCCTTGCTGGCGCTGACCACCTTGAGCTTGGCGCTGTAGCCCAGGTCGGTCTTGCCGGCGTTGCGGATATAGAAGGTGTACGCCACGTAGTTCTTGCCGTTGTGGCTGCCGTCGATGTCGTCCAGGTTGTCGGGCAGGTCCTCGGCAGCAATATTAGTGCCGTTGTCCACGGCGTCGGCCGCCAGGCGCGCGGTGGCGTTGTTAAAGTCGCCGTTGTCGGCAATGGCCACGCCGCGGCGGAAGAGCTCCAGGCGGTTGAGGTTGATGGTGAAGTTGCCCATGTTTTCCTGCATAAACGACAGCGCGAACAGCACGCCAAAGGCAAGCGCCAGCACCACGAGGGCCTTTTGCAGCTTGTCCATGCGCAGCAGCGCCGCGCCGATGCGCTCCATGCGGCGCTTGGGCATGTACATGGAGACGACGGCCTCGGGGTCGATGTCGTCGAGGTCCTGGTCGGCCAGGGCCTGCTCCAGCTCCTCGATGCGCACCACGCCGCGCAGGTCGCGCTTGGGCTTGCGGTTGGGTTTGCCGAAGCGCTTGCGCGGGGCGGGATCGGTGCTGGGGGTTTCCTCGGGGTTGGCAGCGGGGGCGTCCTGGGGCGCGGCCTCGGGCTGACCCTCGGCCAAATCCTCGGCCATGCCCTCGGCAGCTTTATCTTTGTTGTCGTTGCGCTTGAACAGTGCCATGGCGATCAGAGCTTATATTTGGCGCGGATGTAGCCGACGTATTCTTTGACGAGCTCGCGCTCCATGTCGTCGGCGTAACGGAACTGCAGGCCACAGACGTTGCGGTACAGGCTGCCCTTGGGCGCGCGGCGCACCCAGCACACGATACCCAGCTGCTCGGGCAGCTCGTGGCGCTCGCCCTGCAGGCGGATCGTGGGCATTTGCACGGCCAGGGCCTCGCCCACGTCGGGGTAATCGTTGAGGTAGATGGCCAGACCGCCGGCCGAGACGTCGATGGTCATGGCGTCCTCGGGCTCGGCGGTGGTCGCGTTGTCGCGCTGGTAGGTCAGGCGCATGGCGACCTTAAAGCGCTCGTCGCGGCGTTTAATGAACGTGCGCTGCTCGGCGACTTTGCGCATTTTCCAGTAGGTGCGGATGCCTTTTTTCTCGACCGACTCGGGGTAGCCGGCGAGCACAAACGTCTCCTCGCCCACTTTGTATTGCAGCAGCAGCTTTTGGTTTTCGTCCATGATCAGCGGCTTGCCGGCAAGCATGGGCGCGCTCATGAGAAAGTACGCCTCGTCCAGGTTCTCTTTGTACGTGGCGAGCATGTTGAAGTCGGTTTTTTGACCCATGGGCACGTCGAATGCCACCTGAAGCTTAGTCCCCGGCGTTATCTGTTGCTCTGCCATGTTGTCTCCCCCAGTCGCGGGCGCCGATATCATCGTCGTGCGCGATGCACATTGGGCTATTGTACCTGCTTTGCTGCAGGTTGCAGCGCAGGGTGCGCGAAATGCGAAGCCGCAGCCGATCTGCACACAGCCTCAACCTGATAACAACGCGCCACCCCAAGAGGATGATCGTCTATTTATCTCTCAGTTATCTCTCGTAATTATCTCTCGTCTCTCACTTATCTCTCGTCTTAGAGATGAGTGAGAGACGAGAGATGCATGGGTGATGGATGAGAGTGGATTTTCGAACGGTTTTTGAGCGTTTTGAGGCTAATTCCGTCCGATTTTCCACGCTCATTCGAAAAGCGTCCGTTTTTCCACGTTCGTGTGTCCGGATTTCCACGCTCATCTGGCCGCCGCCTTCGTGCCTCGCTCAAACTGCAGGCCGCACGCCCCCGGAGCTTGACCGACGCGATCGCGCGAAATTTTGTGGTGTAAGAGGGAGGGCCGCGTCAGCGCCCCTTGCGTCTAAGGCTATTCCGCTACGCC
>CAKUGY010000002.1 GCA_934654835.1 uncultured Collinsella sp.
CCATCGCGCCGAGAGTACTGCGGGGTCAGCCCGTGGGAGGCCAGGGCGCCGCTGACCGGTGGACGGCACCGAGCCGTACGCTTGAATCGAAGAAGGGGGAGGCCTCGCGGCCTCCCCCTTTTTTGCGTTTATAGGCTCGATCACTCCTTTCTCGCTGTGTTTTTGACCCTCGTTTGTTGCATCTTCTACGAACGGGCTACAATAACTTAGTCTGTGCAATATGGAGGTGAACATGGCTGAAGCTGGTATCGGCGTTGATATCGTCGAGATTTCCCGAATGAAATCAATTCTTGAGAAGACGCCGTCGTTTGCCCGGCGCGTGTTTACCGAAGAAGAGTGCGCGTATTGCGATGCGTCCTCTCGACCTGCTGCGCATTACGCCAGTCGTTTTGCTTCACGCGAAGCAGTTCTTAAGGCGCTTGGAACGGGTTTTAGTCAAGGCGTGGGCCGCAAGGACGTGTCGGTGACGCGTGATAACCTCGGTAAACCCAAAGCGCTGCTATCGGGTCGTGCGCTCGAGATTGCTCAAGAGCTGGGCGTTGTCGAGGTCGCCCTTTCCATTACCTTGACGGGTGACTTGGCTGTCGCTAATGCCATTGCGATCACCGAGGATGCTCGACCAAAGCCTAAGGAAGAAAAGGTGAGCACCAAGGAACGCGTTGCTCAGACATTTAAAGAGGCTCGTTCTGTCTTAGATGAGCTTGAACAGCTGCAACAATCTGCTTTGTCGGAGCATCTGGTCGATGATCCGCAAGATACGCTAGGAGCATAGATGAAACCGGTTTTGAGTACCGAGGAAGTCGTTCGCCTCGAAGATATCATCGAGCGTGAGGGTACTTCGAAGGCCGAGCTCATGGAGTTGGCGGGCGAGTTCGCCGCCAACGAGATTTTGAAGCTCAATCCCGATCGCGTTCTTGTGTTGGTTGGCTTTGGCAACAATGGCGGAGACGGCTGGGTCGCCGCGGATATCCTGACGCATAAGGGCGTTGATGTGGATATCGTCTCTCCGGTTGAGCCTGACGAGATTCCTGCCGCCCTCGCTCGCCATGTTGCCCGCCGCGCTGCTGGCCGTGATGTGCACGTGTGCGTCGGTCCCTCTCGCGATGAGCTGGAAGTGCTGATCGATAAGGCCGACGTTGTGGTCGATGCCATTTTTGGCACCGGATTTCACGGCAACCTCCGTGCGCCGTTTTCGATCTGGATTCCCACGGTCAATGAGTGCGCCGATCGCGTCGTCTCCATCGATGCCCCCTCGGGCCTGAATGCCGAGACAGGTGTTGTGGATGATGATTGCATTCGCGCCGAGCGTACGGTGACGATGATTGCTCCAAAGATCGGTCTCTATAGCGCAGACGGTCCCGAGTACGCCGGCGATCTTGTTTGCGGCGGCCTGTACGACCGCCTTGACGAGGTTATTAACGATGTCGACCATGCGGCCGAGATCGTGGAACCCGGTGACCTGGTGGATTACTTTGCTCCGCTGCCTTCGAATATCGATAAGTACTCGCGTGGCTCGGTGCTCATTGTCGCTGGGTCGGCGCAGTATCCTGGGGCCGCCATTATGGCGGCCAAATCGGCTGCTCGTGCGGGCGCAGGCTATGTGGCCGTCGCGACGCCGGATGCGTGCGCCAACCTCATCCGTATGGCGCTCCCCTCGATTCCGGTTTTCGCCATTCCGTCTGACTCCCGTGGCTCCTTTGGTGCCGCTGCGCGCATGACGGTATGTGAGATTGCAAAGAAATACAGCTGCGTGCTGTGCGGCCCCGGTATGACGACGTCTGCCGGCGCTATGCAGGTGGTTTCGGGCCTGCTTGAGCTCGATGTGCCGCTTATCCTGGATGCCGATGCTCTCAACTGCCTTGCCAAGATTGCAATTGATGGCATCGACAGCAATCCCGAGATGTACCGTCGCGAGCAGCCGCTCGTCATGACGCCGCATTATCGTGAGCTTTCGCGTCTCGTTGCCGGCGATGAGGTCAATGACCTTGGCACTGCGATTGCCGCCGCACAAAAGGTTGTTTGGGCCGCTGGCTCCGATAACCTCGTCGTTATCGCGAAGGGCCCGACGACGGCCATTTGCGGTGTCGAGCGCGTGCTGCTGCCGCTCTCGGGTCCGGCGTCGCTGGCGACTGCTGGCTCGGGCGATGTTCTTGCGGGTATCTTGGCCGGCACGCTGGCCACCATGCGCGACGAGATGGACCGCTGGGAGCTGCTGTACTCGTATGCCGTCGCGCTCCATAGCTATGCCGGTTTTGCGGCGGCGACGGAGTTTGGCGAGAAGAGCGTTATCGCGACCGATCTTATCGACTTGATCGGTCCCGCCATGGAACTGGCGGCAAAGGATGCGCTCGATGATCTGGGAATCATGGACGAAGGGTCGGATGACTAATCATGAATAAAGCCGATTTGACGCGTTGGTCCTGGGTCGAGATCGACCGTGGGGCGCTCCGTCGCAATACGAGGGCCTATAAAAACCTGCTGGATCCGCGTCAGCGCCTGTGCTGCGTGGTTAAAGCCGATGCCTATGGTCATGGAGCCGTCGAGTGCGCCAAGATCATGTATTCGGCAGGTGCCGACATGTTTGCCGTGGCGACGGTCAACGAGGGTGTTGAACTCCGTAAGGGCGGGATCACCAAGCCCGTCTTGATTCTGAGCGAGCCGCCCATCGAGGCCATTCCTACGTTGCTCGAGTTCGATATTATGCCCTCGGTCTATACGTCCGATTTTGCTCTCGCGTTTGGCGAGTGCGCCGTCGCTGCGGGCAAGGTGGGCAAATATCATCTGGCCATCGAGACGGGCATGAACCGCATCGGTGTCCACTACACGCAGGTACTCGACTTTGTCCGCGGCATTAATTTCCATCGCGGTATTGAGTGCGACGGCGTGTTTACGCACTTCGCCACGGCCGATGAGCCTTCGGGTTGGGACTACAAGCTGCAGTGCCAGCGCTTTACCGAGGCCGTTCAAGCGATTAAGGACGCAGGCTTTGAGTGCGGTATCGTGCACTGCGCCAACACGCCGTCCTCGATGCTCGATCCCTCGATGCATTTCGATATGATTCGCGCCGGCGTTGGCCTGTATGGCATGCAGCCGTGCGAGCTGAGCGGCCGCGTAATGCAGCTCGACCCCGTTATGAGCGTTCATGCGCGTGTGACGCGCGTGGCACA
Organism: uncultured Collinsella sp.; assembly: GCA_934654835.1. Lineage (GTDB taxonomy): Bacteria > Actinomycetota > Coriobacteriia > Coriobacteriales > Coriobacteriaceae > Collinsella. The sequence goes on from CAKUGY010000002.1 coordinate 3,168, forward strand.
TCCTGCGATGGGCGAGGGCGTGGGTTATGGCTTTACCTATCGCGTACCGCGTACGCGTGTTCAGATCTGCACCCTTCCGATCGGATACGCCGACGGCCTTTCGCGCACGCTTTCCAATCGCATGGACGTGCTTTATCGCGGCGAGCGCGTGCGTCAGGTTGGCAATATCTGCATGGATCAGTTTATGGTCGCCATCCAGTCCAACCCGGCGCACGAGATTCCCGAGGCCGAGCACGGCGACGAGATGATTATTGTCGGTCGTGACGGCGATGCCGAGATCACCATGGATGAGATGGCACGCCTGCGTGGCACGATTAACTACGAGGTCGCCTGCGGCTTTGGCATGCGTCTCGACAAGGTCTACGTGTAGGAGCCGCTATGGGCGTCATGCACATCCCCGGCCATAGCCATCAGGCGCCGCGTGAGGTCGCGCTCGAGGAGATCGAGGCGGTTTTAGGCGATTGCCGCCTGTGCCAGCTTTATCAATCGCGCCATAACATCGTTTTTGGCGTGGGAAATCCCCATGCCCGTGTGATGTTTATCGGTGAGGCGCCGGGCCGCAACGAGGATTTGCAGGGCGAGCCCTTTGTGGGGGCGGCAGGCGAGGACCTCAACGGCATTCTGTCCCTGGCAGGTCTTAAGCGCGAGGATGTCTATATCGCCAACGTGCTTAAGTGCCGCCCGCCGGGAAACCGCAATCCGCGTCCCGAGGAAGTGCTGGCCTGCTCGCCGTTTTTGCGCGAGCAGATTCGAAGCATCTGGCCCGATATCATCGTGACGCTCGGCAACCCCGCGACGCACTTTGTGCTTAAGACCGAGATCGGCATTACCAAGCTGCGTGGCAGGTTCCATCAGATGGGGCATTTTGTGGTGATGCCGACGTTTCATCCCGCGGCGGCGCTGCGCAATCCGGCGTGGCAGGAGTTGCTGGAAGAAGACTTTAAGATGCTGGGCGACTATTTGGAGCGGCACCCCGCACCGGAGGCCGCCTCGGAATAATAAGGAGTGTATATGTCCCTGGAGCGCCTGGGGGTAGGTACTTTTAAGACAACCTGTGCTTCCGATACGGAGCATTTTGGCGAGCTGGTCGCACCCTGCCTGGAGGACGGCGATGTGCTCATCCTGACCGGTGGCCTGGGAGTGGGCAAGACTCACTTTACCAAGGGCGTCTCGCGCGGGCTGGGCGACGGACATATGGTTACGAGCCCTACGTTTGCGCTCATGGCTGTTCATGACCAGGGCCGTATTCCGCTGTTCCACTTTGACCTGTACCGACTGGAACATGCCTACGAGCTTGAGGACACGGGCATTTTTGACGTGCTGGGCTATGAGGGCGCTTGCCTGCTGGAATGGGGCGAGCAGTTTCAGGACGAGCTGACAGATGAGTATCTTTCGGTGACGCTCAAACGTGACGAGGACGACAGCGACGTGCGAACGATAACGCTTGAGGCGCACGGTGAGCGTGCGACGGAGCTTTCCCATTTGATTGATAGGGCTGTACAAGATGAGCTTGCATAACGACAATGCGCTGGTGGTGGCGCTCGATACCTCGACCGACATGCTTGCCTGCGCGGCAAGCTGGATTGATGTGCAGACGGGCGAGACGAGGCTGGTGAGCGGGGACCATCTGTGTCGCCGCCATGCCAACGTGGAGCTCGTGAATACCGTTGATGGTGTGCTGGACCAGGCCGGTCTGGACCGAAGCGATGTCGGCTGCTATGTGGTCGGTCGTGGTCCGGGTTCGTTTACGGGCGTGCGTATTGGCATTTCCACCGCCAAGGGTCTGGCGCGCGGTGCTAACGTTCCGCTGCTGGGCGTGTCGACGCTCGATGCCTGCGCTTGGACGGCATGGAAGGCCGGCGTGCGCGGCAAGCTCGGCATTCTTGCCGATGCCATGCGTGGCGAGGTATACCCGGCCCTGTATGTGTTGGGTGACGAGGGGCCTGAGCGTCAGTTTGAGCGCGAACGCGTGGTCAAGGCCGCCGTGGCCCTGGAGGAGTGGCGCCAGGCCGCGGACTGGCGCCAGATTCAGCTGACTGGTGACGGTCTCGTGCGCTACGGCAAACTGCTGAGCGAGAATGAGACGGCTCGCTGCGTGGAGCGCGACCTGTGGTGGCCCTCGGGTGAGGGTCTGTTGTTGGCGCACGCTACGGGCGATGGCGATCCCGCCCGTGTTTTGCCGATCTATACGCGTCTCTCGGATGCCGAGGAAAACGAACGCAAGCGTCTTGGCCTTGCCGAGAGTGCCCAAAGCGAGATTACGGGTGTCGCCGACGAGCTCGCCGGCCGCCATCTGCAGTTCCGTCCCATGGGCGCGGCGGATGCCGAGGGTGCGAGCGCTCTGGAGGCGGCCTGCTTTGAAGGCGCCGGACACGAGGCGTGGACGCCGGGCATGTTTTTGTCCGAGCTGGGCGAGGACGTTGCCGCTCCGCGCAGCTGGTGGGTGGCGCACGACGACGGCCAGCTGCTGGGTCTTGCCGGCGGCATGGTCGTGGACGGTGACGTGCAGATTATGGATGTCGCCGTCGATCCGGCGCACCGCCGCGAGGGTATCGCCCGCAAGCTGCTGTCGCACGTGAGCTACGATGCCCAGATGCTCGGCTGCACCACGGCATCGCTCGAGGTCGAGGACGGCAACGAGGGCGCGATCGCGCTCTATGCCGCTCTGGGCTTTACCGAGGCGGGCCGTCGCCGCGGCTACTACGGTGCCGGCAAGGACGCCATCGTCATGACGGCACCGTTGCCCCTGGTGCTTCCGGTCGACAACGCCTCGCCCGAGCCGACGGCGGCAGAGCAGCGCGTATGGCCGCTGCCCACGCCCGAGCGCACCGTTGAGGAGCGTGCCGAAATCGAGCACCGTCGTCTGGTGCTTGCCATCGAGAGCTCCTGCGACGAGACGGCCGTGGCGATTATCGATGCGGACGGCAATATGCTGGCCAACCAGGTGTCGACACAGATTGATTTTCATGCCCGCTTTGGCGGTGTGGTGCCCGAGATCGCCTCGCGCAAGCACGTCGAGGTTATCGTGAGTGTCGTGGACGCGGCGCTCGAGGATGCCGCGGCATCGCTTGGTCTTGAGAGCGGAGCGATTGCGCCTAGTGAGCTTGCCGCGGTGGGCGTTACGCAAGGTCCGGGCCTGGTGGGCGCTCTGGTGGTGGGCGTCGCCTTTGCCAAGGGCTTTGCCTATGCTGCCGGCAAGTCGCTCGTGTGCGTCAACCATCTGGAGGGCCATCTGTTCGCCAACCTTCTGGCGCAGCCTGACCTCAAGCCGCCGTTTATCTTTACGCTTGTCTCGGGCGGGCATACCATGCTCGTGCATGTCAAGGCGTGGGGCGACTACGAGGTGCTCGGCGAGACGCTCGACGACGCCGTGGGCGAGGCCTTCGATAAGGTAGCCAAGGCGCTTGGTCTGGGCTATCCCGGCGGCCCCGTCATCTCCAAGCTGGCAGAGACGGGCAATCCCAAGGCGATCGATTTCCCGCGTGCGCTCAATAGCAGGGGAGACTACCGCTTCTCGCTCTCGGGTCTTAAAACGGCCGTGACGCTCTACATTGAGCAGGAGACTAAAGCCGGGCGCACGATTCATCTGCCCGATCTGGCGGCTTCGTTTGAGGCGGCGGTCTTTGACGTGCAGTACAAGAAGGCCAAGAACGCCCTGCATGCCACTGGGTGCAAGGAGTATTGCATTGGCGGCGGCGTTTCGGCCAACCCGCATCTGCGCGAGATGATGATCAAGAAGCTTGGGCGTCAGGGCATCCGTGTGACGGTGCCGCCTCTCTCGGCATGCACCGACAACGCCGCCATGATCGCGGAGGTCGCCCGCCGTAAATTCGACCGAGGAGAAATCTCGCCGTTCGACGTCGACGCCGATCCGAACATGACGCTGTAGCTGGTACGGCGCGGTCCCCGACCCCGCCCGGGCCCCAGCGGCCGCATATGAACTTTCCTGCTCGGACAGTCCTGCTCACGACGGAGGCCACATTAAGTGGCCTCCTGTTCGTGCGGAACTCGCGATAAAGTTCATATGCGGCCGCTGGGGCCCGGGCGGGGCCGGGGACCTTTCTGTATCGATATAGCTTCTGAGCTGGGGCGGCGTCGACAACGTCCAGCAAGGGTAACCAGCCAGCGTCGAATTTCCAGCGTTCTTTAACTGAAAGAAAAAGTTAGAGTGCGGAGCTTTGCTCCGCACATTTGTGATGGGAGTCCCTCGGGGGCGGGGCGGGCACATGCAAGGTTTATCGCGAGTTCCGCACGAGCCGGAGAGCACTTAATGTGCTCTCCGTGCGAGCAGGACTGTAGAGCAGGAAACCTTGCATGTGCCCGCCCCGCCCCCGAGGGACATCTCTCATGCAAAAACTGTCGCAGGATAAAGTCCGAGGTCAGTGGCGTTTTATACCGAGAATTTCAAAAAAGTTGAAAATTCATTACAAATTTGCGTTGACTTTAGGTAACTAAAGTTTCATACTCCTTTTCATCCACTGGGGGATGTGAACATGCACGGATCGTTCGCATCATGATTGAAGAGGATTTCTTAGACATGTTCACGCATCAGCTAAACATTATCAGCGTAGTAATTATCTGATGCGGGTTAGCACATACAGCTAGCCCGTACGATAACGGGCGGCTGATGAAGATGAGGGCCGTCGAGCGCAACCGACGGCCCTCATTTTTTATGTCTGAGTAGTTCTTTTTAGAGGAGGAAATGTAATGAACGGAGTTTTGCTCATGGTTGTGGCTGCGGCGGTGCTCGCCTGCGGCTATCTGGGCTACGGCCGCTGGCTGGCCAACAAGTGGGGCGTTGACAAAGAGGCCCTCACGCCGGCCAAGCGCATGAAGGACGGCAAGAGCTTCTCGCCTGTCTCCGCCTTCACCGCGTTCTCGCACCAGTTCAGCTCGATCTGCGGTGCTGGCCCTGTCACGGGTACGATCGTCGCCATGGCCTTCGGCTGGCTGCCCGTCGTGCTCTGGGTCCTCGTCGGCGGCATCTTCTTTGGCGCCGTCCACGACTTTGGTGCCCTGTACGCTTCGATGAAGAACAACGGCAAGTCGCTCGCTCAGCTCATCGAGAAGTACATCGGCAAGACTGGCCGTCGCCTGTTCCTGCTGTTCTGCTGGCTGTTCTGCATCATCGTCATCGCCGCCTTTACCGACATGGTCTGCAAGACGTTCATGTTCACCCCGGCTGTTGACGCTTCTGGCGCTGCTACCGGTGCCATCGACTTCACCAAGTCCTATGCCGCCGGCTGCGCTGGTACCATCTCCATCCTGTTCACCTTCGTCGCTATCGCCTTTGGTTGGGCCCAGAAGAAGTTCAACCTCACCGGCGCTGCCGAGTTCGTCACCGGTGTGGTGCTCATGGTTCTCATGTTCGCCGTCGGTATGCAGTTCCCGGTCTACCTGGACAAGTTCCAGTGGTTCGCCGTCGTCATGGTCTATCTGGTCTTCGCTGGCGCTATGCCCATCCAGATGCTCAAGACCCCGCGTGACTACCTCACCTCGATCATGATGATCGTCATGATCGCCTGCGCTGTCCTCGGTATCGTCGTCCTGGGTGTTAACGGCCAGGCTACGATGACTGCTCCGGCCTTCACCGGCTTCTCCACGGCCTCCGGCATGATGTTCCCGGTCCTGTTTGTCTCCGTTGCTTGCGGCGCTCTCTCCGGTTTCCACAGCCTCGTTTCTTCCGGTACCTCCTCTAAGCAGGTCGAGAAGGAGCAGGACGCCGTCAAGGTCGGATACGGCGCCATGGTCGTCGAGTCCTTCGTCGGTATCCTTGCCATCATCGTTGCCGGCATCATGTTCTCCGACATGAACACCGCCGGTACCGGTGCCCTCAACGCCGGTGTCGCTTCCACCCCGTTCCAGATCTTCGCCGCTGGCATCTCCCGCGGTATGCAGGCTTTCGGCGTTGACGGCACGCTCGCTACCGTCTTCATGACCATGAACGTTTCCGCTCTGGCCCTGACCTCGCTCGACGCCGTTGCCCGTATCGCCCGCACCTCGTTCTCTGAGTTCTTTGCCCAGACCAACGACGCACTGGCCATCGAGTCCAAGGCCGGCTACATGAAGGTCCTCGGCAACCCCTGGTTCGCCACGGTCGTCACCCTGCTTCCCGGTCTCGCTCTCGCCTTTGGCGGTTATGCCAACATCTGGCCGCTCTTTGGTGCTTCCAACCAGCTGCTCGGTGGTATGACCATGATTACCCTCGCCGTGTTCTGCAAGTGCACCGGCCGCAAGGGTTGGATGCTCTACGTGCCCGTCGCCTTCCTGCTCTGCTGCACCTTCACCTCGCTGGTCCAGAGCGCCATGGGCTGCATGACCGCTGTCCAGGCCTACGGCTTCTTCGGCACTATCCCGGCTACCGCCACCACGGCCGCCGTCTCCGTTGCCGCCACCAAGGGCCTGCAGCTCGTCTTCGCCGTCCTGCTGATGGTCCTGGGCCTCATCGTTGCCGTCAACTGCCTCAAGGAGTTCTTCGGTAAGGAGGCCGGCTCCATGCCCGACGAGGAGCCCGAGTGGTCCGAGATGGGCAAGGCCGAGTATGGTCGCGCCGCTGCCGCCGAGGCTCCTGCCGACGCCGAGGCCGCCAAGGCCTAGTCGATCGGACGGATAGGATCCTCCATCTATATGACTCGGAAAGACCGGGTCCGCAGAACGCGGGCCCGGTCTTTTTTCTTGTAAAGACGGGCGATGCTGAGGGCGTTCTCGCAGATGTTTTGCGTGGATAGGCGCGTGCGTTGTACCATGTAGACGTATATGTGTGCATATGAAAGGGGCCCCGTGGCCAAGACGGTATATTCCGATAACCAAAACAATGTCGATGCTTTGGCTGAGCGTCTGAGCAGCCAGACGTCGCTTTCTGCTGAGCGGGCCAAGCTGGTTGCCTACGACCTGCTCTGCCGCAAAGCGCTCAAGATTAAGTCGAGCGCGCTGGCGCAGATTTTCCGCTCCGTCGATAAGGAATGTGACACCAAGGCGATGCGCGATGAGCTCATCGCGGCGAAGATCGTGACCAAGATCGAGGGCAGCGGCATTAACGGCCGCCCGGCGTTCTATACCATCAATGCCGAGGTTCACGACGCTCAGGAGCAGCCTGCCGAGGTCGCTGAAGAGGCTTCCGTCGCTGATTCCGTTGAGATGCCCGCTGTGGAGGAAGTCGCTCCGCGTGAGCATGTCGATACTGACGAGCTGCTCGATGAGCATGTCGTGCGCGCCTTCACCGCCAAGGCGGGGCGAGGTGGCTTTGGCGGAGGTGGCAAGCGCGATGCGCAGCGTCGTGCCCAGCAGGAGCGTTTCCGTCGCGCCGTGGCTCAAAAGGATGCGGCGGATGCTGAGGTTGTCGAGAATGAGCCTGCTACTGAGCCGCAGGAGTCTGTGAAAGAGCAGAAGCCCGCAGAGCCTCAGGAGCCCAAGCGTCGCCGCGGTGCCCACTTTAAGGCCGAGCAGCAGGAAGTCGTGCACGAGGCCGAAGAGGCTGCCGAGGTCCCGGGCGATTCCAGGGAGCCGGCCAAGAAGGCTCCGGGCTCCTGTCGTCCCGGACGCGGTTTTGCGGGACGTGCGTATCCCGTAAAGCGTCAGGAGAATGCCGACCAGGCTCCTGCGGCGCAAGCGGAAGTGTCTGAGAAGCCTGCTGAGCCGGAAGTTCGTGAGCGGAAGCCTGTTGAGCCGCAGGCTGCGTCCGATGTGGAGACTCAGGGCCAGCGACCTGCGGGTGAGCAGGCAGGGGAGAGCACCTCGAGCAAGCCTCGCCGTCGTCGTCATCGCGGTGGTCGTGGCTCAAATGCTCAGAATGCTGCTGAACAAGTGACGCCGCGCGACAAAGATGCAAAGGTGGATGCTCCGGCGGGGCAGCCCAAGCGCCCGCCGGCGAAGGAAGACAAGCCCGGGCGTTCGCAGGAGCAGGCGTCTGCGCCGAAACGCGAGCGCAATGCCCAAGGCGATTCCAAGCGCAAGCCTCAGAAGAAGCTCGAGCCTGCCACAGCAGATACGGCTGCCCAGCAGTCTGAGTCGACCGGCCATGGCGAGGTCTCGGCGTTTGCCCTGGCCCGCGTTTTGGGCAGACAGCTGCTCAAGGTCGTTCCCACGCCCACGGCGCTCTCCAAGATTAAGGAGCAGCAAACTCAAATCGTTAAGGTCGAGGGCAAGGACGGCAAAAAGGCTCCGCAGCGCACTCAGCATAACGAGATGTCCAACCGCAAGATTGCCGAGGAGATCGCAATCATCCAGGCTTGGATTGAGCAGAATCGCGGAGCCGACACGCCGGTTGCCTCGCGTCGCCAGCGCGCCTATCAGATCTTCAATGACGAGAAGGCCTTTGACGGCAAGCATGGTGAGCGTTTGATTAGGCGTATGACCGAAAAGGGCATCAGCATGCAGGCGATCAAGGTTGCCCCCAACCGCCCCGTGCACTTTACGGGCTTCTTTACGCTGGGTGCCGACAAGCCGTTCATTATGGTCGAGAACCTGGATACGTACGACGAGATCGTCAAGCTCCTGCGTGGCCGCAAGCACGCCAAGCTCTTTGGCACCAAGGTGGGTGGCGTGATCTTTGGCGGCGGCTGCAAGGCGAGTGTCTCGCACGCACTGGATGATTATCTGGCCGAGATCGGCTATCGCTTTAACTACGTCTACTACGTGGGCGACATCGATCGAGAGGGCGCACGCATCGTCGAGCAGGCCCGCAACGCCAACGTCGTTGAGATTCGCCTGCATGCCGGCATGTATCGCGCCATGCTTGCCGAGCACAAGCGTCGCGTGAAGGCCGGTGGCGAGTGTGAGCCCGCGGCTGCCAACCAGGGCGTGCCGCAGAACCTGGCGGCGACGATCAAAGACCTGCCCATGGTCACGCGCGTGCAGTTCCGTAACGTGCTGCGCGAGGGCGGGCGAATTCCGCAGGAGATCCTGATGACGGCCGACTATCGGGATGGCGACTCGGGAAGCTTCGACCGCATGCTCAATAATTAGGGACGCGGGGCCCCGACGGGCCGGGCATTAAGTTTGCTGCTCTACAGTCCTGCGCAAGACGAAGGCCACATTAAGTGGCCTTCTTTGCGTGCGGAACTCGCGACAAACTTAATGCCCGGCCCGTCGGGGCCACGCGGCACTTTGTTGATGGCGGCTCGCTTTTCGGAACTGGGCTGATTATTTCTAGATGTAAGGCGCTCTTGGTTCTAATGGGCTTGGGGCGCCTGTCTTTTGGAGGTAGATTTTTGGGACATGCCTGAAAATCTACCTTCAACTTCTCGTCCTGCACGAGAAGTTATGGCTGAAATTTCTCGTGCAGGACGAGAAGTTGTGTTGTCTGGCTGATTCGAATTCCTCTGCTTGCTCAAAGAGGCCCAGATTGGAACGAGACATGGCGTTATTGAGGTCATTTCTGCATGGAAATGACCTCCTGGAATCTAATGTCGCATGGGGGATGCCGATTTAGGCGTATGAATCGGTTGCATTTCCTTCTCACCTGCAAAAATCGAGTTAGGCGGTATTCTGGGGCCTTTTGCAGTCCGAAGATGCCGTTTCGGGGACAGCTGATTCCTTTGCTGCGTTTGACTCTGTGAAGCTTCTGTTCAAGAAGGCTTGAATACGCTCAGATTATGACAAGAGCGATCAAGCTATTTCGGTGGCATTGCGTGGTGGGTCGGCAGCGTGACCGCATAACTCGAAAAATGCTGATGGCGATTTGAGAACGCTACCGAATGTGGCAAAGGGGCTATTCCTTTGCCATGCGGAGCTGGGCCGATAGGTAGATTTCTAGGCATGTCCCAAAAATCTACTTTGGCTGATGTGGGACGGAGGGATTCCGCGTCCGCCTTTTCGGCGGCCGCGGCCCGCTGCGTCGCTTCGCTCCTTGCGTGCTGCGCTGGAAAACGCTTCGCGTTTCCTCAGCTCCGCACCCTGGCGGGTTCGAATCCCTCCGCTTGCCCACGAAAAAGCGCTCCAGGTCCATATGGGCCTGGAGCGCTTTATTCTAAAGGGCTGGGACGGAGGGATTCGAACCCCCAACAGCCGGCACCAAAAACCGGAGTTCTACCGTTGAACTACGTCCCAATGTGTGGCGTTGCCCAAAAGCAACTCGTTTAGTTTACCTAAACTGCGAGGGCATCGCAAACGCCGTCGAGCAGGCGTACAGCGAGCGTCTGCGCGTCGCTTGCGGTGAAGGTGCCGTTGTAGCGTGTCATGCCCGTGAGCTCAATACGGATGCGTGCGGGCTTTTGCTGCGCGGCGACATTGGCGGTGCGGATGCGCTGGGCCAGGTTGTGGCACTCGGCAAGGGCGATCGTAGCGCGCGGTGCGGCGTCGGCAGGCAGCTCATCGCTTGCGATCTCGAGCACCAGATCGACATCGGTCGGGACCTCGGAATCGCACAGCATCATGCCGCTGTTGTCGGTCGTTGCCGTGGCGATGTTCCACATGCGCGATGCGACGCTGCGCGCGATGGGGTCCTCGCCGATGACGGCGATCTGGAAGCGCTCAAGCACGTTGGCGGCGCGGGCAAAACCGATGCGCGACTCGGCTTCGGTAACCGAAGGCTTGCCCTCCCACACGTGGTGTAGGCGGTTGATGTAGGCGTAGGTATCCTGGAACGCCATGCCGTCGGCAAACAGGCCGACGTTTTCCTGGAACTGCTGCAGAGCCGCCTCGGTGTGCGGACCAAAATAGCCATCGTCCTCGCCGCAGGCAAAGCCTAGCACGTTGAGGGCGCGCTGCAGGGCCTGCACGTCGGCACCGTGGAAATTGGGCATGCGCAGGTAGAGGGTGCGGTCGCCCAGTTTATACGAGGCGTCGACCAGGGCGCTCCAGCAGGGAATATCGACGGCATGGCCGGCAGCAAGGCCGCTGTCGAGCCTAAAAGTGCTAACAGCCTGCTCGGTGGCGGCGCCAAAACGCTTGTCAGCGACCTCGGCGGCATCGATTGTATAGCCGAGCTGCAGGAGGCGGGACTGAACGTCCTCGACGGCTGCTCCCTGCATGCCCGTTGTAATAGGTTCCATGAACGAACCCCTTTCGGCGTACCATTCGTACTATTTGAGCGTATGTCGGACAGACAACGCAAAGGGATGCATAAACATGCACTCAACAGTGTAGCAACTTGTACCCAAAAACGCTGCTGACAGGTTTAATAACCCCCGCTAGTTGAGGCGCTCCACAAAGAAATCTGCCATGGAGAGGAACAGCTCGCGCGCGTGCGGGTCGAGCTGGACGTCCTCGATGGCGGCCTTAGCCTTAGCGGTCAGGTCGAGCGCGTAGGTGTGGGCGAAATCGATGGAGCCGGTTTCCTGGAAGATCTCCACGGCGCGCGCAAGCTGTGCGGGATCTTCGGTGCCCGAGGATAGGATTGCCTCGACCTCGTCGTGATAGCGCTCATCGGACAGGGCGTGCACGGCAACGAGCGTGCGCTTGCCCTCGGTGATATCGGTGCGGAAGTCCTTGTTGGCGGCCTCCTTGGTGCCGACCAAGTTGAGCAGGTCATCCTGAATCTGAAAGGCAAGGCCCGTGTGCAGGCCAAAGGTGCGTAGCGCTTCGATTTGCTCCTCGTTGCCGCCGCCGATGATGGCTCCGGCGGCAAGCGGCGTGGCCCCGCTGTAATATGCAGTCTTATGGGTTGCCATGTCCAAGTAATCGTCGACCGAGATGTCAAAGCGCCCGTCGCGAACCCAGCCCAGGTCGAGTGCTTGGCCTTCGATGGTGCGGACAATCATCTCGGTGAGCTCATGGAGCACGCGCAGCTTAACGTCGGGTGCAAGCGTGGGGTCATCGAGAACCGTCTTGGTGACCATGGTGAGTGCCAGGTCGCCGCAGTTGATGGCGAGCCCCGTACCCTCGGTAAGATGCATGCAGGGTTTGCCGCGGCGCAGCTGCCCGTTGTCGGCGATGTCATCGTGGATGAGCGCGCCCGACTGGAAATGCTCGATGGCCGCTGCGGCGCTGCGGGCGCTTTCAAAGCTACCGCCCACAGCGGTGGCGGCGAGCATGCAGATGAGCGGGCGGTGGCGCTTGCCGGCATTGGCCGTAAACGCCGAGAGCGGCGCGTACAGGTAGCGCTCGATATCGGCAGAGGTCGCCTGTCCGTCAAAGAACGTGGCCAGATAGTCGTTGATCTGGTCAAAGTGCTGGGCTAGAAAGCTGGTAAACGGACTGGACACGGGTTCTCGCATTCTTTCTGAAGGTTGCATTGGTGCAATATGCAGACAACATATTGCCACATTGGGGTTTCCTGCGCGTCAGTTTTGGCGATTTAGGGCAACAGGGTGTGTGCGCGGTCCGGGTGCCTATATAAGCTTAAAGTGCTCGAGCGCTTTGACGACGCCGTCGTTGCCGACCGAGTCGGTGATATAGTCTGCGCGCTTTTTGAGATAGTCCGGCGCGTTGCCCATCGCGATGCCAACATCGACGGCATTCATCAATGTGATGTCATTGCTGGCGTCGCCGATGCCGTATACGGTTCCGTGGTTGGGGTCGAGGGCGTCGAGTACGGACTGGATGCCCTCGCGCTTGGTGCATTCACGGGGCGAGATTTCCGTTACATCGAGCTCGAGCTCGTTGAAGCACAGCAGCGGCTCAAGCTCCTTGTCCCGAGCAATGCGGTTGGCGAGCGGCGTGGACATCAAGATCTTGTAGGCGCCGTAGTGCTGCAGCTGCGTTACGGCATCTCCCACGGTGCGTGCGTACCCAGGAGCGTCGGGCGCGTCGGCGCTCATGCGCACGACGCCGTTAAGGCCTTCAAAGCGGATGACCTCGCCCGACTGCTCAAGATAGGGGATAAGGCGCTGCAACATGCCGGGAGTCATTGCCAGGTCGCGAATCACGTGTCCATCGAGTTCGACATGGCCGCCCGCAAGGCAGGCGATGCCGGTCCAGGGCAGTTCGAGCAGCTTGGGATGGATGCAGCTGAGTGTGCGCCCCGTGCAGATAAACGCCATGTTGCCGTTGGCGACAAAATCGCGGATGGCCTGCGAGACCGCTTCGTTGGGGTAGGGCGAGAGGTCCCGTTCGTCCTCGGGGAGCTCCTGGGCCACGCGGGGGTCTTGCCAGGCAAGCGTTCCGTCGATATCAAAGAAGCAGATATTTGCAGGCTTTTGAAGAGTGTCGCCGGGCACGGGATGGGGCGCTTCGGGGGCAAAGCCCGGCTCGAGCCCCATGATCTGATCGAAGTGCTCCTTAATGCGCAAAACGGAGATGCCGATGATCACCTGGGCGGTTTTGCCGGTGATGATGAGGCCCTTGGCACCGGCTGCGACAAACGATGCATTGTCCGCGACGATAGAGGGATCGACGACCTCCACGCGCAGGCGTGTGGCGCAGTTGGTTGCGCCCACGATGTTGCCAACGCCACCCAAAAGCTCGACGACGTGCTCGGCAAGCAGGTGATCGAGGTTTGCCTGCGCATTGGCTGAATCATCATCGAAAGAGTTCCCTTTGTCCTCCATGCTCTTTGCTGACTGTTTGTCGGCGGCGCGATTGGCGCCATGGTCCTCGCGCCCCGGGGTTTTAAGGTCGAGGGCTAGGATGATGCCGCGGAAGCTCAGGAAAAAGATGACGCTAAAGGCAAGCCCAATACCGAGTGCCATAAGGTAGGCACCGGCGTGCGTGCGCATGAGCGGGATAAAGTTGAAGGCCGCCATCTCCATGAAGCCACCCGAGAAGATGCCGACGATGCCAAAGAGATTCATGGTTGTGGCAAGGCAAGACGATAAGACGGCGTAGAGCAAAAAGAGCCCGGGATGGGTGAACATAAAGAGAAACTCGAGCGGTTCGGTGATGCCGCAGACCACCGAGGCGACGATAGCGGGAACAAGGATGACCCTGAGGCCGGCGCGGCGTTCGGGCTTTGCGGTGGTGTAGAACGCCGCAGCGATGGCGGGAAGGCCAAAGAGCTTGACCCAGCCGGTGGCGGTAAAACCGGCCCACGGCGCAAGCTCATTAAGGGGGCGCGTGCTATGGGAGAGGATGGGGAGCAGGCTGCTCCACGCGGCGTAGATGCCGTCGTTTATGACCAGGTTGTCGTAGTAGATCGGCATGTAAAGCAGGTGGTGCAGGCCAAAGGGCTCGAGTGCACGTTCTAAAAAGACAAAGATGCCCACGCCAAAGGGACCGACGCCTGCAAGCGCGTGACGCAGTGTATCGGTTACATCGTATACGTAGGGTACCGTAACAGCCGAGAAAATAGCGAGGGCGAGCACAGCGAAAAAGCTGATGAGATAGACCAGCGAGGAGCCCGAGAAGGTACCGAGCCAATCGGGAACCTTGGCGTCGTAGAAGCGGTCGTGGATCGCAACGACGATGGTCGAGACTGCCAGCGGTCCGATAATGCCGGTGTCGAGCGTCTTGATGCCATCAATGACGGTGATGCCGCTGGCGGGGGTCAAAGACGCCGGGTACTTAAGTCCAAGGTTGTCGCCGCTCAGCTTAATGATCTCGCTCAAGAAGAAACAATAGGCAAAATAGGCCACGAGTGCCTCGAGGCAGCAGCGCGCCGGTTGCTTTTGGGCAAGGCCAATAGGCAGCGCTACGGCAAAAAGGAGTGGAAGGCGTTTAAAGACCGTCCACGAGCCGCGTTGGATGATAGCCCAGAATACGTACCAGGGGGTTCCGTATGTGGCGAGGTCGCCGACGATGTCCACAGTCGTTGCGAGAGCGGAGATGCCGACCATAAGGCCCGATATGGAAAACAGCATGGCGGGCGCGAACATGGCCCCGCCAAAACGTTGGATTTTCTGCAGCATAATATGCCTTCCGGATGCAACATGCTGTGCGAGCAAGAACGTTTAAACAATGAACTCATTGTAGAGGACTGGCTGCTTGCCGCATTGACGGTTTTGATTCGGTCCGATTTGGGTTTCAGGGGAACCGTCGACGGTAAATAATCCGTGCTTTACCGATAATCGGTTTAAACAACTCCAAGAAATGCTATTGTGCCTAGCCATACATATTCATTAGAGGTGAAGTCATGCCAAAAGCGATATATGAAGGAATCTACCGCGAGATCCGTTCGCGTATTATCAGCGGAACCTATGCGTTCCAGGAGATGCTGCCGACCGAGGCCGAGCTGACCGCGGAATTCGGATGCACCCGAAATACCGTTCGTCGAGCACTTGCCATGCTGGCCGACGAGATGTACGTACAGCCCATTCACGGCAAGGGCGTGCGCGTCATTTGGCTTAAGGGCGAGACCGATATGCTAGGCGCACTCGAGGAAGTCGAGTCGTTTGGCGAGTTTGCAAAGCGCAACAATGCCGTTGCATCGACGGACGTTAAGTCTTTTGAACATCTTGTCTGCACCGAGCAGCTCTCTCGTCGCCTGGGCTTTAAGGTGGGCGAGGAGTTGATTCGCGTGGTGCGCGTCCGTAGCCTTAACGGTAGCGCTCGCCAGGTGGACCACGGCTATTTTCTGGAGTCGATTGCCAAAGGCCTGACGCCCGAGATCGCCGCAAGGTCAATTTACGACTATCTGGAGCACAAACGCGGCGTCAAGGTGATGGCGAGTCGCCGTACGGTGAGCGTCGAGCTTGCCAACGATGAGGACTGCAGCTATCTTGACCTTGGCAAATACAACTGTGTTGCCGTCATGGAGAGCCAGTCGTACACCTCGGACGGCATCTTGTTCGAGGTTACGCATGCCCGCACGCATCCCGAGATCTTCCACTACCGCGTCAACTCCAAGCGATAGTCGGATAGCTCACAGCCTGACGAGACTCATGCCCTCAAAGCGAAAACGCCCGGTCAAGCCGATGCATCATCGGCTTGACCGGGCGTTTTCTCTGCATCCGATAACAAATAATTGTTTATACAAAACTTGTCAAGTATTAAGTTGAAATTACCGTTCACCGAAGGTTTTCTACCGCTCTAGTAATACTTGTTCAAACAACTAGCCAAATAGCGTATTGTACAAATCAGCAAAAGGGGCCAAGTCCCCAAGCCAATCTCCGAAGGCGGCGGCAAAGGGTGCCGCCACGGTGTGAAAGGGTGGATTGTAATGAAGAACGAAATGAGCAGAAGGCAGTTCCTGGGCTTCGCCGGTTCCGCGGCCGCAGTCTTTGGTCTGGGCCTCGTGGGCTGCGGTGGCTCCGCCGGCTCCGGCTCTGCTGCCTCTGGTGACGCTGCCGAGGTCTACTTCCTCCAGTTCAAGCCCGAGGTCGATAAGGAGTGGAAAGAGATCGCCAAGGCGTACAAGGAGGAGAAGGGCGTCGAGGTCAAGATCGTGACCGCCGCTTCCAATACCTACGAGGAGAAGCTCAAGTCCGAGATGTCCAAGAGCTCCGCTCCGACGCTGTTCCAGGTCAACGGCCCCACCGGCCTTAAGAACTGGAAGGATTACTGCGCCGATCTGTCCGACACCAAGCTCCGCGGCGAGCTCATCGACGACTCCCTGGCGCTGCAGTCCGACGGCAAGGATCTGGGTATCGACTGGGTTCAGGAGAGCTACGGCATCATCTACAACAAGGAGCTCCTCGAGAAGGCCGGCTACAAGGCCGAGGACATCAACTCCTTCGACAAGCTGAAGGCTTGCGCCGATGACATCCAGGCCCGCAAGGACGAGCTCGGCGTTGACGGTGCCTTCACTTCCGCCGGCATGGATGACTCCTCCAGCTGGCGCTACACCACCCACCTCGCCAACCTCCCGCTCTACTACGAGTTCGAGAAGGAGCACAACCAGGAGGACGACGAGATCAAGGGCGAGTATCTCGACAACTTTAAGCAGATCTTCGACCTGTACATCACCGACTCCACCTGCGATCCTTCGCAGCTCGCCTCCAAGACCGGTGACGACGCCACCAACGAGTTCGCAACCGGCAAGGCCGTCTTCTACCAGAACGGCTCTTGGGCCTACGCCGACCTCACCAAGGCCGGTATGACCGACGACCAGCTCGGCATGCTGCCGATCTACATCGGCGTCGACGGCGAGGAGAACCAGGGCCTGTGCTCCGGCGGTGAGAACTACTGGTGCGTCAGCTCCCAGGCTTCCGAGGATGCCCAGAAGGCCACCGAGGACTTCATGTATTGGTGCGTCACTTCTGACACCGCCACCAGCATCATCGCTGACAAGATGGGTCTGACCGCCCCGTTCAAGAGCGCCAAGGAGACCACCAACGTCTTCTCGCAGCAGGCCGTTGCCATGGCCAAGGACGGCAAGAAGACCGTCGCTTGGGACTTCGTTTACATCCCCTCCGAGGAGTGGAAGAAGAACCTCAAGCAGGCTCTCATCGCTTATGCTGCCGACAACACCAAGTGGGACGGCGTCAAGAACGCCTTCGTCGATGGCTGGAAGACCGAGAAGGCTGCTTCCGAGTAAGCAGTTGCTGCCCAAGCTATCTGATTAGCGACAGGGGGCGGGCAGACGTTGGTTTGCCCGCCCCCTGCATATTGAAAGGACCCTTTTATGGGCAAAGCACTCAAGCGCTGGTGGCCGCTCTTTATGCTGCCCACGTGCCTGGCGTTTACGATCGGGTTCGTGATCCCTTTTATCCAGGGCTTCTATCTCTCGTTCTGCCAGTTTATTACCATTAACAACGCGCATTTTGTCGGTATCGAGAACTATGTGCGTGCCTTGACGGATCCGCAGTTCTCCACGTCGTTCTTCTTTACCGTGGCGTTTGCCTTCTTGTCGACGGTGCTCATCAACGTGATTGCCCTCGCCATCGCGCAGGCGCTCACCCGCAAGGCGCTCAAGGGCACCAACATCTTCCGTACGATCTTCTTTATGCCTAACCTGATCGGCGGCATCGTGCTGGGCTACATTTGGCAGATTCTGATCAACTGCCTGCTCTCCAACGTGGGCGCCCAGCTCATTGCCCTTAACTCTGCTGCTGGCTTCTGGGGCCTTATCATCCTGACCCTGTGGCAGCAGGTCGGTTACATGATGATCATCTACATCGCTGGTCTGCAGTCCATTCCGTCCGACTACATCGAGGCCGCCAAGGTCGACGGTGCTACGGCATGGCAGACGTTTTGGAAGGTTAAGATTCCCAATCTGATGCCGACGATCACCATCTGCCTGTTCCTGTCCATCACCAACGGCTTTAAGCTGTTCGACCAGAACCTCGCCCTTACCGGCGGCGCCCCCGCGCACTCCACCGAGATGCTCGCCCTGAACATCTACAACACGTTCTATTCGCGTGCTGGCATCGCATGGCAGGGCATCGGTCAGGCCAAGGCAGTTATCTTCTGCATCCTGGTCGTCGCTATCTCTATGATTCAGCTTAAGGCCACGAGGTCCAAGGAGGTGCAGCAGTAATGAAACGCGATAAGGCTATCAACCGCGCGCTCTCGATTTTCTTTACGATCCTGTCGCTCGCGTGGATCTACCCCGTGTTCATGATTGCGCTCAATTCCTTTAAGAAAGCGACCGCAATCAGCACCACCACGGCGTTCGATCTGCTCACGCCCGAGACGTTCAACGGCCTCGCAAACTACGTGCACGCCCTTAACGAGCAGGGATTTGCCTCGGCATTTATGTACTCGCTCATCATTACGGTCACGTCGGTCGTGCTGATCTTGGTGTGCTGCTCCATGTGCGCTTGGTACGTGGTGCGCGTCAACAACAAGATCTCGAACTTCTTCTATTACCTGTTCGTGTTCTCGATGGTCGTGCCCTTCCAGATGCTCATGTTCACGCTGTCCAATTTGGCGGACCGCATTGGCTTTAACACGCCGTTCAACATCTGCTTTATCTATCTGGGCTTTGGCGCGGGCCTGGCGGTCTTTATGTTCGCCGGCTTTGTAAAGAACATCCCGCTCGAGATCGAGGAGGCTGCCATGATTGACGGCTGCAACCCGGTCCAGGTGTTCTTTAAGATCGTCCTTCCCATCATGAAGCCCACCTATCTTTCGGTCGGCATTCTCGAGACCATGTGGGTCTGGAACGACTACCTGCTGCCCTACCTTACGCTCGACTCCACCAAGTACAAGACCATTCCTATTTTGATCCAGTACTTCCGCGGCGGCTATGGCCACGTCGAGCTCGGCCCCATGATGGCCTGCATCATGATGGTCGTTATCCCCATCGTCATCATGTACATCTTCTGCCAGAAGTACATCATCGACGGTGTGGTGGCAGGTGCCGTCAAGGGCTGATGCCGTAACTGTTTTGCAAGTTTCTGTGGCGCCCCTCAGCGTGGCGCCGCATATCGAAAGGTAAAGACATGGCCGAGATCGTTCTCAAACATGTTCAGAAGGTGTATCCCAACAACGAGTCCAAAAAGAAGGGCTTCTTTGGCAAAAAGAAGACCGTGGAGAAGAAGCACAACCTCAAGGTTACCGAGGATGGCGTGCTCGCAGTAGAGGACTTCAACCTCACCGTCCACGACCAGGAGTTTATCGTCCTCGTTGGCCCCTCTGGCTGCGGTAAGTCCACGACGATGCGCATGGTCGCCGGCCTGGAGGACATCACCTCGGGTGACGTGCTCATCGACGGCAAGCGCGTCAACGACGTCGCTCCCAAGGACCGCGACATCGCCATGGTGTTCCAGAGCTACGCTCTGTACCCCAACATGACGGTGTACGAGAACATGGCGTTTACGCTCGAGCTCAAGAAGGTCCCCAAAGACGAGATCGACCGCAAGGTTCGCTCCGCTGCCGAGATCCTGGGCATTACCGAGTATCTCGACCGTAAGCCCAAGGCGCTTTCGGGCGGCCAGCGTCAGCGTGTCGCTATCGGCCGCGCCATCGTGCGTGACCCCAAGGTCTTCCTGATGGACGAGCCGCTGTCCAACCTGGACGCCAAGCTCCGTAACCAGATGCGCGCCGAGCTCATCAAGCTGCGTCACGAGATTAAGGGCACGTTCATCTATGTCACCCACGACCAGACCGAGGCCATGACCCTCGGTGACCGCATCGTGGTCATGAAGGATGGCGTCGTTCAGCAGATCGCCACGCCGCAGGAGGTCTTCAACCACCCCGCGAACATCTTCGTCGCCGGCTTTATCGGCGTGCCGCAGATGAACTTCTTCGATGCCCAGCTGGTGCGCGCGGGCAACGGCTTTACCGTTAAGACCGAGGATATGAGCGTGGCGCTCGCTCCCGAGACCTGCGCTCAGCTTGCTCTCAACTGGGATGGCGGCGACGTGAAGGAGATCACGGCCGGCGTGCGCCCCGAGCAGATTCTGCTTGCCGACAAGGGCGAGGAGGGCGCGCTCCAGGGTACCGTCGAGGTGACCGAGCTCATGGGTTCGACCGAGCATGTCCACGTGACCGCTCCCGACGGCCAGTTTGTCCTGATCATCCCTGTCGTCGACCTCGAGGCCAAGGGCGCGCTCAAGGCTGGCGACCCCATCTGGTTCAAGTTCGAGAAGAACGCGACCCACCTCTTCGATAAGGTCTCTGGCAAGAACCTTATCTAGGCCCGGTACAACCAGGCCCTCCTTTTGGGCGACTGCGGTATTGCCATCCTTTTGCCGCGGTCACATATAAGGCTCCCCTCCCGTCCACTGGACGAGAGGGGAGCCTTTCTTTGTGTTGGGGAGGTCTGACGGTTTGTCTCGTTCTGTAACAGTAAGGACTGATTTCGATGGCTACGTGTTACAGATTGAGATATTCCGGTAGGACTGATTCCGTTTGTCTCGTTCTATAACATCTAGAGGATTAATTCAGGTCTTACTGTTACAGATTGAGATGATTCGGCGCAACGCATCGATTCGTCTTGTTCTGTAACAGGTGGAGACGTTTTAGCCGAGTAGTTGTTACAGGTTGAGACAATTCGACGGGAACCATCTCGCATCCGGTCTGTCGACATAAAAAGGCGGGGCCACGCGCCGCTCCGCCCGCAGGTCATATGTCGCGTTCCTCGCCCTCGGGGAGGACGCGTACGCCGCGGCCTGGGAGATGGCGTTCGTGGTAAAACAGCCTTACGCCTACGAGAACGTTTGCAAACTCTTGAATTGGGACAAGAACATCAACGGCCAGAACATCGGTGGCTACAAGTACGATGAGGCTACCAAGACGTTCCCGGTGCTCATCAACTACGACGAGGATCCTTCCATCGCCGCTTCGATCCAGTACGAGGACCACTTCGTGTTTCCGAGCAAGCTGATCGCTTTGTCCAAGAGCCGCCGCAACCTCGAGAGCGCTGACGTAAAACGTCTGCGCTCATGGTCCGAAAACGATATGAAGATCTACCTGTTCGTCCGTAAGAACAAAGACGACAAGACCGCTGGTAAGGAGTTCTATTTCCTGGGCGAGATAGAACCGACGGGGGGAGTACGAGCAGATTGCGATGGCCGAGACCGGTGACTCTGCCGTCGCAATCGGATACAGGCTCGACGTCCCTGTGGAGTCGGACCTGCATCACTGCCTCACAGCTGATTTAGGCGATGCCTTGATGTGCTCAAGCTCGTAGTTGATATGCACCGGAATCGCCGTTGCGAGATATGTCAAATTGGCATGGATGGTTACGAGTGTTAGCGTCGGGAGAATTCAGCCTCCCGCAATCACGACGTTAGCAAACACAGCGATGTCCGAGCGCAGGCGCGCGGCGAGGGAGGACAGGGTGGCGAAGTCGGCGCGGATGAAGGCTGCGAGGGTGGTAGAATCCGGGGAAAGGGATGGGAGTACCCGACCAGCGCGTCCGTCGTCGGCTTGAGAGCCGACATCCGCTACGAGTCCAGCGTGTACCGGGATTGACCGGGATGACCAACATCAACTTTATGCCGACGCTTCCTAAGCGCGCACTTGACAAGCAAAGCAGAGGATATTATTAGACTAGACAAGGGGCCCTATCTTGGGAATATTCGATAAATTCAACAATCAGAGCTTAAGCGACCAGGACGCTTTCGAGGAGCTGTGCTGTCAGCTCTTCGAAACTTGGGGTACGACGACAAGGGGCTTTGATAGCTGTTGGGATTATCGAGACATCAGAGGTGCCGGTGGTGACGGAGGCATTGAGGCCTATTGGCACAACCACAACGATAACCAATACATCGGCATTCAGGCAAAGTGGTTTCCGAATACCATTACTTCGTCCCAATACGGACAGATTAGAAGTTCAATCGGAACGGCAGTGGGCCTTCGACCGACCTTGACCACATACATCATCTGCATACCGCACAACCTTACATCCGTGCATGTTGGAAAGGGTAAGCTCACTGTACCCGGAGAAGAAGCTTCATGGAAGTCGTTTGAGGACAAGATCGCTAAGGATTATCCCAAGGTCAAGTTCCTGCTCTGGGACGAGCACCATATTGAAAACCTCCTGCAAGAACCTGCAAATGATGGACGACTGCGGTTCTGGTTTGAAAAGTCTGCTGTTAACCCCGATGTCGTTAAGCTAGCCATGAGCGAGGCGATCCAAAGTTTTCATGACCGATACGTGCCCGAGATAACCGACGATGGCGACCTTGCCGCTTTTCTTGACAACTTCTTTGGCACGATCGAAAGCAGAAGACTCACTATCAAGGACATCGATACCTGCCTTGATGTCTGCCATAATCTTGCATACGTTACCAGCTCTTTTATTGGCGTTGGAGACAAGATATCGGATGAACTTAAAGCTTCTACCACTCGTTGCCACGATGCCATTCTTACGTATGCTGACGCCCTATCCCAATGGCGTCTCATGCTCATTTCAGAGCCGCACAGGCTGATCGATGTCGAAAGCATCTCTGTCGATTACGGCGCAATCGAAGGGTTCGAGTCCGACATTCAAGACTTGAAGGATAAATACAAGCTTACCGCTCATGCGGACGAGCTGATTAGGCTAATCGAAAAGTTCAGGGAGCTGCCTGGAGAATATGAGATTCGCAGGTCAATGCACACTGCTTTTAGCGCTCCTCACTGCCTTGTTGTAGGCGAGCAGGGAACCGGCAAGACTTGTGGGCTTGCAAGCGAGGCAGCTGGATACCTTAACGAGAGAAAGCATTTGCCCATTCTTTTGAGGGCCGGAGATATCGGCGAACAAGACGGATGGAGACAGATAATCACAAATGCCCTCGGTCTTACCGGTTGGACGGAAGCTCAGTTATGGCAAGCATTGAGCGCATCCGCCGCCATGTACGACACATGTGAAGATGACATTGCCGTCAGAGCAAAGGTTGCGATCTTTGTTGATGGACTGGATGAAAGACAGCCTGCTACACGGTGGACGTCACTCATAAGGCAAGGTAACGCAATTACAAAGGAGTATCCGAGAATTAGATTTGTATATTCCACGCGCCCCCACGGTGTCGAACGTAGTGGTGCCGATGACCTGTGGGATTGCTGGTACTGCATCGATAAGAATGGCGATGTTCCAGCGTGGAAGATCTTCGACCGCTATATCGAGCACTACTCGATAGACCTGGCTGGCAACACCCGATATAAGTGGCTACTCAAAAAGCCCATGGAACTGCGAATGTTCTGCACCGCCTATGGCGGAAGACGAATCGACAAGGAGGTATCGACCTGCCTGACCTCACTCGTCAAGGCCGAGGTCGATAGGCTCGATGAAGAGTATGCCGCACGCAACGTGAAGCCAAACGGCATCCACGATAGACCAGTCTGGACCACGCTCGACGTGCTTGCGAACTCGTTCTTGAAGGACGACAACCCACGGGATCGAACGGCTATTGGAACCCTGTTAGAGATGGCTGGCATTCGACGTGAGGACATCGGTTCGATGCTTGACTTTCTCGAGACGTATGGCATCCTCGTCACCATACGACAGCCTGGTCCCACAAGCGTGTCTCCTGCAACATTCT
Source organism: uncultured Collinsella sp. (assembly GCA_934654835.1). Lineage (GTDB taxonomy): Bacteria > Actinomycetota > Coriobacteriia > Coriobacteriales > Coriobacteriaceae > Collinsella. Next base: position 26,834 of record CAKUGY010000002.1, read on the forward strand.
CATACCAGCTCGGCTCACGGCATCTGTGGGACTATTTCATGGCAGTAATACTCATGGAGGCCGATGGCGGAAGAGCCGTAGAACTCCTCTCGAAGCATAGAAATGCCGCCCTCATGTATGCGATCTTGCTGGTCGAAAAGAACGGTATCCTGCCTCTTGAGAACGAGGTTCTTCTCAGTGCTTTGGGGGCTGACGGTGCCCGCCATGTGACCATAGATGCGCTGGCAAGTGCGGATAAGGACACTGTCGGCAAATTCAAACAGTGGGTACTTGACGAGATGGCAGAGGACAGAGAGTCATTCGCTGAGATCGTCAACGGCATAATTGTTCGAGTGGCATGCGAGCGGGATCATCCCCTTGGGCCTCTGATGTTCGATGAGTACATGAGAACGTTCCCAACGCCAATCGAGAGAGATCGGATGTGGTCGATACCAAAGGAGATGTCGAGCGGCTACGGGCTGTCCATGTACTACGAACGAGATGCGGTGCGACACCTGCCTCGGCTGCATAAAGACGACCGTTGGAGTCAAATGCCGCTCCTTTTGGCCTGGTGCCTGACGGCAGTCAGCAACCTGCGTCGGCGACACTGCAGAAACGAGCTGGTGCAATGGGCAATGGCCAATCCCAGCGAATATGTCGAGCTGTTTGCTCGGTTTGCTAATTGCGATGATCCCCAAGTCCGCGAGGACATGTTTGCCATCGCAGGGGAGGTCGTCTGCCAGGGGGAAGCAGACACGACCGTTAAGAAACGCTGTGCAAATATTGTTCTTGAGGCCTTGTTTAAGAGTCCCGGCAGACCAGGAAACAGGGATGCCGTGCTGCGACATTACGGAAGGATGCTTGTTGAACATTGCGGCGAGATGGATCTTGTCGGCCAGAAAGACATCGAGCTAAGCAGGCCACCTTACGCGGTTGAAGACGAGATGGTTGCGCTGCCCATTTACGCTGAAGCTGCTGAGTCGGAAAGAATGGGCGGATACGAAACCATCCACTATGACCTGGCCCGCTATGTGCTCGTAGACAAGCTCGAAAGCGTGTTTGGCATTCCCCGTTTCCGTGGCAACGGCGACCATGAATCTGGCGATGTTCTGCAAATCATTGAGAGGTCTGCTGCTGCGGCAGGAATCGACGCACCTAAGTTTGAAGGTTGGGCTATTTCCGCCACATATCAATATCTTGTTGACCACGGATATGAGACGGAGTTTTTCGTTGGCCCCCTTGATGACAAAGGCTATCGCTATGGAGGCGTCGACTATAAGATATCGGGTGCGTTCGGAAGCGCCGACCATGGTTCTAAGAGCAAGGTTATGACCGTCGCTGAGAAGTATGTCTGGTGTGCAAGAGCCGAAATCTGCGGCTTCATGGCAGACAGGGTGCCCGTGTATAGGAGCGCACGGCAGAACGGCAACACCAACGAATCTTATGGGCTTGTCCACGACTACTCCGATCTGCTCAGCTATCAAAGCCCCCTCTTCGAGGCGACCGTGAACGGACTGGCAGCCGAACGGGATGGCATCATACCGGTTTTCCCACCCGAATTCACATGCGAGGACGGCGATCGGCTATGCTCGGAACAAGAGCTTAACGATTGGATCAGGGCGGGCAACGCCGAGGCCCTGATTTCACTCATCGGGCATGTGCCAAACGTCGATCTTTCGATTGATGGGCCCGCTGTTCCTCTTGCGCTATACGCAAGTGACTGGGGCGTCTGCGGCAAGCAAGCCCGCGCTTGGATCTACGCTGGAGCTATGACTTCTGACGAGTTTTCCAAGCTCTCTGAATTCGGGACCGTGGCGATAGCAGGCTACGACCATACCTCCGCATTCGCAACGGGTATTGCATGCGAAGCGACTTATATCTCGCCGGTCGAATACCTATCAGCTTCCTGGATCAGGGAATATGACGAAGACCACGAGTGGGCCAAGATCGCTGATGTCCATGTGGAGGCTTCTCCTCTGTCAGGGAGCGGTGTTGACAGTCTTACTGACGTTGGAGACTACTGGTACCGATTCCCCTCAAAGCTTGCAATGGATTTGTGTGGGGTAGCACGCACTGATGGCGCACGCTACTTTGATGCAAAAGGCATGGCTACTTTTGAAGATATTGAGTATGGTGAGCCTTACAAGAAGCATTACCAGGCTTTGCTTGCCAGCAAAGACAAGCTCTATGGAGCGCTTGACGAGAGAGACCTGCATCCCGTCTGGTGCGTCACTCTCCAAAGGGATGGCAACAGGCTGGCAGACGAGCGGCTGCGACACCTCGATGCGCGAACCGAAGCTTCATGGCTGATTTGGATAGGGGCAGATGGCAAGTATTGTTCGTGCATCATGTCGGACGAGTATCCTGTACCCGAACAAACTCATGAACCCTCGGGGATAATTGCAGAGCTGCTTGAGAAATACGCGGTTCGTGATGTCGAGGGCGAAGTGGCATCTGTTCGTCCGTAAGCACAAAGACGACAAGACCGCTGGTAAGGAGTTCTATTTCCTGGGCGAGATGGAACCGACGGGGGGAGTACGAGCAGATTGCGATGGCCGAGACCGGTGACTCTGCCGTCGCAATCGGATACAGGCTCGACGTCCCTGTGGAGTCGAGCCTGTATCACTACCTCACAACCGATTTAGGTGATGCCTAACAGGGGCCGGTGTGGAGAAGGTGCCTGGCAAGACTCCTGCCAACCATCTCTGCGCGATGCAGGATATGGGTATTTGCCTCATCGGGTTGCTTTGCATCGATGGCATCCACGATCGAATCGAGTTCCTCGCGCGTGGGGTACTCGGAATTGTCAATGAGCCAGTCGTATTTTCCATGGGTGTTCACCTCGTAGAGATTCTTGTACTTTTTCTTGTTGTTGTCGGGCTTCGGCAGGTACATGCAGTTTCCGATATTGCCGCCGAGGATATTTTTGGCAACGGACGAATCGGTGATGATCTTTTTTGCGGTGATATGCTCGAGCTCGAAATTGATGCCAGCGGGGATCGTGTGAGCAAGGTATGTCAAATTGGCGTGGATGGTCACCAGCGCTTTGACATCTTTGGAGAAGTTTATTCCTGGCGTCGCGTCGCCGAGCCATTGGGTGTACGCATCCATGAACTGATCCGAGCTGATGGGCATGGCGTAGGTACGATGTCCGTCAGGATAATATTCGAAGAGGCGTTGGTCACCATGAGAGCCCCAGCTATTAGTGAGGAAATCGTAAACATAAGCTGCGGGAATGTTTTTGAGGATAGCTGAGAACTCCGCATCCGTTTCCTTGTTCCAGAGGTCGGCAAAGTACGAGAGGGTCTTAAATGACGTCGTGATGCCGGTGGCATACTGGCCCGTTTTGGATGATTTAATAACGGTGAGCAGTTTGTCGAAGGTCTTCTGCAGGCTCACGCAGATGCGATCGATCTGAGTGAGGATAAGTTCGAGGTTCTTTTTGATGTAGTCGATTCGATCCACGAGAGAATTGAGTTGCCTGTTGTCGACATCGGCTGCGATTGCAAGTACGCCAAATCCAAGCTCATTCGCGGTCTTGTCAGATCCGGCTGCCAGTGCAGGCAGCGCTTCTTGGATATACGAACCGACTGCTCGGCCCAACTCGGCCAACGTGATGGTCCGTTTCTGGTTAAGTTCGTCTGCGGAATAATCGAGCAATTCGAACTCAGCGTTGTCGGCAAGTTCGTTGTAGTACTCCTGAACTTTCAACAGGATTCGATCCTGAAGCTTGGATGCCCCTGCTTCGGCGAGCTTGATTTCGGTGTGTGCCCATGCAGCACTGAAGATCTCGTATTTGGAAAGGGGCACGCCGCCCTTGTTGAGGTTTTCGAACACCGTGGGAAGTAGCTGTTCATCGCCCGTGAACTTTAACGCGTAGACGATAAGGTCGTCGAGGTCGACAAACTCTTTGAGCTGCTTGTCGATGTCGTTGAACACATCGCAAACGCCGTTGCGCTGGCTTTCTCGTGCAAGGGAGTTGACCCACTTCTGTCGAGCTTCTTTGTCCTTGATGAGATCCTCGAATTGTTTTTCGTTGTGGGTGGCGTCTTTGTCGTAGCTCTCTGGATCATGCAGCGCTTTGAACTGCTGGGAATCTTTGAAGAGGTCGAGGGCGGTGTTGTAGTACTCATCGAAAGTCGCCCTGTTGAGAGGCTTCCAATACCTAAGGCTGTCTTCTTTGTATTTCTTTAAGGTCGAAAGGCGCTGCTGGCCGTCAAGAAGCTGTAGTTCGGAATCGACGTCGCTGGTGCTGGGATGTACGAGGATCGTTCCAAACGGTAGGCCCTTGCTAAGCGTCTGGATAAAGTCCTGTTGGGCCTTGGCATTCCAAACGATGCCGCGCTGGAACGTGGGGATCTTGATGCGGTCGAGGTCGCTGATGTGGAACTGAAGCTGTTCGTATTGAGGTTTAGTCATCTGTATCTCCAAGCTAGCAAAATGTAATGTGCTGAGCCAATTGGATCACAAATGGATCGAGCAATAAAGATCTAAAGCCACCCGGATCGATCTACGGTTCATATTGAAACAAACGAGGCCGCAGCCAGTGCGCCCACGACCTCATTGTGATGGGGCATGTGCTGTCAAAGTTAGTTGACGGCCTCAGGGCTTTGCTCGGCCTTGTGCCTTGCGTCTCGGTCGGCAATGCGCTGCTTTGTGTCGTCGTAGGCAGCCTTGGGATCAACCATTTTTAAACGGAGCGGAGTAATTCGTTCCGGGGATGAGGTTGACCAGTCAGATAGATACGGGAAGTGTTACGACCGGAACTCCGCATGCGGTGACAAGCATGACCGCAACGTCGTCAACTAGGCCGTTTACTTACTCGCCGAAGCTGTTGCTGGTGTCCTGAGCTCCGTTGGAGATGTTATCTACGGCGCTCGGGATCAGGTCAAGGGGATTCGGTAGGTTGTCCAGCCAGCTTGCGTCACCGGGTTGTTCTCGCACATCCTCTTCTGCCGCCTTTGCGGCCTCCTCGGCAGCAGCTTCTTCTGCCTCGAACTGTGCACGAGCTTCATCTTCAGCGACGGTAATGGCGTGGTGGTTGTCGTCGATCATCTTGGTGAAGTGGACGCTCGTAGGGATGATGAACGCGGGGATGAGTGAGAGAGCAAACACCTTCTTGCCGACATTGAGAAGACCTGGGCCCCATTTGCTCCTGACGGCCAGAACGCCTGCTCCGATTGCCAAAAGCGAGATCGGGATAAGGTACGTGAAAGAGACAAATCCAAGAATGGACATGCTGAACTTCTCGAAGTAAGGGGCTGCGAGGGTGACCGTGAGGATGGGAGTCAAGTTGTGGGGGTCAAGCGTGCCGCGGATTTGGGCCATGGGTACGGTTTCGATAACGGCTGGAAGGGGTTTTCGCTGAGAGCCGGCGAGGTGTACTCCTTTGACCATGACTGCACTTCGATTGATGGCCCATCGGATTGGGTTGATGGCAGCTTTACGGTGACGTTGCGGCTCCTGGAAGAAGAATAGCTGGTCAGATGCTATGTAAAAGAGTTTTGGCGATGTCATTTGGCGTGTGAAGGGGCATTGTAAAACACGTTTGGTGGTACGGTTTGCATAGCCATGGCAACCTTTGAATCGTTGGAGGGGCACTTATGGAACTTGCGCAACAGATCAGGCGGTACCGCACGGAAAAGGGACTCTCTCAGGAAGACTTAGCGGCGGCGATTTTTGTGTCGCGTCAAACTGTGTCTAACTGGGAAACGGATAAAACCTATCCCGATGTGCAGAATCTACTTTTGTTGAGCAATTTGTTTGAGGTGTCCATTGACTCTCTAATCAAAGGGGATATGGAAGCTATGACAAAGATTATCAACGAAGACGCCCGCCGCATGATGCGTTACGCCTGGGCGGGTCTGATTCTGGCATTGGCGGGTGTAGCGGTGTTTGCCGCCTGCGTATTCAGGCTCAGGCTCGATTTAGTGTGGTGTTTTGTCGTGCTTGCAGTGATGTATGTTCCGGCCATGGTGTTGCTCTTGAAGGTCGACCGCATGAAGCACGATAACGATTTGATGACGTATGCGGAAATTAAGGCGTTCGTCGAGGGCGGGGAAGTGGATAGAGATAACGCCCATAGTCGCGCAGCCAGAAGAGGCGGATTCGTTAGCGGTGCGCTCAAGGTTGCCTTTGGGGTGGTAATGGCTCTTGTGGCTGGCGCCTTAGCGTACGGTGCGTGTGCGTTGCTGGGGCTGTAACACCGGTGTCCCTACTGCAAAGGCTGGCATCTTACCTCGCACCTCTTTGCCGACTAGGCGGTACGTGGACATGGGTCGAGCGTACTGACTATCTAGAGCGTCTTCGTTCGCTCGTCTGCTTGTTTGTCTCAATCTGTAACACTAAGGACCGATTTCGATGGCCAAATGTTACAGATTGAGATGCTTCGGTAGGACTGATTTCGTCTGTCTCGTTCTATAACATCTAGGGGATTAATTCAGGTCTTACTGTTACAGATTAAGATGGTTCGGCAGATTTTCGATTTGTCTTGCTCTGTAACAGGTGGAGACATTTTGACCGAGTAGTTGTTACAGGTTGAGACAATTCGTGTGGAACCATCTCGCATCCGGTCTGTCGACATAAAAAGGCGGGGCCACGTTTCCGCGACCCCGCATCAAGAGGATGGGTGTAGGGAATGGGTTAGTCCAGGTGCCAGATCTCGTCGTTGTACTGCGAGATGGTACGGTCGGACGAGAAGGTGCCGGCGTTGGCGATATTGATGAGCGCCTTGCGCATCCAGGCGTCCTGGTCCTCGTAGTCGGCCAGCACGCGCTCCTTGGTCTGGATGTACTCCTCGATGTCGAGCAGGGCCATAAACCAGTCCTTGCCCTTGATGTCGTCGTGCAGGCGCTGCAGGCGCTCGGCGTTGCCGGTCGCCATAAAGGCGGGGTTGGTGATAAAGTCCACCAGCAGCTTGATGCCGGGCTTGCGGTAGAGCGCGCCGGCATTGTAGGTGCCGTCGGCGTAGAGCTGCTCGACCTGCTTGGACGAGGCGCCAAAGGTGTAGATGTTCTCGTCGCCGACGAGCTCGGCGATCTCCACATTGGCGCCGTCGAGCGTGCACAGGGTCAGGGCGCCGTTGAGCATGAACTTCATGTTGGAGGTGCCACTCGCCTCCTTGGAGGCCAGGCTGATCTGCTCGGAGATGTCAGCGGCGGGGATCACGCGCTCGGCAGCGGTGACGTTGTAGTTCTCGATCATGACAACCTGCAGGTAGGGGGCCACGTCGGGGTCGTTGGCAATCCACTGGGACAGCGTCAGGATCAGGTGGATGATGTCCTGGGCGATGGTGTAGGCAGGGGCCGCCTTGCCGCCAAAGATGATGGTGACGGGGTGCTCGGGCTTGTTGCCGTTCTTGATGTCGAGATACTTCCAGATGATGTAGAGCGCAAGCATCTGCTGGCGCTTGTACTCGTGGATGCGCTTGACCTGAACGTCGATGATGGCGTTGGAGGGAATGGTCACGCCCTGCTCGAGCGCCATAAACTGGCGCATGATGGCCTTGGCCTCGACCTTGGTGGCGGCCAGGCGCTCAAGAACGTCCTTGTCGTCGGCGAACTCGGCGAGCTTGCTCAGATTGCCGGTGCTGCGCCAATCGGTGCCGATCACGTCGTCGAGCAGGCTGGCGAGCGCGGGGTTGGCACCATGAATCCAGCGGCGGAAGGTGATGCCGTTGGTCTTATTTGAGAACTTCTCGGGGTAGATCTCGTAGAACGGATGAAGCTCGGTGTCCTCCAGGATCTTGGTGTGCAGCGCGGCGACGCCGTTGATGGAGAAGCCAAAGTGGATGTCCATGTGGGCCATGTGGACGGTCTCGTGCTCGTCGATGATGGCGACGCGCGGGTCGTCGTGCTCGGCCTTGGCGACCTCGTCGAGCTTGACGATGATGTCGGCGATGGCAGGGGAGACCTTCTGCAGGCTGGCGAGCGGCCACTTCTCGAGCGCCTCGGCAAGAATCGTGTGGTTGGTGTAGGCGACCATGGAGCGCACGATGGCAACGGCCTCGTCAAACTCAATGTCGTGCTCGGTGGTGAGCAGACGGATGAGCTCGGGGATGACCATGGTGGGGTGCGTGTCGTTGATCTGGACGACAGCATAGTCGGCCAGATCGTGCAGGTTGCTGCCGCGCTCGACGGCCTCGTCGATCAGGAGCTGGGCGGCATTGCTCACCATGAAGTACTCCTGATAGATGCGAAGCAGGCGGCCCTGCTCGTCGGAATCGTCGGGGTACAGGAACAGGGTGAGGTTCTTGGCGATCTCGGTCTTGTCGAAGTCGATGGAGCTGCCGGGGACCAGACCGTCGTCGACGCTTGCCAGATCGAACAGGCGCAGGCGGTTCTTGGTGGGCTGGCCGTAGCCGGGCACATCGATGTTGACGAGCTTGGAGGTAACGGCAAAATCGCCGAACTCGACGGTGTAGGAGCGGTCGTCATCAATCAGAATGTCCTGCTCGCCAAGCCACTCGTCGGGGACGGCCTTCTGCTGGTTGTCGACAAAGCGCTGACGGAACAGACCGTAATGGTAGTTGAGGCCCACGCCGTCGCCGGTCAGGCCCAGCGTGGCGATGGAATCCAGGAAGCACGCAGCCAGACGGCCCAGGCCGCCGTTGCCCAGCGAAGGCTCGACCTCAAACTCCTCGATCTTGTTGAGGTCGTGACCTGCGGCAGTGAGCTGGTCCTTGACCTCGTCATAGATACCGAGGTCGATCATGTTGTTGATGAGCAGCTTGCCAATCAAAAACTCGGCAGAGATGTAATAGAGCTTTTTCTTGCCATTGTTGAGCGGGCAGGCGGTGGAGCGCTCCTGCACGAGCTTGACCAGCAGCTTGTAAATGCGACGGTCGTCGAGTTGCTCAAGCGAGGTGCCAAAGGACCGCTCGGCGAGATCCGCGAGATTGATACGAGGCATGTTTCCTCCTGTGATGGGTTGACTACATGTCAGAAATACAAAAGAAGCTCGCGCGAGGGGGTTGGGGTTGCCTCGCGCGGGGAAAGCAAACGCGTCCGCACGATGGGGTGGGGTCGGACGCGGTGGCTCCTATTGGGGAAGCTCGATTTCGGCTTCCGACGGGATACGGAAGTAGGTTTCGGTCCAGTCGGTGAGCTTGTGCTCGAGCTCGCGGGTGATGGCGCCATCGAGCATGCGCCAGGTCCAGTTGCCGCCCAGGGTTGCGGGAGTGTTGATGCGTGCCTCGTTGCCCAGGTTGAGCAGGTCCTGCATGGTGTAGATGCAGGTGTCGCTTACGCTGGCGGCGATGGTGCGGTTGAGCGCGTCGGCCATGGACTCGCCTGCCTGCTGGTGGGTGTACAGAGCCGCCTGCTCGCGCTGGCGCGGGGTGGCCGTTCCCTCAAACCAGCCGCGAGCCGTCTCGTTGTCATGCGTGCCCACATAGGCGACGGTGTTGGCAATGTAGTTGTGCGGCAGGTAGTACGAGTTGGTGCCCTCAAAGGCAAACTGCAGGATCTTCATGCCGGGGAAGCCCGTGGTGTCGCGCATCTCGATAACGCCGGGGGTGAGGAAGCCCAGGTCTTCGGCGATGATGGGCAGCGTGCCGAGCTTTTCCTCGAGTGCCTTGAAGAGCTGGAGGCCGGGGCCCTGCGTCCACGAGCCGTAGGAAGAATCGGGCGAGGAGAACGGCACCTCCCAAAAGGCCTCGAAGCCGCGGAAGTGGTCCAGGCGGATGATGTCGTACATGTCGAGCGCGGCGCGGATGCGGCCCTCCCACCAGGAGAAGCCATCCGCCTCCATGGCGTCCCAGTCGTAGATGGGGTTGCCCCAGTACTGGCCGGTGGCCGAGAACTGATCGGGCGGCGTGCCGGCGACGCTGACGGGATTGCCGGCGGCGTCGATCTTAAAGAGCTCGGGCGTGGCCCACATCTCGACGGAGTCGCGCGAGACGTAGATGGGTAGGTCGCCGATGATGAGGATGTCACGCTCGTTGGCGTAGGCCTTCAGACGGCTCCACTGGCGATCGAAGAAGTACTGCGTCATCTGGTGGTAGAGCATACGCGCAGGATGGTCGGCGCAGACCTTGGCGGAAGCCTCGCCGCGGGTACGGAGCTCCGCGGGCCATTCCCAGAATGCCTTAAGGCCGCACTCCTCCTTGACGGTCATAAACTCGCAGTAGGGAATGAGCCAGTCCTCGTTGGCCTGGACAAAGTCGTCGAAGTCTGCTGGCTTGTCGGCGGCAAAGCGCTCGGCGGCGCGGTCGAGAATCTGACGGCGACCGCCAAAGATGGCGCCGTAGTCGACGTTGCTGGGGTCGGAACCCAGATACACGCCGTCGATATCGCACTGCTCCAGATAGCCCGCCTCGATGAGTTCGGCGAAGTCGATAAAGTTGGGGTTGCCCGCACGTGCTGAGAACGACTGGTAGGGCGAATCGCCGTAGCTGGTCGTCGTGAGGGGCAGAATCTGCCAGTAATGTTGTTTGCACGAGGCGAGGAAGTCGACAAAGTCATAGGCATTCCAGCCAAAACCGCCGATTCCGTAGGGGCCGGGTAGAGATGAGACGGGCATGAGGACGCCGCTTGCACGCTCCATGAATGCGCTCACCAACCTTCTTGTTGTGGGGTCGGCCTGCCGATGAGCATGCAGTCCGCCTCCGAGCTTCCAATTCAATACGCCTATTGTAAAACAAGTTGTTTAAACATGTATAGGCAAGATAAAAAAGTTAGCCGATTTTCGGTGAATGGTTACATGCCATGAAAAAAGCCCCGACCTCACAACGTGAGACCGGGGCTCAAAATCTACCGCGGGGGAGTGGCTACTCGGCGTCAGCGAAACCGTTGGGGTTGTGGCTCTGCCAGTTCCAGCTATCGCGGCACATGTCCGCGATGTCGTACTGGGCCTTCCAGCCCATCATGCGCTCGGCCTTGGAGGCATCGCACCAGTTGGCGGCGATGTCGCCGGCGCGGCGCTCGCGAATCACGTAGGGCAGCTCCTTGCCGCAGGCCTTGGAGAAGGCGGCGACGACCTCGAGCACCGAGGTGCCGGTGCCGGTGCCCAGGTTGAAGATCTCGACGCCGGTCTTGCCGTTCATCCAGTTAAGCGCGGCAACGTGGCCCGATGCCAGGTCGCACACGTGGATGTAGTCGCGCACGCCGGTGCCGTCGGGGGTGGGGTAGTCGTTGCCAAAGACCTGAACGGCCTCGAGCTTACCGACGGCGACCTGGGCAACGTAGGGCACCAGGTTGTTGGGGATACCCTTGGGGTCCTCGCCGATCAAGCCCGACGGATGGGCGCCGATGGGGTTGAAGTAACGGAGCAGCACGACGTCCCACTCGGGATCGGCGGTATGGACGTCCATAAGGATCTGCTCGATCATCCACTTGGTCCAACCATAGGGGTTGGTCGCGGGCTTCTTGGGGTCCTCCTCGGTGACGGGCGGGTTATCCGGATCGCCGTAGACGGTCGAGGAGCTCGAGAAGATGATGGACTTGCAGCCATGGTTGCGCATGACGTCGACAAGCACCAGGGTGTTCTCGATGTTGTTGTGGTAGTACTCGACGGGCTTGCTCACCGACTCGCCGACGGCCTTAAAGCCGGCAAAATGGATGACGCGATCGATCTGATGGGTATCGAAGATCTTGTTCATGGCCTCGCGGTCGAGCACGTTGGCCTCGTAGAAGGTGAGGTTCTTGGCGGCCTCTTTGCCCACGATGGTCTTGACGCGGTCGACAGCGACAGCGCTGGAGTTGGAGAGGTCATCGACGATGACGACCTGGTAGCCGCCCTCGAGCAGCTGAACGACGGTGTGCGAGCCGATAAAGCCGGCGCCACCGGTAACGAGGACGCAGGTGTCTTTGGGGTCGAGTGCTTTGGACATGTAGTCTCCTATCGAATCAGGAACACTTCCTGAGGGGAGTATAGCGCAGGTAGGGACGCTCAAAACGCGCGCGGCAGGAAAAGCAGACGATTATGTTAACGTACTCATAATAGAGTTCGCACGCTGTACCATCTCTTTGACATATGCTTGTAAGCCGCTGACCGCCGACCATATGGTTTGCTGCCGTTCGTGGAAATCGTTGGGACGCGTCGGATGTGCGCTAATATGTATGCGTTGAGCGACATATAAATAAACATGTAACGGAGTAGATATGTCACCAAACAGCGATTCCATCCTTTCCCAGGAGCTTTCGCGCCGTACCGCCCTTAAGGCCCTGTTCGGCGCCGCTTCTGCGGCCGTTCTTTTTGGTCTGCCCACCCGCGCCCATGCGGCCGAGGCCACCAAGGAGACCACCGACAAACTCAATGCGGCCCAGGCCCAGCTCGATGAGGTCCAGGCCCAACTCGACAGCATCGCAAATGAATACGCTGCGCTGGCCAACAAGAATGCCCAGACCCTCAACGATATCGAGGGCGTGCAGGGCCAGATTGACGACACGCAGACGCAGATTGACGAAAAGAAGGCCGAGCTCAAAAAGAAACGCGGCGATCTTTCCGATCGCGTTTCGGCCAGCTATAAGTCGGGCGGCACCAACGTTCTGTCGCTGCTGCTGGCCTCTGGTTCGTTTGAGGAGCTCGTTGCCAACGCGCACTACGTCGAGAAGATCAACAAGAGCGACCGCGATGCCATCGAGGACATCCAGACCATTCAAGAAGAGCTCGATGCGCAAAAGACCGAGCTCGAGTCGCAGAAGGCCGACCTGGAGAAGCTCAAGGACCAGCAGACTGCTCAGATGCAGGACATGCAGGCCAAGCAGCAAGAGGTCCAGACCGTACTGAGCGGTCTTTCCGACGACGTCAAGGAGCTCATGGCTCAGCGCGATTCCGAGATTCTCGCTGCCGCCCAGGCCGAGGAGGCTGCCAGGAAGGCTGCCGCTGCCGCCGCGGCCGCCGCGAACAAGAACAATTCCAGCTCGGGTGGTTCGAGCTCGGGCGGTGGATCGTATGCCCCCGGAACTCCGCAGCAAAATGCCGGCTCGGGCAAGCAGCAGGCCGTCGTCAACGCGTGCTACTCCACGCCTTCGCCTGGTCAGAACTGGTGCGCGGCGTGGGTGACCAACGTCTTCCGCAACGCCGGCGTGGGCTACTTTGGTGGCAACGCGTGCGATATGTTTAACGCCTGGTGCTACAGCTCCGATCGCTCGGCACTGCAGGTGGGCATGATCGTCGCCGACTCGTCGCACAGTGGTACCGGCACGCCGGGTCTGCTGTATGGCCACGTGGGTATCTACATTGGCGGCGGCATCGTTATGAGTAACGAGGGCCCCATTACGTCGAGGTCGCTTGATTCGTTTATTAGCTTCTATGGTACGGGCTCTGGCGTGCGCTGGGGCTGGCTTGGCGGTGTGGTGCTGTCGTAGCTGTAGGTTGGGCTGCGTGCCCGTCCGCAATATATTTGATTGCCTGCTCGGGCAGTCCTGCGCAAGACGAAGGCCACATTAAGTGGCCTTCTTTGCGTGCGGAACTCGCGATCAATCAAATATATTGCGGGCGGGCACGCGGCCCTCTCGGGTCCAACACGCTGCACAACGGACTGGGTTAGCTGAATAAATATGGTGAAGGCCCCTTTCGGGGCCTTCTTTTTAGAGGAATTCGCCTACTTGGTGGACTTCGGGTTCTAGGTCTACGTCGAACTGGTCCTTAACGGTTGTTTGGATGTGGCGGATGAGTTCGTCGACGTCGGCTGCGGTGGCGTGGTCGGCGTTGACGATGAAGCCGCAGTGCTTTTCGCTCACCTGGGCGCCGCCGATAGCGTGGCCGCGCAGACCGGCGTCCATGATGAGCTTGCCGGCAAAGTAGCCCTCGGGGCGCTTGAAGGTGGAACCGGCGCTTGGCATGTCGAGCGGCTGCTTGTCCTCGCGGCGCTGGCGGTAATCGTCCATGTCGGCCTTGATCATCGCGGCGTTGCCCGGGGCGAGGTTGAAGGTTGCCGAGAGTACGATAAAGCCGTCGTCGGCGATGCGGCTTTTGCGATAGCCCAGGTTGAGCTCATCGACATCGAACTCGATGATGTTGCCGCTGCCGCGGGTACCGTCGTCGAGGACGCGCGCGGGCTTGTAGACGCGCACAGACTCCAGCACATCTGCCATGCAGGCACCGTAGGCGCCGGCGTTCATGTAGCAGGCGCCGCCGACCGATCCGGGGATGCCCGAGATGGGCTCCATGCCGGTGAGGCCGGCCTCGGCTGCCGCGGTCGCAACATTCGAGAGCAGCGCGCCTGCTGCGGCCGTGACATGTGTGCCGTCGACGGTAATGTCGGAGAGGCCTTCGCCCAGTGCCACGACGACGCCGCGGATGCCCTTGTCGCCGACGAGCAGGTCGGAGCCGTTGCCCACGATAGTGAGCGGTAGGTCGCAGCGATAGCAGGTGTCGAGCGTGGCGACAAGGCCCTGCTCGGTATCGGGCGTAACAAAGACGTCTGCTGGACCGCCGATCTTAAACGTGGTGTGATCGCGCATGGGCTCGCTCATGAGTACGTTGTCCTCGCCGGCAACACCGGCGAGCGCGCAGAGCAGGTCTTCGTTAAAAAAGTCGTTCTCGTGCATACGAATATCCGCCTTATGGTGGTCGTTTTCATCAATCGAATGCAATATACCCTACCTGGATGGATTTGGTGCAAAGTAACCTGACCCCAATGCACCACATGGTGCAAAGGGGTCAGGTTACTTTGCACCAATCGCGGCGATAAAACAGCCGTCTACCGGATTGGTAAAGTGTTTATCATCGAGGTAAAGGGGCAGTCGCTATACTTTCAAGAGATTGCGTGTATACCCGGAAGGAGCGAGATGGCCAACAAAGTCACCCTCAAGCAGATCGCCCAGGAGGTGGGGCTTTCCCCCTCGTCGGTCTCGCTGGTGCTCAACAATCGGCCCTGTCGCATTTCGGAAGAAAACCGCAAGCTCATCAAGGAAGTCGCGGCACGCAACCACTATGTCCCCAACCAGATCGCGCGCAGCCTGGTCATGCGAGAGTCGCGCACGCTGGGCCTTATCGTCCCCAACATCGAGAGCCGATTTTTTGCCTCGCTCGCTGGCAGCCTGGAAAAGCGCTGCCGCGAGGACGGCTACGCGCTCTTTATTACCAGCTCGGGCGGAAGCGCTGAGGACGATCTGGAGCTCCTGCGCCAACTGGTGACCCGTGGCGTCGATGGTGTATTTCTGGTCGTGGGCGACGAGTTCTCGGATGACCGTGCCCTGCGCGAAGAGGTCAGCCATCTGCCCATCCCGGCCGTGATGGTCGACCGCGCCATTGAGGGGCTCGAGTGCGACAAGGTGATGTTCGACCACGAGATGGGCGGCTATATGGCTACGCGCTATCTGGTTGAGCAGGGCCATCGTCGCATTGCCTGTCTTGTTAACGCGCGCCGTTCCAATACGGGTCGTAAACGTCTTGCCGGCTACGAGCGTGCACTGCGCGAGGTGGGGCTGCCCATCGATGCGCGCTTGGAGTTTGAGAGCGAGTACTACATTCCGAGTGCCTACGAGGCCTCGGAGGCGGTGCTTGCGACCGATGCCACCGCTGTGTTCGCAAGCTCGGACAACATTGCGCTGGGCTTGCTCAAGCGTCTGCACGAGATGGGGAAGAGTATTCCGGGCGATATCTCGGTCGTAAGCTATGACAACTCGGCAGCCGACGTTCTCTTTGAGCCGGCGTTGACCGCGATCGAGCAGGACCCCGGCGTGCTTGCCGAACACGCTTTTGGCTGCATGTCCAAGCGCCTTGCCGGTAAGGGTGGCAGGCGTGCCGAAGAGGTCGTTTTGGAGCCTGCGCTCATCGTAAAGGGCAGCGTGCTCAATCTTACTAAACACAACTAAACACGTTTACCAATTCGCAGAGATCGATTGTGGAGCACCTGTGACAGACAATGCCGCAGGTGAGTGTCCAGTTTTGCCGAGCCGCATGATAGATAGCGATGATAAAACGTTTTTTCACCACGATAAAACGTTTTAGCAAATATACTAGTCCCAACGAAAGGTTGCCGTATCGGAGGGCGACCGCGCAGCGAAGGGACATAAACAATGGCTAAAACACTGGGAACGCCGTGGCAAAAACTGGGACACGAGGTTCCGGCTTCCGAGCTCGAGGGTGTCGATCTGTATTGGCGTGCCTCGAACTATCTGTCCGTCGGCCAGATCTACCTTCGCTCCAACCCGCTGATGCGTGCCGACTTTGTCGACGAGAAGACCGGCGAGACGCGCGACTTTGGCCGCCCCGACGTTAAGCACCGCCTAGTTGGCCACTGGGGTACCACGCCCGGCATCAACTTCCTGTTCGGTCACGTCAACCGCCTCATCGCCGACCACAACCAGAACGCCATCTTCCTAATGGGCCCTGGTCACGGTGGTCCCGCCGGCACCGCCCAGTCGCTGCTCGACGGCACCTACCGCGAGATTCGTCCCGACATCACCGATGACGAGGCTGGCCTGCAGAAGTTCTTCCGCCAGTTCTCCTATCCCGGTGGCATTCCGAGCCACTTTGCGCCCGAGACGCCCGGTTCCATCCACGAGGGCGGCGAGCTCGGCTATACGCTCAGCCACGCCTACGGCGCCGTTATGGACAACCCGAGCCTGCTGGCCGTTGCCGTGGTGGGCGACGGCGAGTCCGAGACCGGCCCGCTGGCTACCTCTTGGCAGTCCAACAAGCTCGTGAACCCGGCAACCGACGGTATCGTCCTGCCGATTCTGCACCTCAACGGCTACAAGATTGCCAATCCCACCATCCTCGCCCGCGTGTCCGACGAGGAGCTCACCAAGTTCTTTGAGGGCATGGGCTACAAGCCGCACTTCTTTGTCGCCGGCTTTGACGACGAGAGCCACGCGAGCATTCATGAGCGTTTCGCCGCCCTATTTGAGCGGGTCTTCGATGAGATCTGCGATATCAAAGCCACCGCTCAGGCCCAGGCCACCGCGGGCGAGACCATCGTCCGTCCGGCCTACCCCATGATCGTGTTCCGCACGCCCAAGGGCTGGACCTGCCCCAAGCAGATCGACGGCAAGAAGACCGAGGACTCCTGGCGTGCACACCAGGTGCCGCTGGCGAGCGCCAAGGACACCCACGAGCACTTCCGCGTGCTGCGCGAGTGGCTGCGTTCCTACAAGCCCGAGGAGCTCTTTACGCCTGAGGGCCAGGTGCGCCCCGAGGTGACGGCCTTTATGCCGACCGGCGAGCTGCGCATTGGTGCCAACCCCAACGCAAACGGCGGTAAGGTCCGTCGCGAGCTTGAGCTGCCCGACATCCACGCCCACGAGATTCCCGTTGCCGAGAAGGGTCACGGCTGGGGCTCCACCGAGGCCGCCCGCGTCTTTGGTGAGTACACCGCCGACGTCCTGGCCAAGAACATGGACGACTTCCGCATCTTCGGCCCCGACGAGACTGCGTCCAACCGTCTACAGGCTGCCTACAAGGTGACCAAGAAGCAGTGGGACGCCGGCTTCTACGAGGACGAGGCCAACGACGAGCTGCTGGCTGGTTCCGGCAAGGTCGTCGAGCAGCTGTCCGAGCACCAGTGCGAGGGCTTCCTCGAGGCTTACGTGCTCACCGGCCGCTCCGGCGTGTGGAGCTCCTACGAGAGCTTTGTCCATGTGGTCGATTCCATGGTCAACCAGCACTGCAAGTGGCTCGAGGCCACCAAGCGCGAGATTCCGTGGCGTGCCCCCATCAGTGGTCTTAACATCCTGCTGTCGAGCCACGTCTGGCGTCAGGACCACAACGGCTTCTCGCACCAGGACCCCGGCTTTATCGACCTGCTGCTCAACAAGGCCAACGATACGCATATCGTGAACGCCTACTATCCGGCCGACGCCAACATGGCCCTTGCCGTGGCCGAGCGCGTCTACCAGTCCACCGACTGCGTCAACGCCATCTTCTGCGGCAAGCAGCCCGCCCCGACCTTCCAGACGGTCGACGAGGCCAAGGCCGAGCTCGCTGAGGGCGTTGCGACCTGGAAGTGGGCATCGACCGCCGACTCGCTCGCCGAGGCCGACGTCGTCGTTGCCACCTGCGGTGACGTGCCGACTCTCGAGGCCCTTGCCGCAACCGATATGCTGCGCGAGCTGGGCATCAAGGTATGGTTCGTCAACGTGGTCGACCTGCTCAAGATCCAGAACGTCTGCGAAAACGACCAGGCCGTCAGCGATGAGCGTTGGGCTGAGCTCTTCGGCCGCGGCGAGAAGCCCGTCCTCTTTGCTTTCCACGCCTATGCCGGCACGATCCGCCGCCTGATTTGGAACCGCCCCGGCCACGACGCCTTCCGCGTCCACGGCTACGAGGAGAAGGGCTCCACGACCACACCGTTCGACATGCTGCGCCTGAACAACATGGACCGCTGGGCCCTGGCTGCCGACGTGCTGCGCATGGTCGATGCCGATAAGTTTGCCGAACAGATCAACGAGTGGGAGGCTTTCCGCACCGAGGCCTTTGAGTTCGCCTGCGACGAGGGCTACGATCACCCGGCCTTCACCGACTGGGTCTGGCCCGACGCCGCTGCCGCAACCGCAGCCGACGGCGCACTCTCTGCAACGCAGATGACCGCCGGCGACAACGAATAGCATCCGGGACGGTCTCGCGCTGGGGCCGCCTCCGGGCGGGTGCCTTCCTCTGAGAAGTGGGCTTCGCGAACTTCTCAGAGGAAGGCACCCGCCCGGAGGCGGCCCTCTCGACCGTTTCGATCTGCGGGGCTGATTATTTTTAATGTAATGGGGACTTTGCTGATGCTGCTTTGGAAACAGTGCGTTTAACTTTGGTCAGCCAATGATACATTGTGGGGGCCGGGGTGGCCTGGTTAGGTTGGGGATGTTCGCGAAGCCCACTTCCCAAACCTAACCAGGCCACCCCGGCCCTCGTGGGATAACTAAGAGGGGGATGGATGAGCTTTACGAGCGTGGCGTTGCAGATGGTGACGGTTTCTTTGCCGATCCTGTTGGGGTGGTGCATCTCCAAGCTGGGATTTATGAAGGCCGAGTTTGAGCGCGAGCTGTCGCGTTTGCTGCTGCAGGTGGCGTTGCCGTGCTTGGTGCTTTCGTCGGCGTTGGGTGACGATGTGCAGCTGCCGAGCGCTGCCGATACGTTTTCGCTTATGGGCCTCGCTGTCGTCATGTATATGGTGGCAATCGTTATTGCGTTTGCCGTTACCGCTGCTCTTCGTGTGCCTAAGGGAACCGAGTGCTCGTATCGCTTTGCCGTGCTCTTTGGCAATGCCGGCTTTATCGGTTTCCCGGTTGTTCAGGCGGTGCTTGGCAAACAGGCACTGCTCTATGCATCGATTGCGCTTATCCCCCTCAACATATTCATGTTCACCGTTGGCGTCATGCTCTTTAGTGGCGCACAAAGCGGCCTTAAGAAGCAGCTGCGAAACCTTGCGGCTTGCTGCAAAAATCCCGGTCTCATCGCGAGCCTTGTTGTGCTCGTAATCGTGCTGACGGGATGGACCGATTGGGGCGTGCTGGGCGATTCGATTTCCATCGTGGGCACCATGACCACCCCGGCAGCGCTGCTGCTCATGGGGTCGTCCATTGCCAAGTATCGTCCAGTCGACATGCTCGCCAACTGGCGCGCCTATGTCGCCGTGGCATTTCGCCTGGTTATCGTACCGGTGGCGTGCCTTGCCGTGGCCCGCGTGTGGCCGGGCATGACGCCTATGTTTATCACGACGCTCGTACTCGAGATGGCAATGCCCGTGGGCAGCAACGGCACGCTGTACTGCCTCCAATACGGCAAGGACGCACGCCCCATGATGCAGTGCACCTTCCTATCGATCATCTGCTCCATTTTGACCATCCCATTGGTAACGATGTTTTGCGGGGTCTGATTCTTTTTTATGTAATGGTGACTTTGCTGATACTGCCTTGTGGACCGCGCATCCAACTATGGTCAGCCAGGATTACATCGCCGGGGCCGGGGAGACATACTTTGTTTTGAGAAGTTCGCGAAGCCCACTTCTCAAAACAAAGTATGTCTCCCCGGCCCTCGTCCGTTTTCACCCCGCTGAGCGAGCTAAAGACGCCACGCACCGATATGGTAAAGCGCTAGCTTGAAATTGGTGCTATATTCGGCTTGAGTTGTTTAATGCTAGTACGGGAGGCTGATATGGGGCTGTTCAAGAAGAAAAACCCGCAGGATGCCTTTGATCCCGATGTGTTTACCATCACGGATACGATTTTAGACCCGCCGCGGTTTACGTTTTTGCCGGCCATCTACCAGGATGCTACGCGTCGCAAGTGGGCTGTGCATCAGCGCGGTGCGCAGCCGAAGATCTTTGACTATGCGGATGTGCTGCAGTGCGAGGTGGCCGAGGCTGGCGATCCGGAGGCCGACGAGACGCCTTCAAAACAGGAATTTGCCCAGCGTATTCTGGCAAATCCTGCCAAGGCGGCAAAAATAAATGCGGCAAAGCGTAATATGTGTCTTGGTATGGGTGTTGTTGTGGCGGTCCAGACGGGAAAAGACGAGGTTTCCAAATTAGAGATTCCCGTTATGACCGACGAAGTCAAACGCGATTCAAGCCTATATAAGTCGTATCGGAATGTCGCCGAGAAGATCAAGGCCGAGTTTGATGCCATGGGAGGGCTGGCCTAATTCTGGCGACATACGTTTCTGAATGAGGAGTCTGTGCAATGGCAGGCGAATCTTATGCAATTCCCCCCAAAGATCGTGCTGTTGAGGGAATTCTTTGGTACATCCAGCACCATCAGCTTACCGGCGGCGACCGCCTGCCGGCCGAGCGTGTGCTGTGCGAGGTTATTGGCGTTTCGCGTACGGCGTTACGTGCTGGCATCACGCGGCTCATTTCGTGCGGAACGCTCGAGAGCCGCCGCGGATCGGGCACGTATGTGTGTCCTCCCAAACCGCTGAATATCTTCCAGGAAACGTATAATTTCTCCGATGCCGTGCGGACTGCCGGCCTGCACCCCTCTTCGCGCTTGGTTTCCACCGAGACGGTCGAGGCAGATGAGGCGCTTGCCGACAAGCTTGGGGTTGCCGTAGGCGCTCCCTTGCTCCGCATGCAGCGCGTCCGTCTTATTGAGGGCGAGCCGGCTTCAATCGAAACAGCCCATGTCAACCTGTCTCTTTGCCCGTCGCTTCCCGACCATGATTTTGAGCACGAGAGCCTCTACGACGTCTTGCTCAAAGAAGGCGGCGTGCGTGTTGAGCATGGACGCGAGCATATCTCAATCTCGCGCCTGAACGCCGAGGAGGCCGAGCTTCTCCAGCAAGAAGAGGGAACGCCGGTATTCTATGAGAGCACGATTGAGTTTGATAAAGACATGCGCTTTGTGGAGCATTGCAAATCGGTGATTCTGCCCACGAAGTTCCGCTTTGCCGATAACGGCGAAAAGAACGGCATGAAGAGCGTGGCAGGTGAACAATGGCTGAAACAGTAGAGACCACCCCGGTCTATATGCGCATACGCCGCCGTATCGAGGAGCGTATCGAGCGCGGCATATATCCCACGGGCTCGATGATTCCGTCCGAGAACGAGCTCGCTGAGGAGTTTGGCACGACGCGCCTGACCATCCGAAGCGCCGTTGACGAGCTGGTTCGTCGCGGCCAGATTCGCCGTGTTCGTGGAAAAGGCGCCTTCGTGGCGCAGAAGGTGCCCGTTACGTTTGAGCGTACGGGTGGCTTCCGCGAATCGGTTCGTGCCTCGGGAGGCGAGCCGTCCGTCCGTATCCTCGCGCGCTCCAAGCGTTATGCGGGTCCGTACTATGCCGATCTGTTTGGCATTGCCGAGGACGACCTGCTCTATTCCATTCGACGTCTTAACTGTGTAAACGGCGACCCCGTATCAATTGAGATGGCGCTTATCCCCTGCCTGCTGTTCCCGACCATCGAGGAGATCGATGTGTCGGTTTTCAGTCTGTACGAGACCTATGAGATGCTGGGTCGAAAGCCGGTCATGGCGCAGGAAAAGCTCAATATCGAAGCGCTGGGCGCGCGAGACGCCGGCCTGCTTGGCCTGGAGCAAGGCGATCTTGCCTTGACGCTGGAATGCGTGAGCTATGACGCGAGTGGTCAGGCGATTGAGTACGTCAAGTCGTTCAATCGCGGCGATGCGGGTGGATATACCTATACGTACTAGCTGGTGTTTTTGCATAACGGGCAGAAAAAGCCGACTGATTTCGAATCGTTAAGCAGGCTGTATATACAACCTTACATGGTTCAAAATCGACCGTTCGCCGATGGGGAAAGATTAGTCGGCAAATAGGTATCAAAAAGCCGTAACCTGTAACTGTGATTGGTATCAAATACTAATAATTTGTTACGAGGTGAGACGATGAAAATGCTCGATTACGTTCAGCTTGCCCATGTGCGTATGGGCGAGAACCTCGAGCGTTCGTCCGAGCTTGTACGCCAGCTCGTCGATATTTTCCAGTCCGCATCCTTTGGCGCGCTGCGTATCGTTGCCTCGGGTTCGTCCCGTCATGCCGCCGATTGCGCCCGCGATTACCTGCAGGACGCACTGCAGATGCAGGTGTCCGTTGTGACGCCTGAGGCTTTTGTCGACTTTGAGCATGCCTATCCGCAGAATGCGCTCAACATCGCTATTTCTCAGAGTGGCTATTCGACTAACACGATTGCGGCGCTCGATTTTATGCGAGCGCATGACATGGCAGCAGTTGCGCTCACGGCAAACGTCGAGGCTCCCATTAAGGATCATGCCGATATCGTTCTCGACTACGGCGTGGGCGTCGAGTCGGTGGACTTTGTGACCTTGGGCGTCCAAACGCTCATCGAGTACCTGGTGCTCTTTGGCACTTACGGTGCTCAGGCACGCGGGACGATTGACGCCGATGGCGTCACCCAGCGCCTTGACGATCTGCGCGAGGCCATCCAGGCCAACGCCGCGATGTGCAAGACCGCCGAGACCTATGTCCAAGATCATCTGCTCGAGCTGTCGGAGCACGTGCCGGCCATGGTTGTGGGTAACGGTCCCAACTATGGCGTTGCCGAAGAGGCGGCGCTCAAGCTGAGTGAGACTATCAAGATTCCGGCCATGCATCACGAGGGCGAGGAGTTCGTCCATGGTCCCGAGATGCAGATTACTCCGGGCTACCTGGTATTTATCGTCGACGACCCTCAGGGCTCGGAGCGCCTGGCAAATATCGCCGACGCGCTGTCGAGGGTAACGAAAAAGGCCGTCCTGCTAACCATGCATCCCAAGGGCAAGGCACACGAGATTGCGGTGCCGCAGGTGGCTCCGCTGCTTGCCGCGATTCCCAACCTGGTGTTCTTCCAGACGATGGCGGCAATGGTCACCGAGCGTCTGAACTCGTGGGACGTCCATCCGTATCTCGATGCCGTCTCCAAGCAAATGGAGGTTAAGGCGGAGGGCTACGAGGAATCGGTCAACACGCTTAAGGCCAAAGCAGCTGAGTGTTACGGAATGTAAGCGGGCGTTGTCGCTCGTTGGCATAGGGGATTGTTAAGGCATCCCCAGAAAGGAGAAGCAAATGAAGGAAACCGAGAAGATCGAGATCATGAATTTCGACCAGGAGGGCTACCTCGAGGACGGCAAGGCGCTCTACGAGACCGGCAAGAAGATGACCGCGCTCGCCGACAAGGTCGCCGACGAGGGCTACGACGCCGTGTTCCTGATGGGTGTTGGCGGCACCTGGGATGAGCTCATGCAGCTCGAGTACCTCATGAACAAGTTCGGCGACCGCGACCTCGAGGTCTACCTGATCCACGCCGCCGAGTGGAACGTCTCCGGCCACAAGCGCATGACCGACAAGTCCGTCGTGCTCACCGCCTCCGAGTCCGGCACCACCCCCGAGGTGCTCGAGGCCGTCAAGAAGATGAAGGACATGGGCGTGCGCGTCTACGCCATGACCAAGCCCGAGGGCCCCATCGGCCAGGCTGTCGGCGCCGAGAACTGCGTCGCTATGGCTTCTGACCATGGCTCCGGTGGCTGCGAGAAGGGCTACTACCTCGCCGACTGCTTCGGCCTGCGCCTCCTCAACCGTCGCGGTTGCTTCCCCAAGTTCGATCTGTTCATCGAGCAGACCAAGGACATCTGGAAGGATATGCTCGATATCCGCAAGCGCTTCGAGCCGCGCGCCGAGGAGCTCGCCAAGAAGTACGCCCTCGCGCCCTACACCATGTTCATCGGCTCCGGTGCCCTCTGGGGCGAGACGATCCTCTTCTCGATGTGCATCCTGGAGGAGATGCAATGGAAGCGCACCCGCTACATCACCTCTGCCGACTTCTTCCACGGCACCCTTGAGCTCGTGGAGCCGGGCGTGCCCGTGTTCCTGTTCATGGGCGAGGACGAGTGCCGCAAGCTCGACGAGCGTGCTCGTGCATTCCTGACCCGTGGCGTGACCGGCGACACCGACATCAACATCATCGACACAGCCGAGTTCGCCATCCCGGGCCTTGACGACGATTTCCGCGTCATCGTTTCCCCGTGGATCCTGACGGTGCTCGTGACTGACCGCCTGGCTCGCTACTACGAGACGGTCACCAAGCACAACCTCAAGTATCGTCGCTACTATCACCAGTTCGACTACTAAAGCCAAGCGCGGGGACGCGTCAGTCACAGAAGGATTCGCAGAATGAGACAGTACATCATTGCCAGCCAT
Source organism: uncultured Collinsella sp. (assembly GCA_934654835.1). GTDB lineage: Bacteria > Actinomycetota > Coriobacteriia > Coriobacteriales > Coriobacteriaceae > Collinsella. Next base: position 51,343 of record CAKUGY010000002.1, read on the forward strand.
GCACACTTCGCTACCGGCATCAAGGAGAGCATTGAGCTGCTCTCGGGCGCTCGCGACAACGTCCACGACCTTTCGATGTTCGTCGATGACCGCATGGACGTGGCCGAGGAAGCCCAAAAGCTGCTGGCAGGCATGTCTGCCGACGATGATGTCGTCGTCTGCACCGACCTTTTTGGCGGCAGTGTGAACAACGAGTTCACCAAGATCGTCCAGACGCGTCCCCGCACCTACCTTGTCACCAACATGAACCTTCCGCTGCTCATCCAGCTGCTGTTCTCCGATGAGTCGGCGCCGGTTGAGGAGACGATTCGCGCCATCGTCGCTGCGGACGATACGCGCGTGAAGTTTGTCAACGACCTGCTGGTCGATGACGACGAGGAAGAAGAGTTCTAATCCGCAGCACCTACTGACACGCCGTAAAACGGCACAAGACCTTTGGGGGGTCACATTATGATTCAGCTACTTCGCGTCGACCATCGTCTGCTTCATGGCCAGGTCGCAGTCTCTTGGGTCCAGGGCCTTGGTTCTAACTGCATCTTCTGCGTGGGTGACAAGGTCGCCAACGACCCGGTGTGGAAGACCACGCTCAAGATGGGTAAGCCTGCCGGTTGCAAGCTCGTCATCAAGGACATGGCAAACGCCATCGAGGCTATTAACTCGGGCGTGACCGACAAGTACAAGATGATCATCTGCGTCGCCACCATCGCCGAGGCAAAGCAGCTCGTTGACGGCTGCCCGCAGATTAAATCGATTAACCTGGGCAACACCAAGCCCAAGGACGAGAAGCGTCCCGACGCGCGTCAGGTCTCTCGCCAGATCTTCCTGACCGCGGCCGAGGAAGCCGATGTGCGTGAGATGCTGGACCGTGGCGTCGAGGTCGAGATCCGTCCTCTGGCCGATGACCCCAAGGTTGACTGCGCCAGCGTGCTCTAGGCGGTTAATTTCGAAGAGCTCCGTCTCTTCGTAGTGTCCTATATGGAAAGGGGGATGTATGCTTACCCAAGCAATCCTCATCGGACTTATCGCCGCATTTGGTAAGTTCGACTACCAGCTCGGTACGCTCTATGCGTTCCGCCCCATCGTCCTGTGCCCGCTCGTGGGCCTGGTGCTGGGGGACCTGCAGTCCGGTCTCGCGATTGGCGCGAGCCTTGAGCTGCTGTTCATGGGTTCGATCTCCATCGGCGCCTACGTGCCACCCGATGAGACCATCGGCGGCGTGCTCGCTTGCGCCTTCGCTATCCAGCTGGGCCAGAGCACCGAGGCTGCCATCGCACTCGCCATGCCCATCGCCACGCTGTGCCTTGCCATCAAGAACATCCTGAACGCCGCACTGCCGATCCTGGTGGACCGCGCTGATGTCTTCTCTGCCCAGGGCAACCTCAAGGGCGTCTATGCGATGCATTTCCTGATTGGTTCCACGGGCTGCATCATGGCGTTCCTGCTGTGCTCGCTTGCCTTCTATCTGGGTGCTGACGCCATCCAGGGCATGCTCGACTTCATCCCGCAGTTCGTGCTTGACGGCTTTGGCGTTGCCGCCAACATCCTGCCGGCCATGGGCTTCGCCATGCTCGGCCGCCTGGTGCTCACCAAGCAGCTCGTGCCCTTCTACTTCCTGGGCTTCCTGCTGTGCTCCTACGCCAACGTGCCCGTCCTGGGCGTCGCCCTGATCGCCATCATCATCGGCATCGACAAGTTCGACCTGCTGGGACTCGGCGGAGCCCAGCCCCAGCTCTCCGCGGAAGGGGATGAGGACGATGACTTCTAGTCCCGAGAACAAGATCACGCGCTCCGACCTGGTCAGGAGCGCCCTGAACACCGGCTCCCTGGGCATGGAGTTCTCCTGGACCTACTACAAGCAGATGAACATCGCCTTCTGCCTGATGGTCGCCAACATGCTCAAGAAGATCTACGCCGGCCGCCCCGACGACTACGCCGAGGCCCTGCACCGCCACTGCGCGTTCTTCAACATCACCGTCCAGTTCGCCCCGTTCGTCGGCGGCATCGCGATGGCCATGGAGGAGAAGGTCGCCCGCGGCGAGATCGAGCCGGAGAGCGTCAACGACGTCAAGGCCGCCCTCATGGGCCCGCTGTCGGGCATCGGCGACTCCATCTTCCTGTCCACGCTGCGCGTGGTCGCCGCCGCCGTGGGCATCAGCCTGTGCCAGGCCGGCAACCCATTCGGCCCCATCGCCTTCCTGCTCATCTACAACGTCCCCGGCTTCGCGCTGCGCGTCTGGGGCGCCGTCAAGGGCTACGAGCTGGGCGTGGGCTTCCTGGACGAGGCCCAGAGGACCGGCCTCATGCAGAAGATCATGACCTGCGTCGGCATCGTGGGCGTCATGGTCGTGGGCGCCATGTGCAAGGACATGTTCTGGGCCAGCATCCCGGTCGCCATCGGCTCGGGCGACGACGCCCAGACCCTCCAGGACATCCTGGACGGCATCATGCCCGGCATGCTCGGCATGATCGCCTTCTGGCTCTACTACTGGCTGCTGTCCAAGAAGATCAACCCCATGGTGCTGATCGTGGCCACCATGGTCGTGGGCATCGTCGGCGCGTTCTTCGGCGTGCTGGCATAGAATCCTGCGGCATTATCTGCCCCCAAGGGAAACGGCGACCCGCTGCGGTCGCCGTTTTTTATTACCGAAAGCTAGCTGGAGGTGCTTTGTGAATCGATCTGACAATCCGCCCGATAATGGCGTGAACGGTGCGATGTATCTATTTGGCACGGCGCTCTTGTGGAGCTTTATCGGCATCCTCGTTCACGCCAACTCGCAGTCAGCCCTTTTGATCGGCTCCGTCACGTCGATCTTCATGGCGCTGTTCATCTTGTTTGTTGGCAGACCAAAGCTGCGCATCAGTCGCCTGATTGTTCTTGTGGCCGTCTGCAACTTTGTGACGGGCACCACGTTCAACTTCGCCAACCAGCTCACATCGGTCGGCAACGCGATCGTCCTGCAATACACCTCGATGATCTTCGTCATCGTTTACCAGTCGCTTGCATCGCGCATGCTGCCTTCGGCGGCAAAGATCCTCTCCGTGATTGCTGCCTTTGCAGGTATGGGACTCTTCTTTTTGGGAGATCTGAGCGCCGAGGGCATGCTCGGAAATGTGCTTGCCGTCATTTCGGGTGCCACCTTTGGGCTGTGTTTTTTCCTGAATGCACGCCCCGATGCGTCGCCGATGGTGTCGTCGCTCCTGTCGTGCGGAATCTCGATGCTGCCGATTTTCTATTTTGCGGGCAGCCTTGGTGCGGTCAAACCCTTTGAGTGGGGCCTTATGGTGGTCCACGGTTTGTTTTGCAGTGGCCTGGCGAGCGTTTTGTATGCCAGGGGAATCGCGCGCACCAATGCGTTTGCCGCCAACCTGGTCTGCATGAGCGAGGTCGTGCTCGCGCCCTGTTGGTCGGCTCTGCTCTTTGGCGAAGTCTTTAGCTGGAATGAGCTTTTAGGTGCGGCGGTCATCGTCTCGGTTATCGTTGCCAACCTGGTATCCGACGCCTTTTGCGACGGTTTTCTCGTTGCGCTCGTCCATCGTCACAACAAGGATTGCGCCTGAGGGGCAATACCTGCCGTTTACGGGTAAAAACACCCCGCTGGGCGAGTGGTATTAAATAAGGCAAACCTGCATACCTATAATTGGTATCAAATCATTTGTGCCTGGCATGGGTGTTAGCAGCACACCAGGTACGCTTCGGGCCGTGTGGTCAAGTTCCCGGATTGATATCAACAGCGCGCGACGGGGACTGGCTATGACTCGAGATTTCCTATTTTGGAGGAACCATGCTTACCCAAGCAATCCTCGTCGGCTTAGTCGGAGCCTTTGGCTGCCTCGACTATCAGCTCGGCACCCTCTACGCGTTCCGCCCCATCGTCCTGTGCCCGCTCGTGGGCCTGGTGCTGGGTGACTTGCAGACTGGCCTCGCCGTAGGTGCGAGCCTGGAGCTGCTGTTCATGGGCTCCATCTCCATCGGCGCCTACGTTCCGCCTAACGAGACGGTTGGCGGCGTGCTCGCCTGCGCCTTCGCGATTCAGCTCGGCCAGGGTACGGAGACGGCCATTGCCCTGGCTATGCCCATCGCCGTGCTTTCGCTGACCATCGGCAATATCACCAACGCGCTCTTCCCCGTCTTTGTGGACATGGCCGACAAGTTTGCCCTCAAGGGAAACCTCAAGGGCATCTATGCGGTGCACTGGGGCATTGGCCTTTGGGGCTGCCTTGAGTATTTCCTGCTGTGCGGCGGCGCCTTCTATCTGGGCTCCGATGCCATCCAGGGCTTGCTCGACTTTATCCCGCCTTTCATCATCGATGGTTGCGGCGTTGCCGCCAACATCCTGCCGGCCATGGGCTTCGCCATGCTCGGCCGCCTGGTGCTCACCAAGCAGCTCGTGCCCTTCTACTTCCTGGGCTTCCTGCTGTGCTCCTACGCCAACGTGCCCGTCCTGGGCGTCGCCCTGATCGCCATCATCATCGGCATCGACAAGTTCGACCTGCTGGGACTCGGCGGAGCCCAGCCCCAGCTCTCCGCGGAAGGGGATGAGGACGATGACTTCTAGTCCCGAGAACAAGATCACGCGCTCCGACCTGGTCAGGAGCGCCCTGAACACCGGCTCCCTGGGCATGGAGTTCTCCTGGACCTACTACAAGCAGATGAACATCGCCTTCTGCCTGATGGTCGCCAACATGCTCAAGAAGATCTACGCCGGCCGCCCCGACGACTACGCCGAGGCCCTGCACCGCCACTGCGCGTTCTTCAACATCACCGTCCAGTTCGCCCCGTTCGTCGGCGGCATCGCGATGGCCATGGAGGAGAAGGTCGCCCGCGGCGAGATCGAGCCGGAGAGCGTCAACGACGTCAAGGCCGCCCTCATGGGCCCGCTGTCGGGCATCGGCGACTCCATCTTCCTGTCCACGCTGCGCGTGGTCGCCGCCGCCGTGGGCATCAGCCTGTGCCAGGCCGGCAACCCATTCGGCCCCATCGCCTTCCTGCTCATCTACAACGTCCCCGGCTTCGCGCTGCGCGTCTGGGGCGCCGTCAAGGGCTACGAGCTGGGCGTGGGCTTCCTGGACGAGGCCCAGAGGACCGGCCTCATGCAGAAGATCATGACCTGCGTCGGCATCGTGGGCGTCATGGTCGTGGGCGCCATGTGCAAGGACATGTTCTGGGCCAGCATCCCGGTCGCCATCGGCTCGGGCGACGACGCCCAGACCCTCCAGGACATCCTGGACGGCATCATGCCCGGCATGCTCGGCATGATCGCCTTCTGGCTCTACTACTGGCTGCTGTCCAAGAAGATCAACCCCATGGTGCTGATCGTGGCCACCATGGTCGTGGGCATCGTCGGCGCGTTCTTCGGCGTGCTGGCGTAAGGGCCTGCGGCAACGTTTTATCGATCTTGCAAAGGGATGGAGCGGACCTGCGCCCTCCATCCCTTTTTGTATAAAGGAGTTCGTATGTTCGCGAAGGATCGCGAAGCAATGCGCCTGACGCCGGCAGAAGTCAGGCTAATTCTTATTGAGTCCCTGCAGTGGTGCGCCAACAACGCGGTGTACTTTTTGGGGCTTATCGGCGCGGCGACGTATGACTTGGCGGGAACGGCCTTTTTGGTCGCTGCTATCACGCTCGTGCGCAATCTTACGACGTCGGTGGGCAATATGGTATCTGGCTCGGTCATCGACCGCTTTGGCCCGCGCCACACGTCGTTTGTGACATGCGCGGTCACGGCAGTGCTGTCCCTCGGCATTGGCCTGGCGCCGTTGTCCGTTCCCGGGCTGGTGTTTGCCGCATGTGTTTTGGGACTTGCCGGTGGTTTTATCAACACCTGCACGCATGCATTTCCGGGGTATCTTGAGTCGACCACCGAGGGCCGCACGCGTGTGAACGGCCTGATGGTCTTCTACAGCAACATTGCCTACACCGCGGGGCCGCTGCTTGGCGGTGCCATCGTGAGCTGCTTTGCCACGCAATCTGTCTATCTGCTTATGGCGGCAATGATGGGCGTGGCCGCGGTGCTTTCTCTGGGCTGCCATGAGAGCGTGGTTCCCCCAAAGGCGGAGAAGCAGAAGGGCGGCATCTTTGGAGGCATGGTCGAGGGTGCCCGGCTCACGTTTTGCAACCACGATCTGCGTCTCATCTTTATCTCGGGCTTTTTGGGCTTCTTTGCGTTTGGCGCGTTCGATTCGCTGGAGTCGCTGTTCTATCGCGATGTGCTCAATGTAGATATCGTCTGGCTGGGATGGCTGTCCTCGGTCGTGGGCCTTACCTCTTCGGTGGGTGCCTTCGCCCTGACCAAGCTTTCGGCTCGCCATGTCAACCTGCGCCTGTTGCTCGGGTCGCTCATGACGGTGGGCATTGGGTCCATGGTGTACGTGGGCACGGATGTGCTGGGGGTAGCGATTATCGGCCAGGCGATCAACGGCTTGGCGTGGGGTTTCCTGGAGCCGCTCCAGATGATCCTGATTCAGGAGCGCGCGGACATCAAATACCTGGGCCGCATCACGGGCTTTGTACGTTTTGGCCTGATGAGTGCCGGCGTGCTGCCGTTGCTGGCCGCTCCGTTTTTGGCGGAGGCCTTGGGCGTTCAGACGGTGCTGTTTGGAGCTTCGACAATCATTGCGCTGGTAGGAACGCTGTTCTTTGTCACGCAGGGGAAGCGCCGAGAGTGCTAGATATACATCTAATTCTAATTTAATACCACTCACCCGAGAATTTCGACCGTTCACCGAGGATCGGCGCAGATTGCAAAGTGGTATTAAAAACACGTTGGGTGTATGTCTATAATTGGTATCGAAAAGAAACGCGATGTATAGAGTCGCGTGCAAGACAGAAAGGACAAACCATGAAGGAAACCGAGAAGATCGAGATCATGCACTTTAGCCAGGAGGGCTACGTCGAGGACGGCAAGAACGTCTACGAGACCGGCAAGAAGATGACCGCGCTCGCCGACAAGGTCGCCGACGAGGGCTACGACGCCGTCTTCCTGATGGGCGTGGGCGGCACTTGGGACGAGTTTATGCAGCTCGAGTACCTCATGAACAAGTTCGGCGACCGCGACCTGGAGGTCTACCTGATCCACGCCGCCGAGTGGAACGTTATGGGCCACAAGCGCATGACCGAGAAGTCCGTCGTGCTCACCGCCTCCGAGTCCGGCACCACCCCCGAGGTCCTCGAGGCCGTCAACAAGATGAAGAAAAAGGGCATCCGCGTCTACGCCATGACCAAGCCCGAGGGCCCCATCGGCCAGGCTGTCGGCGCCGAGAACTGCGTCAAGATGGCCTCCGATCACGGTAACGGCGGCTGCGAGATGGGCTACTACCTCGCCGACTGCTTCGGCCTGCGCCTCCTCAACCGTCGCGGTTGCTTCCCACAGTTCGACAAGTTCATTGAGCAGACCAAGGATGTTTGGACCCACCTGGTCGACATCCGCAAGAGCTTCGAGCCGCGCGCCGAGGAGCTCGCCAAGAAGTACGCCCTCGCGCCCTACACCATGTTCATCGGCTCCGGCGCCCTGTGGGGCGAGACCATCCTCTTCTCGATGTGCATCCTCGAGGAGATGCAGTGGAAGCGCACCCGTTACATTACGTCCGCCGACTTCTTCCACGGCACCCTGGAGCTCGTGGAGCCGGGCGTCCCCGTGTTCCTGTTCATGGGCGAGGACGAGAACCGCAAGCTGGACGAGCGCGTCCGCGCCTTCCTCAACCGTGGCGTGACCGGCGACACCGACATCAACATCATCGACACCGCCGAGTTCGCCATCCCGGGCCTTGACGACGAGTTCCGCGTCATCGTGTCTCCGTGGATCCTTTCCTCGCTGGTCACCGATCGACTCGCCGCCTACTACGAGACGGTCACCAAGCACAACCTCAACTACCGTCGTTACTATCACCAGTTCGACTACTAATCGACTGCTAAGCAAGAAGCACCCTGCCCGGGCGCATGCGTCCGGGCTTTTTTATGCCGAAATTCGCTAGAAAGGGGAATCGAATGAGGCAGTTTATCGTGGCATCCCATGCTCACTTCGCGTCCGGAATCGTCGAGAGCATCGGCCTGCTCTCCGGCGAGCGCGAAAACGTCCATGCGCTCTCCATGTATGTTGATGGAAACGAAGACCTGGCCAAGGAGGCCACAGCGATTCTGGACGGCTTTGCCGCGGACGATGAGGTCGTCGTTTGCACCGACCTGTTTGGCGGCAGCGTCAACAACGAGTTCACCAAGATCGTCCAGACGCGCCCCAACACGCATCTGGTGACCAATATGAACCTGCCGCTTCTGATCCAGCTGCTGTTCGTGCCCGACTCCACCCCGATCGATGAGGCCATTCGCCAGATCGTCGAGGCAGACGACACCAAGGTTAAGTACGTAAACGACCTGCTGGGGCAGGCCGAGCTCGATGAGTTTTAATCGTTAGGGGAAACCATCATGATTCAGATGATTCGCGTAGATTATCGACTGCTTCACGGCCAGGTTGCCGTTAGCTGGACCTCGGCTTTGGGTGCCGATTGCATCCTGCTGGTGAGCGATACGGTCCTTAACGACAAGCTTCGCCTGCAGGCCCTGTCTCTTGCTAAGCCGGAGGGCTGCAAGGTCGTCGTCAAGAACACCGAGGACGCCGTCAAGGCGCTCCAGAGCGGCGTGACTGACAAGTACAAGCTCTTTGTGGTGTGCGAGACGATTCAACAGGCCGGCGCCGTTGCCAAGGCGATGGGCGTTAAGAAGATCAACCTGGGCAACGTCCCCTTTAGCGAGGACGCCCGTCAGGTCTCGACCAGCGTGTTCCTTACGCCCGAAAACGAGGCATACGTTAAGGAACTGCTCGGCGAGGGTTATGAACTGTTCATCCAGATGATCCCGGCGGACGCGAAGACTGACGCCGCGAAGGTTATCGGTTAGGGGCTGTCATGGTTATCAAGACAATCCTGATTTTCCTTATTGCCCTTCTGGGCTATTCCGAGTGGTTGACCGGTACGAGTTATCTGCAGCGCCCCATCGTGTTGGGACCTTTGGTCGGCCTGGTCATGGGCGACGTGGTGACCGGCACGATCATGGGTGCCACGATGGAGCTCGCCATGGTCGGCGCCATCTCGGTTGGCGCCTATAACCCGCCCGATACGATTTCCGGAACCATCCTGGGCGTATCCCTTGCCATGCAGGCCGGCGCGGACGCCTCGGCGGCACTGACCCTGGGTATTCCCATCGCCACGATCGTTCTGGCACTCGACACGGCCTTGGGCCAGCCGGTCATGCTGCTGCTGGTACACCGTATCGACAAGAACGTCGAGGACGGAGACACCAAGGCCATTACGCGCAACATGCTCATCGCCGGTTACGCGCAGAGCTGGTGCGGCTTGCTGATCATCCCCACCGCCTTCTTCTTTGGCGCTGACGCCGTCGCCAGCCTGCTCAACATCATTCCCGATTTCGTTCAGACCGGTATGGATGTCGCCGCTGCCTTCTTGCCCGCACTCGGCTTTGCGATGCTGGCCCAGATGATCATGAACAAGACCGTGGCACCGTTCTTCTTCGCGGGCTTCTTCCTCGTCGCCTACTTTGGCATTAGCACCACGGGCGTGGCAATCTTCGCTGCGATTATCGTGGTCGCGATGACGGTCTTGGGCGAGAAGAAAAAGGCGGAGCAGCCTGCAGTGGTATCCGAGGATCCTGCGATTGGGAGTGGATTCGATGAGTTTTAAGTTTGAGTCTTCTTACGACGGGTTGATTACCCGCGCCGACCTTAAGAAGCTGTTCTGGCGCTCCATTCCTTACGAGCACTCCTGGAACTACGAGCGCATGGGTCACATCGGCTTTATGTGGGCCCTTATGCCGATTCTCCGTAAGCTTTATCCGCAGGACGCGGACTTTAAGGCCGCTCTCAAGCGCCATATGGAGCTGTATAACGTTACGCCCTATATCTCGACGCTTCCCATGTCCATCGCCGCGGCAATGGAGGAGGTCAACGCCACCGAGGACAACTTTGACACGAGCGCGATCTCTAACGTCAAGCTCGCTTTGATGGGTCCGTTATCCGGCGTGGGCGACGCTTTCTATTGGGGTACGCTGCGCATTCTTGCAACAGGTGTCGGCACGTCGCTGGCGCTGCAGGGCTCGATCCTGGGTCCGATTCTGTTCTTGCTGGTGTTCAACGTTCCGCACTACATCATTCGCTACCTGCTGACCTTTGTGGGCTATCGCTTTGGCTCGGACATGATCAGTAAGGTCCAGGAGTCGGGCATCATGGACACGATCGTCAAGATGGCCTCGATTATGGGCGCCATGGTGATCGGCGCGATGACCATGGAAATGGTCACCGTGGATATTCCGCTTATGGTCGGCGCGGGCGACGGTGCCCAGACGCTTGCCGAGCTGCTCAACGGAATCTTCCCGGGCTTCGTCACGCTGGGGCTGTTTGGAATCGTCTATCTCATGCTCAAAAAGAAGATGAATCCTTTGCTCATCATGCTTGTTATTTTGCTTGTCAGTATCGCCGGCGCGTTCTTTGGAGTGCTTGGTGTCCAGTAAGGTAACCGTCATAATCAAAACAATGTAAGAGGGGGCGTCGCGCACACTGTGCTGCGGCGCCCTTTTGCCGAAAGGTGGACAAGATGAAGTATCCGCAGCTTGCCGTTATGAATATCAGCCATCGGTACTTTGACCTTGAGGAATTCTTTTCTTCGGCGGCGAACTCGGGCTATACGTGCTGTGAGCTTTGGACCGGCGCGATGCACCTGTATGTGGACTGCCATGGGTATGATTCGCTCGACCGCGTGCGAGAGCTGTCGCAGCGCTATGGGATTCGGATCGTCGGAATATGTCCGGAGCAGAATAACCCCAAGCCGTGGAACATCGCGGCTCGCGGGGAGGAAGCGCGTGCACGGACGCTTGCGTACTTTAAGAACGTCGTGGATATCGCCGCGGAGCTTGGGGCCGAGCAAGTTATGGTTTCGAGCGGCTGGGCGTTTTTGAATGAGTCGATCGAGGATGCGTGGGGACGCAGCGCGTCGATGCTGCGTGCGATTGCCGAGCATGCGGGCCCACGCGGCATTCGCCTGGTGCTTGAGGCGCTGCAGCCCGTCGAGTCGATGATTGTGAACTCGGCGGCCGACACGAAGCGCATGATCGAGGCGGTTGACCATCCCGCGCTTAAAGCGTGCCTTGATATGGGCGCCATGGCAGTGGCGGGAGATACGATCGACGACTATTTTGACCTGCTCGGCGATGATGTCGCCCACGTGCATTTTGTTGATGTGGCGGCAGATGAGACGACGCACCTGGCCTGGGGCGACGGCGACCGCGATATGCGGGCAGACCTGGATAGGCTGGTGGCGCGCGGCTACAAGGGCGTGGTTTCGGCCGAGACGTATGACGGGCGCTATTTCGCCGATCCCGCGGCAGCCGATGCTCAGGTGATGGCGGTGTATCGCCGCGCGATTGGCGCCTAAGCGAGACGGGGCGCCGAGCTGCTGTTCGGCGGATTTCTGCTGGGCGCTCGAAATGGGACGCGCTTTCCCTATGTTTCCAAATGAATACGCTGTGAGCCGTGGGAGACGATTCTCCCCGCAAGCACTCTAGTATGCTAAAGTACCCAGAAGACCGGCGGAGCTATGCCGGTCTTCTGTTCTATACGAAGCACAGCATGAGGAGGCTCACCAGATGACGGCCACACCGTGGGGATTCCGGGACATATTGCCCGAGGAGGCTCAGGCGCGCGAGGAGATTGCGCTGACGGTGAAGGGCTGCTTCAGGGAGCATCATTACCTTCCGGTTGAGACGCCGCTGCTCGAGGACAAGGGTTCGCTCGAGGAAGGCGGCCGCATCGCGGACACGCCGTTCAAGCTTTTCGATGACGACGGCCGTCTGCTGGTGGTCCGTCCCGATAACACGCTGCCCATCGTACGCCTGGTCTCGACCCGCATGCGCGCGGCCGACCTGCCGCTTCGCCTGCGCTACGAGGCGCCGGTGGTTCGCGAGTGCCAGCGCAATGCCGGCGGCTCGCGTCAGTTCACCCAGTTGGGCTTTGAGCTTATCGGCGCGGGCGATACCGCGGGCGATGTCGAGATTGTGTCGCTCGTGGCCGAAGCTGTGCATAAGCTCGCACTGCCCGATGCGCGCATTATCGCAGGTAGCGTGCGCCCGTTTAAGGAGCTGCTCGCGGCATGCGAGGATCGCGAGCTGGCTGCCGAGGCGCTGCGTTGCGTGCACGCCAACGACTTTGTGGGCCTCGATACCCGCGTGGCGGAAAGCGCCGAGCCCGAGGCCGTGAAGGCCGCCATTAGCGAGCTGCCGCGCCTGCATGGCGGCGCCGAGGTGCTCGACCGCGTGGACGCGTTGCTGGCGGCGGCCGGTATCGTCGCGCCGCTCACACGCGAGCTGCGTGCTCTTGTTGAGGGTCTGGCTCCCGAGGACGCTCAGGTGCTGTCCTTCGACTTCTCCATCATGAATTCCTTCGATTACTACACCGGCCTGGTCTTTAAGGCCTACGCGGGTGGCCTGCCCGATCCGGTCGGCTCGGGCGGTCGCTACGACTCTATCTTTACCGGCGCTTTTGGCGAGGGCATCGAGGTGCCAGCGGCAGGCTTTGCCTTTTCGCTCGAGCGCTTGGAGGCCGCGCGCACCTCGGCCGAGGACGCCGCCTCCGATGGCGATCACGCCGTGGGCCGTGGCGCCGAGAGCCCGCTGCGCATCGCCGTGCCCAAGGGTTCGCTCAAGGCCGACACGCTCGACGTGCTCGAGGCCGCGGGCTTGGAAGTCTCTGAGCTGCGCGATCCCGGCCGCCACCTGATCGTGCGCGGTCGCGACACGCGTGCCGGCGAGGGCGCGGTCGGCGATATTGAGTTTGTCATCGTGCGCCCCAGCGACGCGCCCGCCTTTGTGGGCTGCGGCGGTGCCGACTGCGGCATCTGCGGCTGGGACTCGCTCATCGAGGCCGACCTCAACCTGCTGCAGCTCGTCGATCTGGGCTATGGCCTGTGCACCTTCATTGAGGCGGAGCCCGCATGGCGCGCCGGCCAGGCCGAGCGCAACTATGCCCGCCGCGGGTCGCTTCGCGTGGCCACCAAGTACCCGCGCATCGCGAGCGCCTGGTATGCCGAGCGCGGCGTGAATGCCGATATCGTCTCGCTGCACGGCAATATTGAGTTGGGCCCCATTGTCGGCATGACCGACCGCATCGTGGACATTACCGCAACGGGTGCGACCCTGCGCGACAACGACCTGGTCATTACCGGTCGCATTATGGATTGCACGGCGCGCTTCTTCGTTAACCCGGGCGCTGCGCGTCTGGACCCGCGTGTGCGTAACCTGGCCGATCGCTTGGCGGCTGCCGTGAAGGACAAGCATTTTGAGCCCGTCGCGGGCTCGGCACAATAGCGCGAGCGCGCACGGGCGCCCCCACGTCCGGGCTGCGGGCCGATTGGCACTGCTGCCCGGTCTCACGTTTCTCAAACGCAACTTTAACCGATAGGGGATACCGATATGAAGACCATCAAACTTGCTCCCGGCGAGCGCCTCGTCACTAATCAGCTCAACCGCAAGGGCGTGCTGCCGCAAAACATCGTCGACGCCGCCCGCGATATCGTGGCCAACGTGCGCGCCAACGGCGATGCCGCGGTGCGCGATTACTGCCAGCGTTTTGACGGTGTTGAGCTGCAGAGCTTCCGCCTTCCGCAGGAGCAGATCGATGCCGCGCTCGAAGGCCTCGACCCGGCCTTTGTCGCCGCGCTCGAGAAGGCCGCGCGCCAGATTCGTGAGTTTCACCAGCGCGAGGTCGAGCAGAGCTGGTTTACCACGCGCCCGGACGGCACGATGCTCGGCGTCAAAGTGACCCCGCTCGCCGCAGCCGGTATCTATGTGCCGGGCGGCCGCGCGCAGTATCCCTCAACCGTGCTCATGAACGCGATTCCGGCCAAGGTGGCCGGCGTTAAGCGCGTGGTTATGGTGACCCCGCCGCAAAAGGACGGCCTGATCAGTCCCTATACGCTCGCGGCTGCCAAGCTCGGCGGCGTGGACGAGATTTATATGGTGGGCGGCGCCCAGGCTGTGGCCGCGCTGGCGTACGGTACCGAGACCATTCCGCGCGTCGACAAGATCACCGGCCCGGGCAACGCCTTTGTCGCCGCGGCCAAGCAGATCGTGTCGGGCGACGTGGGCATCGACATGGTCGCCGGCCCGTCCGAGGTCTGCGTGCTGGCCGACGCCACCGCCAAGCCCATGGTGGTCGCTGCCGACCTGATGGCCCAGGCCGAGCACGATCCGCTGGCCGCCTGCTATCTGGTGACCTGCGATGAGCAGTTTGCGCGCGAGGTCGAGGCCGGCATCGACATCCTGGTCGCGCAGTCGCCGCGTGCTGAGATCACCCGTGCCTCGCTCGACAACGAGGGCACGATTGTCGTCGCTGCCGACATGGCCGCCGCCGTCGAGGCCGTGAACACCGTGGCGCCCGAGCACTTGGAGCTGCACTGCAAGGATGCGATGGGCCTGCTCGGCGGCATTCGCAACGCCGGCGCCATCTTTGTGGGCGCCTGGAGCTCCGAGCCGCTCGGCGATTACGTCGCCGGCCCCAACCACACGCTGCCGACCGGCGGCACGGCCATGTTCTCCAACCCGCTTTCGGTGGAGGAGTTCGTCAAGCGCTCGAGCGTTATCTGCTATACGCCCGAGGGCCTGCTCTCCGACGCTCCCGCTACGCAGCGTCTGGCCGAGGCAGAGGGCCTGTGGGCGCACGCGCTTTCGGCCGCGCTGCGCCGTCGCGTGCTGGAGCAGGGCGAGGACTCTGTGAGCGCTGAGTCGCTGGCCGCGGCCGACCTGACTAAGGTCGCCTGGCCGGGCGATACGACCGCGACGGTTGCCGAGGGCGTGGACCTGGCAGCTGCGGGTGGTGCCGCTGGCGCTGCCGGCGAGGAGGCCTAACATGGCCGAGCTTTCACCTCGCATGAAGGAGCTCGTCCAGCCTTATCTGGCTGGCATTGAGCCCTATGATCCCAACTTTACGCCCACGCGCATCAACCTTTCGGCCAACGAGAACACCTATCCCGTGCCGGCTGGCGTGCGCGAGGCGGTCAATGCGGCACTCGCCGCTACGCCGCTCAACCGCTATCCCGATCCCATGTCCAACGACCTGCGCGACGAGCTTGCTGCCTGGCATGGCGTGACGCGCGAGAATATCTGCGTGGGCAACGGCGGCGATGAGCTGCTCTATAACTACCTGCTGGCGTTTGGCGGCGCGGGGCGGACTCTGCTCAACTGCCCGCCGTGCTTTAGCGAGTACGCCTTCTTTGCGTCGCTGTGCCAGACCGAGGTGCGCGACGTGTGGCGCGACCCGGCGAGCTTTGAGCTCGACCAGGCTGCCGTGCTTGCGGCGGCGCCCGAGTGCAATCTGGTCATCGTGACCTCGCCCAACAATCCCACGGGCGACGTGGCCCCGCTCGACTTTGTCGCAGCGCTGTGCGATGCCTGCCCCGGCATGGTGATGGTCGACGAGGCCTACGTTGAGTTCGCCGACGATTCGTTTGGCGCGGCCACCACGGCGCAGGGACTTATCGCCGAGCATCCCAACCTGGTGATTCTGCACACGCTGTCCAAGGCGTTTGGCGCCGCCGGCACGCGTCTGGGCTATGTGATCGCGGCGCCCGAGGTTATCGAGGTGTTTACGGCGATTCGCCAGATCTACTCGGTTAACGTGCTGAGCCAGGCGGCGGCGCTTGCTTGCGTGCGTGCCCGCGATGCGTATGCGCCCGTGGTGGCGCTGGTTGCGAACGAGCGCGAGCGCGAGCTGGCCGCCCTGCGCGCGATGGCTGCCGAGGGCCTGCCCGTGGAGGCATGGCCGAGCGCGGCGAACTTTGTGCTCGTACGCACGCCGCACGCCACGCGCGTGCGCGAGCGCCTGCGCGACGAGTATTCCATTTTGGTGCGCGACTTTAGCTACGCGCCGGGTCTCGCGGATTGCCTGCGCATCACCGTGGGCACGCCGCAGGAAAACGAAGAGGTGCTGGACGCGTTTGCCGCGCTGGTGAAGGAGGAGATGTAGATGGACCGCTATGCCGAGGTGACCCGCAAGACGGGCGAGACCGACATTGTCGTCAAGCTCGACCTGGACGGAACCGGCGTGTGCGATATCTCGGCCGGCGTGCCGTTTTTCGACCATATGCTCAACGCCTTCGGCCGCCATGGTCTGTTTGACCTGACGGTGCACGCGGTGGGCGACGTGGAGGTCGACGCGCATCACACCGTCGAGGACACGGGCATTGTGCTGGGCGAGGCGTTTTGCCAGGCGCTGGGCGACAAGGCGGGCATCACACGCTTTGCCGACGCGGCGATTGCCATGGACGAGACACTCGTGATGGCCGCTGTGGACATCTCGGGTCGTGGGCAGGCCTACTGCGAGCTGCCCGTGCCGACTGAGCGCGTGGGCAGCTTCGATACCGAGCTGGCCGTCGAGTTCTTCTACGCCTTCGCGCGCGATGCCAAGCTTACGCTGCACGTGCGCGAGCTGGCGGGTGGCAATTCGCACCACATTATCGAGGCCGCCTTTAAGGCCGTGGGCCGCACGATGCGCCACGCCTGCGAGCTCGATCCCCGCGTGCAGGGTATCCCCAGTACCAAGGGCTCGCTGTAGTTGCAACAAGAGTAAAAACCACCACAAAGGTGCCTGTCCCCTTTGTGGTGGTTTTGGATGATGAGAAAAGGGAGGGTCGCGTGGGCGAACCGAAGATCGTGGTGGCCGACTACCACAAGGGCAACTTGTCGAGCGTCGTGCGCGGGCTTGCGCGCGCCGGTGCTGTTGCCTGCACGTCGGACGATCCGGACCAGATCCGCCGTGCCGATGGCTTGGTCATCCCGGGCGTGGGCGCGTTCTACGACGCGATCGCCTTTATGCGACAGAGCGGCGAGGCAGACGCCGTGCTCGACGCCGTGGCCGCCGGAACTCCGCTGCTCGGCATCTGCCTGGGCCTTCAGCTGTTTTTTGAGCGCGGCAACGAGGGCGTACCGGCGGACGAGGGCGCGGTCGCGGACGGTGGTGCCTCCGGGCAGGTCGGTGGCCCTTGGGTTGATGGTTTGGGCATCATGCGCGGCTCGTGCACGCGCTTGGAGTCGAGCCGCCTGAAGGTGCCGCACGTGGGCTGGGACCAGGTACACATGACGCCCGCCGGCGCGGCCGATCCGCTGCTCGCTGGTTTTGCCGAGGGCGCCAACATGTACTTCACCCACAGCTACGCGGTGGCCGACGACGCCGATGCCGCCGATGTTCTGGCACGAACGCACTACACGCGGAGCTTCCCGTGCATCGTGCGCCACGGCAACGTGTGGGGCTGTCAGTTCCATCCCGAGAAATCCTCCGCGCTGGGCCAGCGCATCCTGAAGAACTTCGTGAGCATCGTCGAGGAGGCCGGCCGATGATCCTGTTTCCCGCAATCGATTTGATCGGCGGCAAGGTCGTACGCCTGGAGCGCGGCGACCGCAGCCGTTGCAAGGTATATTCCGACGACCCCGTGGCCGTTGCCCGTTCCTTTGCCGAGCAGGGCGCGAGCTGGGTGCACGTTGTCGACCTGTCCGCCGCCTTTGGCGAGGACGAGGACGCGTGCGCTGCCAACTCGGCGGCGATCGAGGCCATCTGCGGCGTCGACGGTCTGTCCGTGGACGTGGGCGGCGGCGTTCGCTCGCTCGCGCGCATTGACGAGCTGGCCGGCTACGGCGCTCGCCGCATCGCGCTGGGCACGGTGCTCGTGACCGAGCCGGGCTTTGCCGAGGTTGCGGCCCGTGGCTTTGGCGAACTGCTGGTGGCAGACATTGCTGCGCGCGATGGCCAGGTCAAGGTGAACGGCTGGCGCGACGGCGCGGGCGTGGCGCTCGATGATGCCGTGGCGCAGCTCAGCGAGCTGGGCTTTAAGCACCTGGTCTACACCGACATCGCGCGCGACGGCATGCAGGCGGGCATCGACGTGGCGGCGTATCGCCATGTGGCGCAGGTCGCGGGCTTTCCCGTCGTGGCGTCGGGTGGCATCTCGACACTCGACGACATTCGTGCGCTTGCCGCGGTGGGCGAGGATGCCATCGAGGGCGCCATTACCGGTCGTGCGCTCTACGAGGGCAACTTTACGCTGGCACAGGCGCTGGCTGCCGCCCGAGGGGAGGAGTAGCCCATGCTTACCAAACGCGTGATTCCCTGCCTGGACGTCAAGGACGGCCGCGTGGTCAAGGGCGTCAACTTTGTGAGCCTGCGCGATGCGGGCGATCCGGTGGAGCTTGCTCGTGCCTATGATCGCGAGGGTGCGGACGAGGTCGTGTTTTTGGACATTACCGCGACGAGCGATAACCGCGCGACGACCATCGAGATGGCGGCGCATGCGGCCGAGGAGCTCGCCATTCCCTATACCGTGGGCGGCGGCTTTCGCGACCTGGCGGGCATGCGCACCATGGTTGCCGCCGGCGCCGACAAGGTGTCGCTCAACTCTGCCGCCGTGCGCGACCCGTCGCTGATTAGCCAAGCTGCCGCGGCATTTGGCAGCCAGGCCGTGGTCGTGGCGATCGATGCCAAGCGCGTCGGACTGCCCGGCGAGCCGGGTGCCGACAAGTGGGAGGTCTTTACGGCGGGCGGTCGTAACGCCACGGGTATCGATGCGGTGGCGTGGGCCGAGGAGGCAGCTCGTCGCGGCGCCGGCGAGATCCTGCTCACCAGCATGGATCGCGACGGCACCAAGGCCGGCTTTGACCTGGCGCTCACCCGCGCTGTGGCGCGCGCGGTGCCGATTCCCGTCATCGCGAGCGGCGGCGTGGGCACGCTCGAGCATTTTGCCGAGGGCGTGATCGAGGGCGAGGCCGACGCCGTGCTGGCAGCCAGCGTCTTTCACTTTGGAACCTTCAGCATTCGCGAAGTGAAGGAGTATATGGCCTCGCAGGGCATCCCTGTCCGGCTGGACTTTTAATGCTGCGGCTTGCCCAGGCACTTCGGGGCTGAGGGGCGTGCGCTGCGGCTTGTCCAGGCACCGCATCTTGCCGCTCAAACCGTCGCTCGCGTACCAAAGTACGCGTCGCTCCTCTTTCGCGGCAACCTGCGGCACCTGGACAACCCTCGCCGACCTGCGATGTTTGAATTGGGGAAAGAAATGGAAGAGATAACCGATCCTTCAAAGCTCAAATATGACGCCAGTGGATTGATTCCTTGTGTTGTTCAGCAATATGACACTGGCGAGGTGCTTATGGTTGCTTGGATGAACGAGGAGTCGGTGGGGCTGACGCTCAAGACTGGGACCACGTGGTTTTGGAGCCGTAGCCGTCAGGAGCTCTGGAATAAGGGCGCGACGAGTGGCAACATGCAGCAGGTCAAGGAACTCTGGGCCGACTGCGATAACGATACGTTGCTGGTCAAGGTGGACTCTCCGGGCCCGGCTTGCCACACCGGCAACCGTACCTGCTTCTTTAAGAAACTCGCCTAGGGCAAGCGCTCTGCCGGGCGTTCTGTCAAATAGAAAGGATTGAACCATGGGTGTGCGCACCGCAAATGTTCAGGATGGAAATATCGGCGAGACGCTGACGGGTCTGGCCGAGGTGATTCACGGCCGCCGCGATGCATCGCCGCAGGAGAGCTACACCGCGCGTTTGCTGACCGATGTTGAGGACGAGCTGCTCAAGAAGCTTGCCGAGGAGGCGAGCGAGGTCATCATGGCCTGCAAGGACAACGATCACGACCACATCCGCTACGAGGCCGGCGACCTGATCTATCACCTGCTCGTAACGCTCGAGCGCTACGGCATCACCCTCGACGAACTAGCCGGCGAACTCAATGCCCGCCGCCACTAGTCGTTTAAGAACGTCCCCAACGACTAGTTAGGCGAGGGGCGTGGATTCCCATTCGCCGGTGGGGTGGGGGATGTCGAAGGTTCGGTAGCCGCAGTCGTAGGCGTGCGCCTGGGCTTCGCGGATATTCCAGCAGATGTCGCAGGCGCGGTGCGCGTCCGAGCCAAAGGTGATCGGCACCTCAGCGTGGGCGAAGCGGTGCAGCAGTCCCGTTGCGGGGTAATAGTCGTCGAGGCCCTTGCGCGGTGCGGCGGTCGAGACCTCGATGCGGCGACCCGTATCGTGGGCGCATTCGGCCATCTGCTCCCAAAACGGCGTGGGATCGAAGTCGGGCGCAAAGCCTTCCTTCGAAAAACGCATGACCAGGTCGGGATGGGCCATCACGTCAAAGTTAAGCGAGCTTTCGCAGGCGTGGCACCAGTCGTCAACGTAGCGCTCCCACACGCCGCGCACGCCCAGGTTCTCCCAAACATGCAGGTTGGTGTCGTCGTCGATCCAGCCGCAGAGCGAATCGGGCGTATCGGGACGAGCGACGTTTTCCGTTCCTGCCGTGCCCGCGGCGCCTGCCATGATATCGCCGGGGTCGCCAATCCAATGCACGCTACCCAGGCGCACCGTGGCGCCTGCTGACCAGCGCTCAACCAAGGGCTCGCAGCCTTCGTACCAATCGCATTCAAAACCGTAGATAAAGGTGAGCTCCGGCGCGATTTGTGCGGCGAGCTTTCGGGCGTCCTCAAATGCCAGGCGATGTGCCGGCAAGTCGCCCTCGACAACCTGCACCTCGCAGTTGGCATCCATGCTGGCGGGCAGGGTGAGGTGGTCGGTCGAGACCATGACCTGACATCCGGCGGCGGCAGCGGCGCGGACGTTCTCCTCAAACGAGGCATGCCCGTCCGAAAACGAGGTATGGGTATGGCAATCGACCAGCGGGCATGCGGACATGGCGGCTCCTTTGCATTTGGCGAATCCGCTCCATTGTAACGGCGCGGCCCCCAACGCACCGAGTGCGTCGGGGCCGAAATCGACTGGAAAGGCTGGGCGGTGCATGAGGCCCGCCGCTCGGAATCGGCTCCGCTCCAAAACGTGTACGTCAGCCTCCAAAACCGACAAAAAATGACATGTTTGGAGGCTGATGTACACGTTTGGATAGGGGCGGGGACGGCGACGGACGAAAGTCGCGCCCATCCGAGGATGCCGGCCCCGCATCACGTTCGATGTGCTAGCGTTTGGGTGAACAAAACGAGCCCGTGCGGAAAGGATCCGGACCGTATGCAACGTGGAAGTACATCTCTGCTGTCGCGCGAGACCGATGCGCCCGAAACCATCGTCAAGCTGGAGTGCGACATCGATGACGCATCGCCCGAGGTGCTCGCCTACGCCGCCGACCGTCTGCGCGAGGCCGGTGCCCGCGAGGTGCACTGGCTGCTCCTCTACTGCAAAAAAGGCCGCCCCGGCTGGCAGCTGCAGGTGATCTGCGCCCACGAGGATATCGAGCGTCTGCAGACGATTATCTTCTTGGAAACCACGACCAACGGCATTCGCCGCCAGGTCATGGAGCGCGTCTGCCTGCCACGTCGCTTTGAGCAGGTGGCGACGCCTTGGGGCGAGGTGGCCGTCAAAGTAGCCACCCTGCCCGACGGCAGCGAGCGCGCGGCGCCCGAGTACGAGGACTGCGCCCGTCTCGCCCGAGAGCACGGCGTGCCGCTCCAGCGCGTGATGCAGGCAGCGCAAGCCGCAGCGCTCCAATTTGAGTAACGCGGCCGGAGACGCGCCGCGCCCAGCCCAACTAACCCCACCCGAAAGGACCCCCATGAAATACCTCATCGCCTCCGATATCCACGGCTCGGCATACTGGACCGAGCGCCTCGTTGCCGCCATCGAGCGTGAGAACCCCGACCGCATCGTGCTGCTGGGCGACCTGCTCTACCACGGCCCGCGCAACGATCTGCCGCGCGATTACGCCCCCAAGCGCGTGATTCCGCTGCTCAACGCCCTGGCCGACCGCATCATCGCGGTGCGCGGCAACTGTGACGCCGAGGTCGACCAGATGGTGCTCGACTTCCCCGTCATGGCCGACTACGCCACCCTGTTCGACGAGACCGGCCGCGAGCTGTTCCTGACGCACGGCCACGTCTTTGGCGCCGGCATGCACAACAGCGTCGACCATGCGCCCGCACTGCCCGAGGGCTCCGCGCTCGTCTACGGCCACACGCACATCAAGGTCAACGAGGCAAGCGAGGCACATCCGGGCCTGTGGCTCTTCAACCCCGGCAGCGTGAGCATCCCCAAGGACGGCACGCACGGCTACGGCATCTACGAGGGCGGCGCGTTTCGCCACGTGATCCTGGAGGAGGAATAACCATGGCGCAGCACATGGCTCAGCAAAATGCCCAGGGCTCGCGCGACCTGTCGACGTTGGTCGATGCGTCGGCAGAGTTGCAGCATCTGGTGCAGACCATCTGGCGTCTGCGTCAGCCCGATGGTTGCCCGTGGGACCGCGAACAGACGCATCAGAGCATTGGCAAGAACATGATCGAGGAAGCCTACGAGGCGCTCGACTGTATTGAGGCCGATGATGCGGCGCATCTGCGTGAGGAGCTCGGCGACGTGCTTATGCAGGTGGTGCTGCACGCGCAGATCGCGGCGGACGCCGGCGAGTTTACGCTGGCCGACGTGGCGCGCGATATCGACGCCAAGCTCATCCGCCGTCACCCGCACGTGTTTGGCGATGCGGATGCCGAGAGCTCCGACGAGGTCCTCAAGATCTGGGACGAGGTTAAGCTGGCCGAGAAAGCTGCCAAGGACAAGGCCGTGGCAGCAGGCGAGGCCGCGCCCGAGGGCCTGCTCGACGGCGTGCCCACGCATCTGCCGGCGCTGATGCAGGCCCAGAAGGTGTCGCGCAAGGCGGCGGCCGTGGGCTTTGAGTGGGAGACGGTCCAGGACGTGTGGGACGAGGTTGCCGAGGAGCGTGCCGAGTTTGAGGCCGAGGAGCCCGGCTCGCCCGAGCGCGAGATGGAGTTTGGCGACCTGCTCTTTGCCCTGGTCAACGTCGCGCGCAAGGAGGGGATCGACGCCGAGAGCGCCCTGCGCGCCAGCACGGCAAAGTTCCGCCGCCGCTGGGCTGCCATGGAGCAGATGGCTGCCGACGCCCATGTTGAACTCGCCGAGCTTTCGACCCACGGCCTCAATGATCTGTGGGATGCCGCGAAGGCGGAGGAGTAAGACTGCGGGAACGACGGGCTGACGAGCCTCATCGTTCCCGCTAAATTTTTCGAAAAAGAATTGTATCCCTCGGCTAACTTAGGGCATAATGCAAAAAGTGCGACATGGCTAACTTACGGAGGCACACCGATGGTGCACGGTCGGCCGGTCGCTTGCATCCACTACGTTTCCAAGTGAGAGGGAGACAGCATGAGTGATATTTTGGACGTCTACGGTCGCGAGGTGCTCGACAGCCGCGGCAACCCCACCGTCGAGGTCGAGGTCGTGCTCGAGGACGGCAGCTTTGGTCGCGCGATGGTGCCTTCGGGCGCTTCGACCGGCGCCTTTGAGGCGTGCGAGCTGCGCGATGGCGACAAGGGCCGCTATCTGGGCAAGGGCGTCTCGCAGGCCGTCGAGCACGTCAACAACGAGTGCGCCGATGCCGTCGTGGGCCTCGATGCCTTCGATCAGCGCGCCGTCGATGCCGCGCTGATCGCCGCGGACGGTACCCCCAACAAGACCGAGCTCGGCGCCAATGCCATCCTGGGCGTGTCGCTGGCCGTCGCTCGCGCCGCGGCCGAGTCGGCGGGCCTGTCGCTGTACCAGTACCTGGGCGGCGTCAACGCCCACCTGCTGCCCACGCCCATGATGAACATCCTCAACGGCGGCGTGCATGCCGACAACAACGTGGACTTCCAGGAGTTCATGATCATGCCGGTGGGCGCCCCGAGCTTTGCCGAGGGTCTGCGCTGGTGCGTCGAGGTCTACCACACCCTTAAGGGCGTGCTGCACGAGGCCGGCCTGGGCGGTGGCGTGGGCGACGAGGGCGGCTTCGCGCCCAACCTCAAGACCAACGCCGAGCCGTTCGAGTACATCACCAAGGCCGTGGAGAAGGCCGGCTTTAAGCCCGGCGTCGACTTCATGTACGCCATGGACCCGGCCTCGACCGAGTTCTACAACGCCGAGACCGGCATGTACGAGCTCAAGGGCGAGGGCGTTGAGTACACGAGCGCCCAGATGGTCGATTACTGGGAGAAGCTCGTCGACACCTATCCCATCATCTCCATCGAGGACGGCATGGCCGAGGAGGACTGGGACGGCTGGGTCGAGCTTACCCGCCGTATTGGCAGCAAGGTGCAGCTGGTGGGCGACGACCTGTTCGTCACCAACACCGAGCGCCTCAAAAAGGGCATTGAGCTGGGCGCCGCCAACGCGATCCTGGTCAAGGTCAACCAGATCGGTACGCTCACCGAGTCGCTCGAGGCCATCGAGACCGCCAAGGAGGCCGGCTACGCCTGCATCGTGAGCCATCGCTCCGGCGAGACCGAGGACTCCACCATCGCCGACCTGGTCGTGGGCGTCAACGCCGGCCAGATCAAGTCGGGCGCCCCGTGCCGCAGCGACCGCATCGCCAAGTACAACCAGCTCATCCGTATCGAGGACGAGCTCGAGGGCAGCGCGCGCTACGCCGGCAAGGCCGCGTTCTACAACATTCGCTAGACAAGTGGTGCTCGGGGGCGGGGTTGACTCGGCTCCGCTCCACTTCTGATGGCCGCCATTGGGCGCTGGGTCATATGGCTCAGCGCCTTTTTTATGTCGAGCAAAGGCTGCCGAAGGCGTTGCGCGCGCTCGTGCTATAACTAGAATACTTAGCGCGAACAAACCTCAACCGCACAAGGCGCACATGGATCAGATTTACGACAACAGGTACTATTCCGCCGGTTCGCGTGAGCCGTCGTCCCGTCGCGCACGTACGGTGCAGCTCGGCGGGTCCGCCTACGCCGGCGCCGATCGCTCGGCGCAGCGCCCGGCAAGTGCCTCGCGCCCCAGTGCTCAAATGAATACCTCGGCAGATCGCCCGGTGCATCCATCGCGCTCGGCGCACGCTCAGCGCCCCACGACTCAAACGCATGACAAGTCGAGCAGGCCCTCAAACCGCCTTTCGGGCTCGGACTTTATGCACTACGCCAACGATAACGCGGTGGTCAAAGCGATTTACGACTTTACCCATGGACCCCAGCGTGGGCTGTTCATCGGTATCGTCGTGGCGCTGGTGCTCGTGAGCCTGTATTTTCCTGTGCGCGATCTGTACGTGGCCAAGCGCTCGAGCGACATCCTGGCCAAGCAGGTCGAGATTCGCCAGCAATATAATGACGAGCTGCAAAAAAGCGTCGACAAGCTGCTCTCGGAGGAGGGCATTAAGGATGCGGCGACCGAGGACCTGGGCCTGGTAATGCCTGGCGAGACCAGGATCGATGTCTTGGGTCTGGACGATGATTCGGACTCGTCGTCGAGCAAGAAGTCGTCGAACGCCAAGAAGGCCAGTGAAGTGGCCAAGGAGATCGAAGAGGTCGGCAAGGACGCACCGTGGTACATTCAGGCGCTCGATATGCTGTTTGGATTTAACGGCGTCGAGGGTCAGACGGTCGCGTCCAGCGGCGAATAGGCGAGTAGCGCCCGGAGGGGAGCCCGCAATGGCAAATTGCAGACGATATAAGCTGGCGGCGATTGACCTGGGAACGGTGTCGTCGCGACTGGTGTTGGCGCAGGTCGAGGCTGGGGCGATCGTTGAATCGTCCAAGCATACCGAGATTACCGACCTGGGCGAGGGCGTCGACGCGACGGGCCGCTTTTGCGAGGCGGCTGTGGAGCGCGTGCTCGCCGCGTGTCGCATGTTCGTGGCCGAGGCGCGCGACTTTGGGGCCGCGTGCATCTGCACCACGTGCACGAGTGCCGCGCGCGATGCGTCCAACGCCGCGCTGCTACTGGACGGCCTGCGCGAGCTGGGGCTCGAGCCGCAGGTGATTCCGGGCGAGGTCGAGGCGCGCCTGACGTTTTTTGGCGTGGCGCACGACTTTGCCGGCGAGCGTATCATCGTCGCCGATTCGGGTGGCGGGTCCACGGAGCTCGCGACGGGCGTGTACGCACCGGAGCGCGGAGTCTTCGCGCTGGAGGGCACGCGCTCGCTGGACATTGGCTGCCGTCGCGTAACGGAGCGCTTCTTCTCGGCCCTGCCGCCTGCGGACGGCGAGCTTGCGGCCGCCGCCGACTGGGCGGGCGAGCAGTTCGCCGCCTATTATGAGAGCCTGCCCAGCGACTTTGAGCGTGCCGAGCGCCTGGTTGCCGTGGGTGGCACCGTCACCACGCTCGTGGCGCTGGTCCACGAGCTGGAGCCGTACGACTCGAGCTTTGTGCACCTGCGCGAGCTTTCGATGGAGCAGATTTCGGCCGCTATAGAGCGCATGTCCGCGCTGGACGTGGAGGGCATCGCCGCGCTGCCGGGTGTGCAGCCCAAGCGCGCAGGCGTGATTTTGGCCGGCGCCGTGGTGATTCGCGAGCTCATGCGCGCCGACGGCTACGAGGCGCTTACCGTAAGCGAGAACAGCCTGCTCGCCGGCATGGCCGCCACCATCAACGAAGTCCTCGACGGCAAAACCCCCACCATCACCTGGACCCCAAACCTCAGCACCCTCAAATAAGTTGCGGTGAAATACGGATTAAAATCGTCCTTTGGGGCCCAAACAGTCCCTATTCCACCGCAACTCAACAGCCGACACCTAGGGACGTTCCTTTCCTGCCGGCAGCTTGGGACAGTCCTTGTGGGGTGTCCTCACAGTGCCTATGCCAACTTGTCGACCTGCCCGATCTCCCAAAGCGGAATGTTGACGAGTGAACCCTCGTCTCTATATGCCGCCAGGGAAGTCCTTGCGCATCGCTCGAGCTTGAACTTCTCGCAGGCTATCTTGAGGCTCTTCGCTTTGAGATTCTCTGCCGCCTTGACCTCGAGCGGGAGCACGGTCCCCGCATGGTCGATGGCAAAGTCGGTCTCGGCATTGCCGGAGGTGGATGACCAATATGCGGGGGTTTTGCCCTGGAGTAAAAGCTCCTGCGCGACGTATTGCTCGGTCAGCGAGCCTTTGAACTCGGTAAAAACAGCAGATCCGTTAAGAACGATGGTCGGCGAGAGGCCGGAGAGCGCTCCGAGGATGCCGGTGTCGATGCAGAACAGCTTGAAGCCCGAGAGATCTTCGTAGCTCGAGAGCGGCGCCCTTAGAGCAGAAACACGCGGCACCTTATGAACGATTCCGTAGTCCATGAGCCACTGGAGGCTTTCCTCGAAATCGCGTGCGCGCGCCCCGGGACGAAGGGCGCCATAGACAAACTTCTTGTTTTCCTTTGCAAGCTGACCGGGAAGAGATTTCCAAACCAGCCTCATGCGCTCGACAATACGTGCGGGGGCATGCTTGCCAAAGTCGGATTCGTAAGCCTCGATAATCTGCTGCTGGAGCCTGCGAGCTTCGGTGAAATCGTGGGAGTCGGCAAAGGCGGAGACAACTTCTGGCATACCTCCGACAACAAGGTATTCCTTGAGCAGACGCTCGAGCTTTTCGGCGACGTTCGCCAACAGGTCCATATCTGCGGCAAGGACGGCATCGGCGAGCGGGCCGCCGTCGATGGCGCGAACAAACTCGGCAAACCCCATGGGACGCATGGTGAGCTGGTCGATTTTGCCAACGGGGAACGACTCGTTTTCGCGTCGGAGCGCGAGTCCCATATAGGAGCCGGCCGCCACGACATGATATTCCGGTGCCAGCTCGTTGAAATACTTGAGCGACGTAATGCCGTGCGGTGCCTCTTGGATTTCGTCGAAGATGATGAGCGTGTTTTCCGGTGTTATGGTTTGGCCGCGTAGGAGTTCTATCTGGGAGATGATGCGTTTGGGGTCAAGGTCTCCTTCGAACAACGAGCGCGCGCCCGGTTCGAGCATAAAGTCAAAACGAATGACGTTTTGGTACTGTTGAGCTGCGAATTCGGTAAGAATCCAGGTTTTTCCTGTCTGGCGGGCCCCTTTAAGCAAGAGGGGCTTGCGGTTCGCTCTGGATTTCCAGGCGATGAGTTCGTCCATAAGCTGTCTGCGCATATTGCCTCCTAACGCTTATGGTCAGTATAAGTCCATCCAAGCGTTTCCCTCGGAAAATGTGGGAGACAACCACGTTTTTCCATCGAAAAATGTGGGAGACAACCACGTTTTTCCATCGCAAAATGTGGGAGTTGGCATATAAGTTGCGGTGAAATAGTTCCTAAATGTGCTGGTAAACGGCCAAAATAGGAACTATTCCACCGCAACTTCCGAGGGGGTTCGAGGTAGTCTTTTTTGCTCCGTCCCAAATTAGCTGTTTTGTGGCGGCGTGGGGCGGTGGGACGTCTGCGTATTTGCTGCGCAAATACGCACCGGCTTCGGTCGCCTGCCGGCGCCCTCGCCGGCTCGCTACGGACGCTGCGCGTCCGCTTAACACTCGCCCCCTCGCGGGTTCGAGTCCCACCGGCATCTAAAAGAAACGAGCCCACATCCCTGGGGGACACGGGCTCGCAAATTCCAAATGGTAGGGGCGGTGGGACTCGAACCCACAATCCTTGCGGCGAGGGATTTTAAGTCCCCTGCGTATGCCAATTCCGCCACGCCCCCGTAAGACTAGAAGTCTAGCACAAGCCGTCCGTTACGCGTTGACGGCCATCGAGTGCTGGCCCGACTTTTCCAGGAACTCCTGGAACTTGGCCTCGTCGCCCTTGTTCTTGTACTGCAGGGCCAGCAGGTACTCCAGGCGGCAAGCCTTGACCTTGTCGTCGCCGGCCTCCTTGAGCATACGCTCCAGCTCGGGGATGTCGTTGTGGCGCTTGAGAATCATCGTGTCGTACATCAGCTGGCACTCGTGTGCGACCGTTTTGGCCTGACCACCCTCGAAGCCCTTGATCTCGTGCAGCAGCTCCTTGGACTTTTTGCGGTCCTCCTGGCCAACGTAATAGTTGAAGGCCTTGATCACCAGGTCGACGCGCTGCATCTTGGGCAGGTTAAGGCCCAACAGCAGGTCGAACATCTCATCGGCGCGCTCATGGTCCTCGCGCAGCAGATAGGAGTTCAGGCGCAGGTAATCGCGGTTGTAGCGCGGGTACAGCATGCTGGTGAGTTTGGCGTCGAGCAGGCGATCGAACTCGTCCCACTGCTTGGCGGCCATAAGCTGCTGCAGGCGCTTAAACGTGGTGCGTTTTTTGACGCTAAAGAACACCGACACGGCGATGCAAATGATAACGACGGCGGTCCAGAGGGTGCGGGAATCGGGCATTTCAGAGTCCTTAGTCGCTCGTAAGGCGAGCGGTATGACAACATGTACTAGATGTATTATACGCAGCGCGCAAGCAAACTGGCATAAAAGTGCATCGAGGCCGAGCGCCATCGCTCGCTGCGGTACACTTAACTAAAGTAAACCTCGAAGGGAGACATTACCTATGAAGAAGATCGTTTTGGCTTGCGGTGCTGGCGCTGCTACTTCCACGCTCGTTGCCCAGAAGGTCGCCACCCTGCTCGACGCCAACGGTTACGCCGACAAGTACGAGATCGTGCAGTGCGCCATCTCCGAGGCCAAGGACGCTTGCGACGAGGGCGCCGACCTGCTGATCGCCACCACCGTCGCCCCCGAGGGCCTCACCTGCCCGTACGTGAGCGGCGTGCCCTTCATGACCGGCATGAACCGCGTCGCCGCCGAGAAGGCCGTCCTCGACGTCATGGCTCTGTAGGCGCTGCCTGTATGAGTGAGCAGAACGCCAACCCGGTCGAGCTCTTTGGCATGCGCGTCGCCCACGTGGGCATCAACGCCACCGACCCGGCCGACGCCCTGGAGATCGCGGAGCTGTTCTCGACGATGATGGGCATGCCCGTTATTGAGACCCCGGTTTCGTACTTTAACGATTCGCTGGTCGAGATCATGAAGCAGAACGGTCGCGGCACCAAGGGCCACATCGGCTTTGCCGTCAACGATATCGACGCGGCCGAGAAATGGTTCGCCGAGCGCGGCCTCGAGGTCAACGAGGAATCGCGCGCGCTGCTGCCCGACGGTGGTACCAAGCTCGTGTACTTTAAGCGCGAGTTCGCCGGCTTCGCCGTGCACCTGTGCCGCGAGTAGCGCGCAAGCTGCCATAGCTAACGAAAAATGGGGTAAGGCCGCATGGCCTTACCCCATTTTTTATGCCGCGTGGCAGTCTGGTGGGATGTTGAAAATCGAAGGTGAATGGTTTTCCCGAGAAGTGAACGAGCAAAATCGGACCCGCGAAACATCGACACTTTGAGGGTGGAATTTCCTGCAGTTTCATCGAGTTTTTCCTGCGGTTTTGGCGCCAAAAAGTGTGGTTGCTTCAGGGGTCCAAAATAGGTCGTTCACTTCTCGGGAAAACCATTCACCTTCGATTCGTGAGAGGCGCCCCTTACCGCGGCAAGTGAATCGTAAAGCGGCTGCCGACGCCTTCGACCGAGGCTACGCCGATGACGCCGCCGTGGCTGTCGACGATCCACTTGGCAATGGCGAGCCCCAGGCCCGAACCCTGTGCGCCGGCATCGCGCGCGTTATCGGCGCGGTAGAACCGCTCAAACGCGTGAGCTGCGGATTCTTGGTTCATGCCGATACCCTCGTCCTCAACGCTTATGTCGATGGTACCCGTGCCCGCATCCGGCGTTACGCCAAACGTGATGGTTGTCCCCGCATCCGAATACTTGGCGGCGTTTTGCACGATCACGCGCAGCGCTTGCTTCACGAGCGCCACGTCGACCGGCGCGTTGCAGCGCGGGTTGCCGACAAGCGCGGCGGCGTACGCCAAACGGTACGTATGCCCGGCATCAATCATCTGCGATTCCTCGCAAACCTCACCGACGAGCGCAGCCACGTTGGTGTCCACACGCCGCAGCACGGTGCGGCCGGCATCGCCGCGTGCCAAAAACAGCAGCTGCTCAACGAGCTCCTGCATGTGCTCGCTTTCGGCCTTGAGCGAGGCGATGGATTCCGCCAGCACGTCCGGGTCGTCTTTGCCCCAGCGGTCGAGCATGTTCACGTAGCCCTGAATCACCGCGATGGGCGTGCGCAGCTCGTGGCTTGCGTCGTTGACAAAGCGCATCTGCTGCAGCTTGGCCTCTTGCATCTGACGCAGCAGGCGGTTGAGTGCGACCTCGATGCTCGCCAGGTCGGCGTCGCCGGTGGTGACGCTCGGCGAGTCGACGCTTGCACGCTCGATGGCCTGCTCCAGCGTTTCCATCTTGCCGCCGGCGAGTTGCATACGGCCGAGCTCATCCACGCGCAGCGCCAGATCGTTGAGCGGCGCCATGGTGCGGCGCACGCGACGGGCACCGCCGAGCATGTTAAGCACGCTGACAATCTGCCAGCCAGCAACAACGATATAGAGGGGCCACAGCGCGACGAGGTCCTGCGCGAGGGGGAAGGTCTTGGTGGTGCATGCAAGTTCAGCGGTGTAGGTGAGTGTGGCCAGGTCCCAACCTTGCGTGGGCGAAATCGACATGCTGCGGACGGACTCGCTGGGGATCCAGCCCGCGGTAAACGTGCCGGCGGGCAGCGTCTGGTTGTATCCGTAGACGAGGATTGCCGCCGCAACAAGCAGCAAGAGGAGGTCTAGCCAGACGTAGCTCATCAGGCGGCGCCACATGTAGCTCCAGTTGATGGCGCGGGCGATGGAGGTGACGCGTTTGGTCTCGGCATTACGCGCGGCAGACATAGCCCACCCCGCGCACGGTCTGGATGATGCGGGCGCCGCCGGCGTCCTCGATCTTGGCGCGCAGGTGCGCGATGTGCACGTCGACGTTGTTGGTGTCGCCCACGTACTCGTAGCCGAGTGCCTCGTGCGCGATGCGCTCGCGCGTGAGCACAGTGCCGGCGTGCGCCATAAGCAGGGCGAGGACGTCGAACTCGCGGGCAGTCAGCACGATGGGCGACCTGCTGACTGTGACCTCGTGGCGGTTCGGGTCGAGTGCGACCGAGCCCACGGTGAGCGCGGCGGGGGAGGGCGCGGCGGCGGTCTGGGCCGAGTCGCCAGCCGGGGATGCGGCAGCATCGGCGCTCACGGCGCCCGCCCCGGCCCCGACGCCGCCAACGCGCGAAGCCGCACGCACGGCCTCCGCGCGCTTCAGTGCCACGCGGATCCGTGCGAACAGCTCCTCAATTGCAAACGGCTTGGTCAGGTAATCGTCGGCGCCGGCATCGAGCCCGGCCACCTTATCCATCACGGCATCGCGCGCGGTGACCATGATCACCGGCACGTCCTTGCGCTTGCGGATGCGCCGCAGCACTTCCATGCCGTTGAGCTGCGGCAACAGCACATCGAGCAGAATCAGATCGTAGTCACGCTCCAGCGCCAGGTCCACGGCGGTGCGGCCGTCGGCGGCGTGCTCCACCTGGTAGCCCTCGTGCTCCAGCTCGAGCGTCACAAAGCGGGCGATTTTCTCCTCGTCCTCTACGATCAGGATTCGTGCCATACGTGCCCCCGTCTGCGATTACTTGTCGTCGTTCAGATTTTGCTTGATGCCGTCCGCGGCGTCGGCGGCGTGATCCATAAGGTTGTTGATGCTGCCAGGCACGTCGCCGTCGCTATCGATGCGGTAGCGCATGCCAAAGAACAGGCCAATCAGCATCAGCCAAATCGTAGCGCCCCAGGCAAACAGCGCGATGATGGGAATCAGGATGGGAATGTTGAGGATGATCGCATCGCGGCGTGTGGCGATGAACTTGGTGTCCAGGCTCAGGCGGAAGAGTTTTTTAAGGTACTCCCACACACTGTCCATTTTCTTGGAGAAGTCGGTCTTTTCGCTCGACTTTTCGTAGGCGGCCTGCGCGGCAACCATCTCGGCCGAAGGTTCGTCGACCGGCGCGGACTCGGTAGCGGCGTGCGCCGACGTGGTCTGGGTCTTGCCCTGCGACTCAAGCCAAATGATGGCATCCAAGACGTTGCCGTCGGTGGCGTCGAGCGCGGCCTTGGCATCGGTGTAGCTCACGTTGCACTTGGTGCGGATGGTTTCAACTTTTTCGAGGTCGTCCATGACCTGTCCTTTCGTTCGATGGGCGCGACGCCGGGCGATCTGCCCGGGCGCGAGCGTTGCGTTCGGCGGCCTGCGTCGCGCGGCGCCGCCCCGCCCTTGGTCGAACTCTATAGTGCAGGTTATAGATTAAGCGATTCTTGAGCCAAGATTAATGTTGGATGAGTTTTTGGGTGGGATGGGGGAGGGGTGAGGTGTCCTTCTAGGTGGCTAGCAGCGAGGTCTAATACTTTTCCAGAGAAGTGAACGAGTAAAATCGGACCCCCGAAGCATCGACACTCTAAGGGTGCCGTTTCCTGCGGTTTTGATGCTGGAATCCTGTGATTTTGCCGTCGAAAATGCGGATGCTCCAGGGGTCAAAAAACAGCCGTTCACTTTGCGGGAAAAGTATTAGACCTCAATGGGGGAGGGTGGCGGTGTAACGACAACTTGGCGATAGGGGCGGGCTGAGCGGATAGTTTCCATGCCAGCCGGGACATTATGAACAGCCGATCACCTATACTAGTTGGGCTCAACTGGAGAGGTGATAGCTAGTTATGAAATCGATCAATGTTGCAGCGGCGATTATTCAGAAAGACGGGAAGATCCTGAGCTGCCAGCGCGGTTATGGCGAGTTTAAAGACGGCTGGGAGTTTCCGGGTGGAAAGCTTGAGCCGGGCGAGACCGGCGAGCAAGCGATCGTGCGCGAGATTCAGGAAGAGCTCGAGGTTACGATTGACAATCTTGACTATCTGTGCACGGTTGAGCACGATTACGAGACGTTCCATCTGTCGATGCAGTGCTATCTGGCCAACATCCTTTCGGGCGAGTTCAAAGAGCATGCCCACGAGGATATGAAGTGGCTTGATACCAGTAACCTGTGGGGTGTCGACTGGCTTCCGGCGGATGTTAAGGTCGTCAAGGAGCTCGAAAAGAAGCTCGGGCTTAAGTAAACAAAAGGAGCGGGCGCCACATGGCGACTCGCTCCTTTTTGCTACTCGGCTTCGCTCAAATCGCTAAGCATGAATTCGTAAATGTCTTGCCTCACGGGTGTGTTGAGCTCGTATTCAATCTCAACGGCGTTGTCGCCGCTTTTGGTCTTAATGGCTTCAAACTCACCACTGGGATGCATTTCGCCCAGGAAGTAAAACTCCTTGCCGCCCTTGTCGTCTTTGTTCTTGCGTATAAACAAATACGTCTTCAGGCCGTTGCTCGGCCATGCCTGCAGACGCTGAATCTCGGGAGAGTTGAGCGTGCGGTTGCCCTTGGAGATTGCGATCAGCTTACTCGGTGAAACAAAACGGTCCTCATACTGAATGGACTCGCTGATGTCGGGAGCCTTGTCATAGTTAATAAACACGGGGAATGTATTGGTCTTCTCGTCGTAAAAGTAACCGCCGAGGTTCTGGCCATTGATGTTCTTTTCCCAGTTCATCAGGCGGCAAACCTCCTCGTACGTGTACTTGGCGTTGAGGACGAAGTTCGTGTTTTCGTACGTCTCAGCATAGTCGAGTCGGTTGCGCGCGATGCCAAAATCCAGCACCTCGAGAACCTGGCGTCTGAACTCGGCGTTGCGCAGGGCAGTTGCAAACGCTTCGGTCAGACGAGGGCCGCATCCGTCGTCGATAAGTAGGGACACGAAATCCTTAGGTGTGGCAAAGTCGCCCTTGAGGACCGCGATTGCCGATTTAATGGCGCTGTCCTTCAGTTGCGCGCGGTAGTTCCTAAGAGCGGCCTCGCGCATTTGTCGATAACCCTCGTGTCCGGCTTCAACGAGCGTTTGGAGCAGGTAGAGGTCCTCGAATCGCTTGCCCGCGGCGAGTTTTTGCGAAATAAATTTGAGAATCTTGGTCTGATCCGAGGAGAACTGAACCGTGTAGTCCGGTTCGTATTTGGCAAGAAATGCGTGATAGGAGCCGAGGCCACTGTTCTTAAAGATGAGCAGCGGATCGATGGAGCCGTTGCGATCAAATTCGAGTAGTGAAGGAATCTTGCCGAGCTTTTGGCGAAGGTCGAGATACTCGTTTTTCAAAAACCTGACAGAGGTGAAGTCGCCGCCGTCAATGGCTTTGTAGATGCGTGCTTCGGAGATGCGGTCGAAGCTCACGGTTGAGCATCCAGGAATCGCGGAATCGCCTTCCTGAACAAGGCGGCGCAGACGATCTTTGTTGTATGTCTTGTCGCCCGAAAGCGCGATGGGCACCAAGAAGTTGCTCTGGTAGTTGCCAATAAAGTCGAGAACCAACGCGTATTCCTTGCCGTCATTCAGACGCAAGCCGCGGCCAAGCTGCTGAATAAAGATGATCGCCGAGTCGGTGCGGCGAAGCATGATGATCTGGTTGAGTGAGGGGATGTCGACGCCTTCGTTCATGATGTCGACCGAGAAGATGTACTCGAGCTCGCCAGACTCCAGGCGACTGATTGCGGCGTCGCGGACCTCGTCGGAATCTTGGCCGCTGATTGCAGCCGTTCGGTATCCAAGCTCGTTGAATTTTCGAGATAGTTCTTGGGCTTCGGCGTTGCGATTGCAGAAGATGAGACCCCTGCGGTCGCTCTTGTTGACGCTGTATTCTTCGATTTTCTCGGTGATGTGACGCACGCGTTCGTCGGATGTTAGGCGCCCGAACAAGGCGGTGTCCTCAACAGTCTCGTCGTCAATTTCCAGATCGTGAATACCAAAATAATGGAAGGGGGCAAGCATCTCCTCTGCTAAGGCGTCCTGCAGCGTGATTTGGAATGCGATGACATGGTTAAAGAGCGCGAAGACGTCGTAACCATCGGTACGATTGGGCGTGGCGGTCATTCCCAGGTAAAAGCGCGGCGTGAAGTGCGACATGATTGACTGGTAACCCTGGGAACCCGTGCGGTGTGCCTCGTCGATGACGATGTAGTCAAACTCTTCGGGATGGAAATCGGACAGATGCTTGGCAACCGAAGAACACATGGCAAACACGCAGGTAGCGTTGCTAGTAATCTTGCCCGTTTGATAGGTATCGAATGTATAGGCGTTGCCCAAGAGTCGTTTATAGCTCGCGCGGGAGGCATTGATAATGCGTCGGCGGTGTGCAAGAAAGAGGACGCGTCGGGGTTTGGTTGCCAGGACGTCGAACGCCGACAGGAAGGTTTTGCCCGTACCGGTTGCCGAGACCAGCAAAGCGCGGGTCTCGCCCTTGCGGTGGATCGCTCCGAGCGCTTCGAGAGCGCGCTGCTGCATTTTATTGGGCTTGATTTCTTCATGTCCGCTCGGGGCTGAATTAGCGATTGCCTGGAACGTTGGTTTCGATTTGGGCTTTGGAGGACGCGCCGATCGGTACGCGGCGTAAGCCCCAATCCACTCCTGCGAAAGTGCGACGGTGGAAGTGTCATTCCAAAGCGAATTGAACTCACCCCTGAGCTCGCCGAGCAGTCGGCTGTTCTCGACGGTCTGATACAGGACGTTCCATTCTTTATTGCAGGTGAGAGCGGTCTGCGTCATGTTGGAGCTTCCGACGATAACCGTGCTGGTCTCGCCCTTGTCGAAAATGTATCCCTTGGCGTGCAGATTGCCTTCGAACACCCGCACTTCTATATTGTCGTATTCCAAGAGCTTACGAAACACATCGGGCGAATTGAAGTTGAGATAGGTGGATGTAAGCAGTCGGCCCTTGATGTCGCGCTGTTTGAGCTCTTGAAACGCCTCGACCAGGATTTGCAAGCCGCCGTCTGCGATAAAGGCAACGCAAAAGTCGAACGAGCTGCAGGTAGAGAGCTGCTCTTCGATAACGGACAACAGCGTTCCGCCAGTCGCCTTCGAGTTGGCGATGAGCTTAGGCGAATCGTCCCCATGTGCGAGTGAGTCGAATTCGATATCAATCTGCTGCTGAGTAGCCATTTTGCCATGCCTTTCGTCAGACTATGCTGGCGCCAGGATAACAGATCGATCGTTCGTGTTTTGGGTGTATGGCGATTAGGATTGGCAGTTGGTGCTAGCTTTCAATCGTGTCCGCACGACATGTGACACTTAGTCTGCTGTCCGACTCTGCCGCGGCGGCATGAATCAAAGCAACGACCCTCTAAGGAGCTTGATAGAAATGAGTGACAACGCAAAGCATCTCGTAAAGAAGGGCGTAAAGGACGCGGGGCCGTGTCTTGCGCTGTGCCTGGCTGGCGCGGCGATCGCGCTGCTGACTGTTCTGGGGCCGCTCGATGTACTTCGAAGCGCAAGTTTGCTGCACGTTTGCATTGCCCTCGCCGGTGCTATGGCGACCGGCGGTGTGCTCGATCTGATCTTTTGGGTATTTGACCCGTTTGGATGGAAGGACGAAGGGTAAGCCCTAAGGGGAAGATGCCCCGCGGCGTTAGGAGGTCCCCATGATCTGGTTTACCAGCGATACGCACTTTGGGCACGAGAACATGCTGCGGCTCTGCGACAGGCCGTGGTCGACCGTTGCGCAGATGAACGACGCTATTATCGACAACATTAACAGCAAAGTCGCTGTGGACGACGAGCTCTATATCCTGGGCGACTTCAGCTTTAAGATGACGGCCCAAGAAGCCTATGATCTGCGCAAGCAGATTGCCTGTAAGCGCGTTCACCTGCTGCCCGGCAACCATGACAAGGATTGGTCACAGCCCGCGGTAGCAGGCGCTTTTATCGTTGAGCCGCCCATCTGCGTGCTCAAGATCGACCGGCAGAAAATCGTGCTGAGCCACTATCCCATGACCGACTGGCAGGGCATGTCACATGGCGGCTGGCATCTGCATGGGCATATCCATAGTTGCGGCAGCGCGTACAACGAATTCAACCGCAAGCAGGGGCTGCTGCGCTACGACGTGGGCGTGGACGCCAACAGCTACGCCCCGGTGAGCCTGGAGGAGCTCAAGGCGTGGTTTGCGCAGGTAGGCGAGCCGGTGTGCTGCGTTAAATGGCCGTGGTGGGTCAATGCCACGGGCGACGAGCAGATTGAACGCGAGCTCGAGGCATACAAGAGGGGAGAGGTGATTCGATGACGGTTTATGTGACAGGCGACATTCACGGTGGGCTTGACATGCAAAAGCTCCGCGACTGGGAACTTGGGGATAGCCTGACGAGCGACGACTACCTCATCGTCGCCGGCGACTTTGGCTTTCCGTGGGATTTCTCTGCCGAGGAATGTGCCGATATCGCGTGGCTGGAATCGCGCCCCTACACGGTGCTCTTTGTCGACGGCAACCACGAGCGCTTCGATCACTGGGCAGAGCGTCCCATGGAACTGTGGCATGGCGGGCTCACGCAGCGCCTATCGGACACTTCGCCCATACGGCGCCTGACGCGCGGCGAGATCTTTGAACTCGACGGTTCAACGATCTTTACCATGGGCGGCGCCACGAGCGTGGACAAGGAGTATCGCATACCGTATTCGAGCTGGTGGCCGCAGGAGCTTCCGGACGAGCGCAACTTTGATGAGGCGCGGGCAAAGCTCGACAGTGTGGGCTGGAAGGTCGACTACGTAATCACTCACACCTGCTCCACGCGCATGCTCTCGCCCACGCTCTATCCTGCGCCTGGCTGGAACCGTCCCGACGTCGATCGGCTTACGGCGTTTTTTGACGAGTTGGAGGATCGCCTGGACTACAAGCGCTGGTACTACGGGCACTTTCACCGGGATGCCAACCCAGCCGAGCGCCACACCGTGCTCTACGACCGCATCGTTCGCCTAGGCGACGAACTCCAACCTTGGGACGTTGCATAGGGGTGGGGCGTTTGTCTACTCAGCCGTTACGGTGATGTTCTCCCTATGCTTGCGGATGACGTTCCAGCTAAAGTGCTCGACCAGCTGCTCGGCTGTACGCGGCGTGGCGTCCGGCGCGATGCCTGTTTGTCCGGCGAGCCAGCCCAACAGCGCCTTGGGTGTGCCAAATCGGGCGCGGAGTTCGCCCAGGTCCAGGTCGCGATCGCGCTTGGAAAGGCGGCGGCCGTCCGGTGCCATGAGCAGCGGAATGTGCGCGTAGCGCGGCGTGGGCAGCCCCAGCAGGTGCTGCAGATAGATTTGACGCGGCGTGGATCCCAGCAGGTCGCATCCGCGCACAACTTCGGTAACACCCATGGCGGCGTCGTCAACCACCACGGCCAACTGGTAGGCAAACACGCCGTCGCTGCGGCGCACCAAAAAGTCGCCGCACTCGGTGGCGAGCGCCTCGCATTGGGCGCCATACGTACGGTCCACAAACTCGACCACGTCGTCCGCGAGGTCGTCGACGGCGGGCACGCGCAGGCGTGTGGCCGGGGCGCGCAGGGCGCTGCGGCGGGCGATCTCTTCGGCAGAAAGACCTCGACAGGCGCCGCGGTAGATGGGCGTGCCGTCGCTGGCGTGCGGCGCGCTCGCGGCATGGAGTTCGGCGCGTGTGCAAAAGCAGGGGTAGGTGAGGCCGGCGTCTTGCAGCTGGTGCAGGGCGGCCTCGTACAGGTCCAGGCGATCGCGCTGATAGTAGGGGCCCTCGTCCCACTCGAGCCCCAGCCAAGCGAGATCGTCGATGAGCTGGGCGGCGAGCTCCGGTCGCTTGCAGCGATCGTCCAGGTCCTCGATGCGCAGCACGATGTGGCCGCCCTGGCTGCGGGCCGAAAGCCACGCGCACAGGCAGCTGAACACGTTGCCCAGGTGCATTCGGCCCGAGGGCGACGGGGCGAAGCGGCCCACGACGGGCGCGGGCGTGGCGGGTGCGCCCGCCGTGGCAGCGGACGCGTTGGGTGCCGTCGACGTGACCGCGACGGGCGTTGCTATGTCGAGTGCATTGATATCCATGCGGACGAGTATAGCGCGGGGCGCGATAGGGGAGACGTTGCCATGACTTGCAAGTTGCCGCAGTCGTGCGCTGCGTGTCCCGGCCGTCGGCTCGGCGCCTCGATTGCTGCTCCTCAGCCCGGCCCTTAAACGACAGAAACCCCGGCAGCTCTTCGCAACTGCCGGGGTTTCCGCGGAAAAGGGGGACATGATCCTCGAGCGAACGGCAAAGGGGCAAACCGTTTTCGCTCAACTGCTTTATGCCCTTCGACTGCGGGCTCAATCAGCGCGCGCCGCGCCCACACAAAGCCGCTACACCTGTGACGGAGCTGTGAAGTGGTATCTATTGCCAGACGGGTGCTTGGCCAAGGACTGTCCCAAACTGCCGGCAGATAAGGAACGTCCCTAAGTGCCGGGCTTAGGTGGGACTTTTGTCCCGTTTGATGCTCCGCTGGCCTAGATATTCGTCATGTGCGCCCATAAACGTGGGACAATGACGCTGTTGGTATCAAAGACAAAGGATGTGCCTATGAACGCCCCCGTTGCCAAGACCTGTCGGCAGCGTCGCCTGTTCGCGCGATTCGCTTCCATCTGTGCGCTCGTCGCGCTTGCGTTGCTGCTGCTGCCCGCCGCCGCGCACGCCGACGGCTACTCCATGAGCCAAACCTACATCGGCGCCACGGTCGAAGCCGATGGCTCACTGACCGTTGTCGAGGGACGCCAGTTCGACTTCGATGACGACATCAACGGCGTGTATTGGGATATCAATACGGGCTCCAACCAGCAAGGCGGCTCGGTGAGCGTCAATGTGCTGAGCGTCGAGGAAGACGACACCGCGTTTAACAAGGTCGACAGCGCAAACAAGGGCGACCGCGGCGTCTACACCGTGGAGCAGTCCGACGGCGGCGTGAAGATCAAGGTGTTCAGCCCTCATGAGAGCGGTGACAGTGCGATCTTTTACGTGAGCTACACCATGACCGGCGCGGTAATGAACTGGGCCGATACCGCCGAGCTCTACTGGAAGTTCGTCGGCGACGGCTGGTCGGCGGATTCCGATGACGTCGAGATGGAAGTCTACTTCGCAAACGCCGCCGCGGGGACCCCGGCGACCAAGGGCGACAACTTCCGTGCGTGGGGTCACGGCCCGCTGACGGGCGATGTGACGCTCGACGCGGACGAGCCCATGGTCACCTATACCATTCCCTGCGTGCATCAGGGCGAGTTCGCCGAGGCACGCGTGGTCTTTCCCAGCGACTGGGTGCCGTGGCTTAGCGCCTCGAGCGAGGAACGCCTGCCGACGATCCTAAGCGAGGAGAAGGCATGGGCCGAGGAGGCCAACGCCCGCCGTGCCCATGCGCGCATGATTGCCAACGTGCTGGCCGTGGTGAGTGTTGTCGCGGCGGTGGCCTTTACCGGCACAATCATCGTGCTCAAGCTGCGCAAGCGTAAACCCAAGCCGCTTTTCCAGGACGAGTATTTCCGCGACGTGCCCTCGGCAGACCATCCTGCCGTGCTTTCGGCTCTTATGAGCTGGAATGAGGTGCCCGATCAGGCATATATCGCCACGCTCATGAAGCTCACCGACGACCGCGTGATCAGGCTCGAGCAGGCGACCGTGACCAAGGCCAAGAAGGGCCTGTTGGGGCACGAGAAAGAGGAGCAGACGTACCGCGTGACAGTGAGTGATGAGGGCTGGAAATCGGCCAAGGGCATCGATCGCATGGTGCTCAAGGTGTTCTTTGCCGGCGTAAAGCCCGACGAGAACGGCGACCGCTCGCGCACGTTCGACGAGCTGCAGCATTACGTCAAGCAGCACGCTACGCCCGTGGGCGACAAGCTCGAGGACTACAAGAACAGCGTTAAGGGCAAGCTGGCCGACAGCGAGTACGTTGCCTCGGACGGCATTGTCGCGATGGTGTTTTGTCTGGTCCTTGGCATCTTGGTCGCCTTTATCCCCGTGGGGTCCATCTTCTTTACCGATGGTGCGCAGGCGAACATTATCGCCGCGGTGATCTCGGTCCCCATCGTACTGGTTGGAATTGTCGTGGGCCTTACGTTCCGTCGCTTTACGCCGGAGGGTGCCGAGGTGGCGGCCCGTTGCAAGGCGCTTAAGCATTGGCTCGAGGACTTCACGCGCCTAAAGGAAGCCGTCCCGGGCGACCTGGTGCTGTGG
Source organism: uncultured Collinsella sp. (assembly GCA_934654835.1). Taxonomy (GTDB): domain Bacteria; phylum Actinomycetota; class Coriobacteriia; order Coriobacteriales; family Coriobacteriaceae; genus Collinsella. The sequence goes on from CAKUGY010000002.1 coordinate 93,090, forward strand.
AACAAACTGCTGGTAATGGGCGCGGCGCTGGGCGTTTCGAAGGAAGTGCTGCGCCAGCTTGCCGAGGCCGTGCCGCCTGAGGTGCGCGAGGCTGATGGCTTCTACGACAATTACCCCTGCTACTGGTGGTACTACCATCATTACGGCAACCAGTCCCCGCTCGATTCGTTCGATAGCGTGTATCACGAGAGTATCCGCGAGCTGGCATCGAGCTCTGACAGCTCCGGTGGCGGCGGAGGCGGCGGCTTCTCCGGCGGCGGCGGTGGTGGCGCCGGCGGAGGCGGCGGCGGAACGTTCTAGCGGTCGCAAAATCTGGGATGGGCTTTCCCCGACAGCTGTCGGGGAAAGCCCATCCCATTTTTATGTGTCGGCAGGGGCCGATCCTTCCACTTTTTGCTCTGTCGGGAGGGGTGGTGGGCAAAAAATGCCAAATATGAGTACTGTTGCTTTGTTGGTAACATAATTTTGTGCTTAAAAAGAGGCTGCAAATGAGATTCTTTCTCGTTAGAAGCCTCTTTTATTCTACATTTGGGGAGAAACGTTGGTTCATGTGGCTTATCGACACGCCGAATGGACCCGAAAAATGCCAAAATCGCTGCTACTAAAAAGGTAACAGTACTCATATTTGATGTTTTTTGCCCACGGGCATTCGCTAACCCCTATTTGGCGATATCAGTCGGGGCTTCCTCAGCCGTTTTGCTCAGGAGTGTCCCCAACTGCTGGCATAAAAGGAGCGTCCCTAAGTGTCGGGGCTACGCGGTTAGGTCGAGTTCGTAGAGAAAGCTCTCACGCGGCATGTCGTGGCGGCGCTCTTCGCGGTTGGCGCGGTATGTGGCCATACGCTTAAAGCCGTGCAGCTCGTAGAACTTCCACGAGCAGTTGGAGTCGGTGTACAGGTGCGCCCTCGTTGCCCCGCGCGAGGACAGGTGCGAGACGGCGGCGTCGAGCAGCACCGAGCCAACGCCCAAGCCGTGGACATCGGGATCGACGGCGAGCAGCGTGACCTCGTGGTCGTGCGGCAGCGGGCTGCTCTCGAGTAGACGGTTGTTGGTCCGGATAGTGGCGCGCACAAACGAGAGGTACTCGGCGCACGCGCTGGGCTCCAGCTCGCGCATCTGCGACAGCAGCGCGCGTTCGGTGTCCATCCAATGCTCGTTGACGGTGGCACCGGAGCTCTGCCCCGCGCGCGCAAGCGCAATGCCACGCGCCTGGCCGTCGATTACGGCAACCTGCGAAAACGTCGAGGACGAAAGGCAATAGGCAAGATCGCACGCGGCCTCAAGGCGGTTGTACTCATCGTTATCCGAGTTATTGTGCCAAAGCTGCTGCAGAATCAGCGCGATGGCGTCGAAATCTTCGGTATCAAACGGTCGGTAGAGAACCCGCGAGACCATGGTGCCTCTTTCTTTTGCGGATGCATATCGAGCACAGTTCTACCACGCCATTGGCATCTAATTATGGTGCCCCTGTGTTCCATCAACTCACCGCGGCCAGTGCCGCGCCAAAACCATCCGCTCGCAAGCTTTTTCTGCACATGCCTTCGTTGCGGGGTGCATCGGCGCGCTCGATGCGCTACATTGAATCAGTATTTTCAATGCCGCTGCGCGAGCGCTGCAGATCGACGTATCACCGACTCACAGAGCACGGCGGCGTACCAGACAGGAGGACTGCATGGGATCTGATGTGAAGATCGCACGCGCGTTGATCTCGGTTACCGATAAGACGGGTGTCGTCGATTTCGCACGGACGCTGGTTGACGACTTTGGCGTCGAGATCATCTCTACGGGCGGCACGGCTCGTGCCATCGAGGACGCGGGCGTTCCTGTAACCCCCATCGAGGAGTTCACGGGCTATCCCGAGATGATGGACGGCCGCGTTAAGACGCTGCACCCCAAGGTTCACGGCGCGCTGCTGGCCCGCCGCGATTCCGAGCAGCACATGCAGGAGGCCGCTCAGCACGGCATTAAGATGATCGACCTGGTGGTCGTCAACCTGTACGAGTTCGAGAAGACCGTCGCCAACCCCGAGGTCACCTTCGCGGACGCCATCGAGCACATCGACATCGGTGGCCCCTCCATGCTGCGCTCTGCCGCCAAGAACGCCGCGAGCGTCACTGTCATCTCCGACCCGGCCGACTACGACGCCGTCCTGGCCGAGATGCGCGAGACCGGCGGCTGCACCACGCTTTCCACCCGTCGTCGCCTGCAGGTGAAGGTCTACCAGACCACCGCCGCCTACGACACGGCCATCTCCCGTTGGCTTGCCGCTCAGGCAAGCGACGTGGCGGACACCTCTGCCAAGCTCGAGATCTCGCTGGAGAAGGTCGATGACCTGCGCTATGGCGAGAACCCGCAGCAGAAGGCCACGGTCTATCGCTTTGCCGAGGGCTGCGAGAACACTGCGAGCTCCCAGTTCCCGCTCGTGGGCTCCGAGCAAATCCAGGGCAAGCCGCTCAGCTACAACAACTATCTGGACGCCGATGCCGCTTGGAACCTGGTCCGCGAGTTCGACGAGCCGGCCTGCGTGATCCTCAAGCATCAGAACCCCTGCGGCTCTGCCGTGGCCGAGGACATCACGTCCGCCTACGACCGCGCCTTCGCCTGCGATCCCAAGAGCGCCTTCGGCGGCATCATCGCCTGCAACCGCGAGGTTCCCTTTGGGCTGGTTGAGCACTTCGCCGACCAGAACAAGCAGTTCGTCGAGGTCATCATCGCCCCGAGCTATACCGACGAGGCACTCGAGCGCATGGCCAAGCGCCCCAACCTGCGCGTGCTGGCGACCGGCGGCGTGGACCACGGCGCCCAGGTGGAGCTGCGCTCCATCGACGGCGGCATGCTGGTCCAGGAGGTCGACCACGTGACCGAGGATCCCGCGACCTTTACGTTCCCCACTGACCGCAAGCCCACCGACGCCGAGATGGCCGAGCTCGAGTTTGCCTGGAAGGTCTGCAAGGGCGTTAAGTCCAACGCCATCCTGGTCTCCAAGGGCAAGGCCGGCATTGGCATGGGCCCGGGCCAGCCCAACCGCGTGGATTCCGCGCTGCTGGCCTGCGAGCGCGCCGAGGACTTCTGCGAGCGCGAGGGCGTGGAGAAGGGCGGCTTTGCCTGCGCAAGCGACGCGTTCTTCCCGTTCCGCGACAACGTTGACGTGCTTGCCGCGCACGGCGTGACCTGCATCATCCAGCCCGGCGGCTCCAAGCGCGACGACGAGAGCATCCAGGCCTGCAACGAGCACGGCATCGCAATGGTCTTTACCGGCGCCCGCCACTTCCGCCACTAATTTCGTTACGCGGTTTTACCAAACCGCGTAACTGCTCGACGCTGCGCCGGCTCCAAGCACCCCATCTCGTCGCTCAAACCGTCGCTCGCGTACAGAAGTACGCGTCGCTCCTCTTTCGCGGCGACCTGGGGCACTTGGGGCCGGCTCGCTGACTTATGCTCTACCAGTGGTATTGGCTCGCTCCGAACTAAAGCCATCTATTGCCGTCCGTGCCGGTTGGTGCGGGCGGCTTTTTTGGGTATAACGGTGCGGTATATGTTTTTGAGAAAGGTTGGATATGGCCGTTGTGGATGATGCCGAGCTGTTTGGCAATGCCGAGGATCAACGCGCGTACGAGGACTTTTGCGCCAACCAGGAGGCGGTCGAGAAGTTCACGCTTGATAAGCCCGCGCTTATCTGCCGCTGGCGCATGTCCAACAAAAAGGTGCCCATGCTCAACCGTCACATCCGCGCGCTGTCCGAGCGCCTGGTGCAGGGCGAGCCACTTACCCATAACATGCTCAGTTGGGCCAAGCAGCACGTTGAGTGGTCGCTTGCCGAGGGCGACTATACCGCGCACGACGGTGTGCTCATGCTGGTGATCGACGTCAACGGCAATGCCGCCATGACGGTGGGGGAGTACGAGCCGCTGGCAGACACGTCGGCCAAGGCGCTGCGTGCCCGTTCTGCCGAGGCTCGCTCCGAGGCCGATGAAACCGGCGTGGCGCCCGAGCTGCTCGCCGCCGTCAACAACGACGAGCTTGCCTTTGTGGCACCGGCGGACGAGTGCCTGTGCGGCACGGCGACGCTCATTGAGCAGCTGGCCCAGACCAAGGGCATCCCGGTCACGCGCGTAGATATTCCCGCTCAGCTTAAGGGCGCGCTGTTCCTGGTGAGCGACGAGCACGGCGTGGTCCCCGCCGACGATACCGATGCCGCCGAGGCGGACGCCGCCACGGTCGCCTTCTTCGCCGACGGCTACGAAAAGCTCCGCGCCCGTCGCTAAATGATTATTCTGGGACGGGGATAAAAAATCATTTTGGTCCCCGTTCCCGTCGCGAGCGTAAGGCGGACAAAACGCCCCCGCTCGCGAACAGTTCTGTCACCTTGGCGACGTGCGTGGCGCACACCTGCAGTTTCGCAGCCATAATGGTGGCAAGGCAACCAAGAGGGGAGCGGAATCCATGGCGCTGATCTATATCGTTGAGGACGACGAGCCCATTCGTCGTGAGCTTGCCGACATCCTTGCTCGTGCCGGTTTTGAGGTCGAGGCCTGCGAGTCGTTCGAGTATGTCTCGCGTGACATCCTGGCCGCTGCACCCGACTTGGTACTGCTCGACCTGACGCTTCCCGTCAAAGACGGCCAGCATATCTGCCACGAAGTCCGCCGCGAATCCGAGGTCCCCATCATCGTCCTCACGTCGCGCACGACCGAGATCGACGAGGTCATGGCCATGACGCTCGGCGCGGACGACTTCGTTCCCAAGCCCTATAGCGCGCGCGTGCTCGTGGCGCGCATCAATGCCTTGCTGCGTCGCACCGCGGCGGCGGGCGAGCGCAGCACGCTCGTCCACAAGGGGCTGGAGCTCGACCTCGCCCGTTCTATGGTCACCAACACGGCGACCGGCGACAGCACCGAGCTCACCAAAAATGAGCTGCGCATTCTCTCGCTGCTCCTGAGCCGCGCGGGCAAGATCGTCTCGCGCTCGGCCATCATGCAGGACCTGTGGGACTCCGATGCCTTTGTGGACGACAACACGCTCACTGTCAACATCAACCGTCTGCGCACCACGCTCGAAAAAATCGGCGTCAAGGGGTATCTGACCACGCATCGCGGCCAAGGCTATTCGGTCTAGGGGCCGGCTATGTCATTTGCCAAATTCTTCAAAGATGCGCTGCTTCCCGTCGCCGTGTGGACGTGCGGCGTGCTGTTGAGCTGTTTTGTGCTGACGGTCGCCGGGGCCCCGGCATCTATCGTGGTCGTGGCGGTTGGTGTGTCCTTTATCTTTGGCATGCTCGGCATCGTGATCGAGTATGCGCGCCGTCGTCGTTTTTTGCGTCAGCTGGAGCGCGTGGCCGAGGAATTGGAGAGCCCCGCATGGGTGCAGGAGATGGTGCAATGCCCGACCTATGCCGAGGGCGAGCTCGAATACGAGGTCTTGCGTCGCGTGGGCAAGGCGGCTTGCGATGAGGTGGCCGAAGGCCGGCGTCAGACCGATGACTATCGCGACTATATCGAAAGCTGGGTCCATGAGGCCAAGCTGCCCCTGGCGGCGGCTCACCTGATTTTGGAAAACCTGGACGGCAGCGAAGACGACCTGTCGCGTGTGGATGACCTGGGTCGCGAGCTGGCTCGCGTTGAGCGCTATATCGACCAGGCACTGTACTACGCGCGCTCGGAAGTCGTGGAGCGCGACTACCTGATTCGCCGCTGGAATCTTAAGGCCCTGGTGACGGGTGCGATTAAAACCAACGCGCGCGAGCTCATTGCGGCGCACGTGGCTCCGGTGTGCGAGAACCTCGACTTTGAGGTCTTTACCGACGAGAAGTGGCTCGAGTTTATTCTGGGTCAGCTCATTCAGAACAGCATTAAATATGCGTGCGAGGACGGCGCGAAGATCGTGTTTTCGGGTGCGTTGCTGGACGAGGGCCTGGCAAGCGAACGCATCGAGCTCACCGTCGCGGACAACGGCTGCGGCGTGAGCGCGGCCGACCTGCCGCGCGTGTTCGAGAAGGGCTTTACCGGCGACAACGGCCGCACCACCAAGCGCGCAACGGGCATCGGCCTCTACCTGGTGGCACGCCTATGCTCCAAAATGGGCATCGACGTCACGGCGGCCTCGGAGCCCGGCAAAGGCTTCACCGTAACCTTTGCCTTCTCGACCAACAAGTTCCAATACTTCGAGTAGGCGCGCTCCTGCTGTCTTTCTCTGGGCTATGTTCACGTTCAGGAACATAGCTGAAGCAACTGGCGCAATGTTCCCGAACGTGAACATGGCTATGAGGCTCGAAAGAATCTCCCATAACAAAAACGTGCCGCCCCAACCGGGGCGGCACGCCATCTTTCTATTCAGCCAACTCGCTGAAGTAAGGCTGCGAAGGCCGCGGGGCCGGGAGGGGTTTCCTAAGGGCACATCCCGCAGCCGCAACGCGGCGAGGACGTGCCCGTGGAAACCCCGCAAGCCCCGCGGCCGGTGGGAGCAACGCTACTTCACGACCAAAATGTCGCAGTCGGTGTTGCGCAGCAAAAACGTCGAAATCGAACCCAGAAGCGCATACTTGATCGAGGACAGGCCGCGGGCGCCGCAGAGCACCAGGTCGGGCTTGACCACGTCGAGCATCTCGTCTTTGAGCGTCTCGCGAATACGACCGGCGCGAATCATGACCTCGACCTCGGGAATGTCGGGATTGGCCTTGGCCTCTTCGAGCTGCTTGGCGATGGAGTTCTTAAATGCCTCCTCTAGGCCGTTGACCAGATCGACCGGATAGGAACCGGCACTCTCGAGTGCCGTGGAATCGATGACGTGGCCGATGATCAGCTTGGCGCCGTTGTTCGCGGCGACTTTGATGGCGCGTGCGAGCACAAAATCCTGCTGTTCAGTACCGTCGAGTGAAACAAATACCTTGGTGTAGCCCTCGTTCATGGTTTCCTCCTTGGTCTATCGCACGGGCGCGGGGCTCGTGCGTCGGGCGGGCGCGGGTGCGTTGACCGCCGGACACTTTATCTTGTTGCAGTTATACCCAAGGATTTCGGTTTAACTGCTCGCAATTCTGTGAACGGGCGAGTTTTTTGGTAAGGGTAGGCGCGGTCGCACCGCCAACGGTTGATAATGGGACATCGCCCGCATCGTCCGCAGAACATCTACCGGCGGGTGTCTAACGAGGGGGTCCCTTTGGATATTATCGAGCTTCTAAAATCTGCCTTCATGGGCCTGGTCGAGGGCATCACCGAATGGCTGCCCGTTTCGTCGACGGGTCACATGATCTTGGTGGATGAGTTCGTCAAGATGAACGTGAGCGAGACGTTCTGGAACATGTTCCTGGTCGTGATTCAGCTTGGTGCCATTCTGGCCGTCTGCGTGCTGTTTTTCCACGAGCTCAACCCGTTCTCGCCCAGCAAGGGCAAGGAGGGCCGTCGCGACACCTGGGCGCTGTGGGGCAAGATTGTGCTCGGCTGCATTCCTGCGGCGGTGATCGGCCTGCCGCTCAACGACTGGATGGAGGAGCATTTCTACAACGCTCCCGTCGTGGCGCTGGCGCTCATCGTGTACGGTGTGCTGTTTATCGTGATCGAGAACTGGCGCGCCAGCAAGCGCGAGGAAATGGCCGTTGCCGGTTCGTTTGGTTCGCGTGCTGTGGTGTCGGGTGGACGTCCCGCCGGTGCGCACTTTGCGGCGCCCGCCGCGGCTACCGCTGAGGATGAGGACGATGACGAGAATCTGGACTTTGGTTCCATCGCCACGCTCGAGGACCTCAACTGGAAGACTGCGCTGGGTATCGGCTGCTTCCAGGTGCTTTCGCTGGTGCCTGGTACTTCTCGCTCCGGTTCTACCATCATCGGCGGCCTGCTGCTGGGCTGCACGCGTTCGGTGGCGTCCAAGTTTACGTTCTTCCTGGCCATCCCCGTCATGTTTGGTGCGAGTGCGCTCAAGCTGGTCAAGTACTTCATTAAGGGCGGTACCTTCGGCGCCAACGAGATCGCCATCCTGGGCGTGGGCTGCGTCGTGGCCTTTGTGGTCTCGCTCATTGCCATCAAGTGGCTCATGGGCTTTGTCCGCCGTCACGACTTCAAGTGTTTCGGCGTCTACCGCATCATCCTGGGCATCGTGGTGCTCGCATACTTCTTCGTAGCGGTACCGATGCTCGGTCTCTAGCTCAGCCGCCGCTTCGCGGCGCCATGACATCGGCAACTCCGTGATTGTCAATAGATTGGTGCATTGGGGTCAGGTTTGTTTGCACCAACTTGGTGCAGATAAACCTGACCCCTTTGCGCCAATTATTCGGCCACGGTGTGCTTGGGCTTGCGGTTGAAGACGAGCTTGTCTACTACGGCCTGCAGCGACATGCGGCGGACGGTGTCGTAGGCTTCCTGCGTGCTGTAGGCGCAATGGGGTGTGACGATGCAGCGCGGATGCGCGATTAGGGCCTGGTTAGGTGCGGTTTCGTCGGCGAGCACGTCAAGTGCGGCACCGCAGATGCCGCGCGTGCCATCGCTGGCGATGCCCTCGTCCAACGCGGCGACCAGGGCATCCTCGTCCACGATGGGTCCGCGTGCCGTGTTAATCAAAAATGCTGTGGGTTTCATAAGCGCAAGTTCGCGCTTGCCAATCAGCTTCTCGGTCTCTGGAATCAGCGGACAGTGCAGGCTGACGATATCCGAGGCGCCGAGCAGTTCATCGAGCGTTTGAGTCTTGACGCAACCGGCGGCGGCAAGCTCTTCTGCACTCTTGGTTGGCGCCCACACCAGCACCTTCATGCCGAGCGCCTTCGCGATGGGCGCGACAGCACGCGCAATGTTGCCAAAAAAGACGAGCCCCAACGTGCGGCCCTGCGTGCGATGCATGGTGTAGCCGGCAAGTGGATTCCAAGCGCCATCACGCACACCGCGGTTGAGAAACGTAACTTGGCGCATCAGGTCAAGCATCAAAGCGATGGCGTGTTGAGCGACGTCGTCCGAGCAGTATCCGGGGCAGTTGGTGACGGTGATGCCGTGGGAGGTCAGGCGGTCCACTGCCACGTGGTTCAGGCCGATGGACATGCTCGAGACAATGCGCATTCCCGCGGCCGCTATGGCGTCGGCACACGTATCATCGACGGGACCGAACTCGCCGACAAAGCCCTCGCAGCCTGCCAGCTGCTCGGCGGTGGGGCAGACATTGGGCTCGTGCGCGCAGCCCACCAGCTCAATCTGATCGCCGCCTTCGATTGTGTCGAGCACCGCCTGGCCCGCCTCGGTCGAACCGTCGACCATGTAATAGAGCACCCTATGCTTCACAACAGCCCTCCTGCCATGTGGGGATGGGGTAGAAGTGGTAGATATTCTATCCCCTCGAGCCAACATAAGTTGCGGTGGAATAGTTCCTGTTTGGGGGCCAGAAGGCTGGTTTCAGGAACTATTTCACCGCAACTTATTTGGGGGTGCTTGGGTGGTGGCGGTGCGCGGAGTCGTAGTGTGATTTGCGTCGGTGTCCGCGCGGCTCGGTATACTGGTACGGCTCAAACTATGGCGCTGCCCGCAGGCGCGCCGTCCGTCAGATGAGGAGTCGCCCATGACCCAGCCCTTGCCCTGGGAAAAGAACACCGCCGCGCCCGTCCCGCCCGCGCCGGAGCCCGTGCCGCTCGATGCGTACACTGCTCCCGCCGCGCCGGAGCCCGAGCTCGTTCCGCTCGACATCTACGACGCCCCGGCTCCCGCACCCAAACCCGCCGTCGATATCGATAGCCTCAATCCCGCCCAGCGCGAGGCGGTCCTGACCACCGAGGGCCCGCTGCTGGTCCTTGCCGGCGCCGGCTCGGGCAAGACCCGCGTCCTGACCTTCCGCATCGCCCACATGCTGGGCGACCTGGGCGTTAAGCCCTGGCAGGTCCTTGCCATCACGTTTACCAACAAGGCCGCGGCCGAGATGCGCGAGCGTCTGGCCGCACTCATCCCCAACGGCACCCGCGGCATGTGGGTGTGCACCTTCCACGCCATGTGCGTGCGCATGCTGCGCGAGGACGCCGACCTGCTGGGCTATACCGGCCAGTTCACCATCTACGATGACGATGATTCCAAGCGCATGGTGCGCGACATTATGCAGGCGCTCGGCATCGAGCAAAAGCAGTTCCCCATCAACATGATCCGCAGCAAGATCAGCTCGGCCAAAAACGCCATGATCGGGCCCGAGGACATGCTCAAATCCGCCGACAGCCCCAACGACAAAAAGGCCGCGCAGGTCTACCTGGAGCTGGAGCGCCGCTTGCGCGCCGCCAACGCCATGGACTTCGACGACCTGCTTGTGCGCACGCTCGAGCTGCTGCGCACCCGTCCCGAGGTGCTCGACAAGTACCAGGAGCGCTTCCGCTACATTAGCGTCGACGAGTATCAGGACACCAACCACGTCCAGTACGAGATCGCCAACCTGCTGGCCGCCAAGTACCAAAACCTCATGGTCGTGGGCGACGACGACCAGTCCATTTACAGCTGGCGCGGCGCCGACATCACCAATATCCTGGACTTCGAGAAGGACTTTAAAAACTGCAAGACCGTCAAGCTGGAGCAGAACTACCGCTCCACGGGTCATATCCTGAGCGCCGCCAACGCCGTGGTGCGCCACAACTCGCAGCGCAAGGACAAGCGCCTGTTCACGGCCGAGGGCGATGGCGAGAAGATCCAGGCCTTCCAGGCGAGCGATGAGCGCGACGAGGGCCGCTGGATCGCCGGCGAGATCGAGAAGCTGCACTCCAAGGGTACGAGCTACGACGACATCGCCGTGTTCTACCGCACCAACGCCCAGTCTCGTATCCTCGAAGATATGTTCCTGCGCGCGGGCGTGCCCTACAAGATCGTGGGCGGCACGCGATTCTTCGATCGTGCCGAGATCCGCGACGTCATGGCCTACCTCAAGATGATCGTGAACCCGGCAGACGAGATGAGCGTCAAGCGCGTCATCAACACGCCGCGCCGCGGTATCGGCTCCACCTCGATTCAAAAGATCGAGCAGCTGGCGCGCGATAACCGCTGTTCGTTCTTCCAGGCCTGCGAGATCGCGACGGCCGAGACCGGCATGTTTAGCGCCAAGGTGCGCAACGGCCTGTCGAGCTTTGTGGCGCTGGTTCGTGAGGGTCGCCGTATGGACGGCGAGCTCAAGGATGTCGTCGAGATGATCGTCGACAAGACGGGCCTGCTGCAGGCGTTCCGCGCCGAGGGCACTATGGAGTCCGAGAGTCGCGCCGAGAACATCCAGGAATTCCTGGGCGTTGCTGCCGAATTTGAGGAGACGCACGAGGATATCGAGGGCACGCTCGAGAGCTTAGAAGAGCTGCGCGCGGCCGGCGTTGCCGATGTGCCTGCCGACGCTGAGCCCGAGCCCGTCGTGGTGAGCGTGCCCGCACCGGAGCCGGGGCCGTCTGCGCCCGCGTCCTCGTTTGAGGCACTGGTCGGCGCTCGCGACGCCGCTGGCTCCAATCCGCTCGATAGCCTGGCCGCCCCGGCGCTCTCGCCGCAGGACGCTCTGGCCGCCGCCATCGCGGGCAACGCCTATGCCGCGCCGACGGAGCTGCCGGCCGGTGCCGTGCATGCCGACGAAATCGAGCGCACTTACGGCCCGCTCACCTGCAAGGCGCTGCCTGCCCTCATGGAATGGCTGGCCCTGCGCTCCGACCTGGATTCTCTTGCCGGCGAGACGCATGCCATCACCATGATGACCATCCACTCCGCCAAGGGCCTGGAGTTCCCGGCGGTCTTCGTGGCCGGCATGGAGGAGGGCATCTTCCCGCACGTGCACGACTTTGGCGGCAGCGACGATCCAGGCAAGCTCGAGGAGGAGCGCCGTTTGGCCTACGTCGCCATCACGCGCGCCCGCAAGCGCCTGTTCCTAACATATGCAGCGACGCGTCGTACCTACGGCTCGACTTCGGCCAACCCGCGCTCGCGCTTCCTCAACGAGATTCCGTTTGAGGATATCGAGTTTAGTGGCATTGGCTCTGCGGGTTTTGAGGGTACAGGCTGGGAGAAGCGCGGCGACCGTCACGGTACCTTTGGCTCGGGCATGGGCTCGGACATGTATGGTGGCAAGGTGTTTGGCTCGCGCACGCGCTCGACCGGCGGTTCCGGCTCGCGTGGCGGATCGAGCTTCGACGACTTCTTTGGCGGCAGCAGCTACGGAACCGAGCGCCATCGTGGGGTTTCGCCCGATGCCGGTCGCGTTGCCTCGACCTTTGGCTCGGGTGCGCCGCGCGCCAAGAAGCCGTCGTCCAAGGTGTCGCCGACGGTGGAGCGCAAGGTCGATCGCGCCAGCGCATCGCAGGACTTTGCCGCGGGCGATACCGTGAGCCACAAGACCTTTGGCACGGGCACCGTGATCTCGGTCGTCGGAGACATGATTGAGGTCCAATTCGAAAAGACCGGCCAGACCAAAAAGCTGATGAAGGGCTTTGCGCCAATCGTTAAGCTGAATGCCTAACTGCGAGGTTGACCGGGCGCGCCGGGGGCTTTGGTCGCCTGCTCGGACAGTCCTGCTCGCACGGAGAGCACATTAAGTGCTCTCCGGCTCGTGCGGAACTCGCGATCGACCAAAGCCCCCGTCGCGCCCTCTTCCTTGTGGCGTTACGGCTCGCAGCGGATGGGCGCAGCTCTGCTCGTTCGCTTTTTGGTCTGGAAAACCGGGTGGGCTGATATATAGATATGAGCAGGGGCTCCCCCGTCGAAGAACGGGGGAGCCCCTTGTTACATTTTGGGTTGTTGCTGCGGCTTAGAGATGGCTAATGATTAGCTCCATGGTGCCCTCGAGCTCGATCTTGTTCACGGTGCTGGGCGCCAGCAGGTGGCTTCCCTTGTGGACGGGGTCGCCGCAGACGGTGCCTTCGCCGTTGATGACCGACAGGCACATGAAGGGCCAGCGCTGCTCCAAGGCCTTGCTGCCGTCGACGCGCACGCGATCGACGGTGTAACAGGGGTTGGACTCAAGCTCGGTCACGCCGTCGACCTCGGGTGCGGTCACGGTGCCGTCGGTCGGGGCCTGCGCGTTAAAGTTGATGCAGTCCAGGCTCTGCTCAATGTGCAGCGGACGCAGCTTGCCGTCGGTGCCGGGGCGATCGTAGTCGTACAGACGGTACGTCACGTCGCTCGACTGCTGCGTCTCCAAAATCAGCGTGCCGGTCTTGATGGCGTGCACGGTACCGGAGTTAATCTGGAAAAAGTCGCCCTTGTGGATCGGCAGGACGTTGAGCATCTCGTCCCAGTGACCCTCTTCGATCATCTGCGCGGCCTCGGCGCGGTCGTGCGCGCGCTGGCCGACGATGATCGTGGCGCCGGGCTCGCAATCCAGCACGTACCAGCACTCGGTCTTGCCCAGGCTGCCGTTCTCGTGCTCGGCGGCGTACTCGTCGTTGGGATGGATCTGGATCGACAGATCGTCCTTGGCGTCCAGAATCTTAATGAGCAGCGGGAACTCCTTGCCCTTGCAGTTGCCAAAGAGCTCGCGGTGCTCGGCCCACAGCCACGACAGCGTGTGGCCGGCGTACGGACCCTCGGCAATCTGGCAGTCGCCGTTGGGATGTGCCGAGATGGCCCAGCACTCACCGATGGGGCCTTCGGGAATGTCATAGCCAAAGACGGTCTCCAGCTGACGGCCGCCCCAAATCTTCTCGTGGAAGATCGGCGTGAGTTTAATCAAATCGGACATGTGCATACCCCCATCAGGTTGCGCGGGCGCCGCGCAAAACGGTTCAAAGCGAGCGCCCGCCGGATTACAAACTTAAGCCAACGTCACGTTATGCAGCTCAAAACGGTCGCCGACGTTGCGCGAAATCGAGTACTCAAACGCGGCGCCGCTGTCCAAAAAGCCAATCTGGTTGAGCTCGAGCAGGGGAGAGCCGGGCTTTACGTTCAAGCGCTCAGCCTCTTCCTCGGTTGCCGCCACGGCACGGATGGTGCGGTGGAAGCTCGAGATCTTAAGCCCGCATTGCTCGCGGATATAGCTGTAGACCGACGCGTACAGGTCCTTTTTCTTCAGGCCCGGGATCAGCTCGAGCGGCATATAGGTGTACTCGATAACGATGGGCAGGCCATCGACCTCGCGTACGCGCACGATGTGATAGGCAAAGTCGTCTTCGGCCATTCCCAGCTGGGTGGCAACCTCTGCCGGCGGATTGACGATCGAGAAATCGTAGACCACCGAGGCCACCTTCTCGCCGCGATGCTCGTAGGTAAAGCCCTGCGCGCGGTCGTTTCTGCCTTGGAAAAACGCTTTGCCGGGAAGCCCTGCGGTGTCCTTGACGTAGGTGCCCGATCCACGACGGCTGGTAACAAGACCTTCCTCGGTAATCTGTTCAATCGCTCGTTTGACGGTGATTTTGGAAACGCTATACAGCTCGCAGAACTCAACGACGGTGGGCAGCTTGTCGCCTGGTTTAAGGGCACCATCCTCGATGCTGCGACGAATATCCGCAGCTATCGATTCATATTTGGGAATCATGGAACCTCCCTTCCAGCTCGATTGAGTATAAAAGAAAGTATATTCAACATCTAAGTATCTCTATTACATTTTGGAAAAGTTTCGAGAAGGATATTATTAAAAGTCGCTTTACTTATTGAGCTAGAGCGCTCTAAACAGAAATCCTCAATGGTTGTTGCATCGAGCAAAATGCATCGCTTGGAGACGAAACCGAGTTGCCCTTGCGTTCAACGGGCAAGATCCCAGAGGGCTGCATTTCCCCAGATAAAACCTGCCAAAACAAACCTGTCCCTTTTTGGCAGGTTTTTGCCTTGGGAGCGGTACCATACAGGCAATGTTTAAACGAGAAAGGTGGGCTCCCATGGAACCTAAGCAGTACTACATCGGCATTGACGTCGGCGGCACTTCGGTTAAGGAGGGCCTGTTCGACGAGGATGGCAATCTGCTTGCCAAGGCCAGCGTGCCCACGCCTCCCATCGTCGACGCTGCGGGCTTTGCCGCGGTGACCGAGGCCATCGACCAGGTGGTCGCCAAGGCCCAGATTCCGCGCGCCTTTGTGGCGGGTATCGGCCTGGCCGTTCCGTGCCCCATTCCGGCATCGGGCGATGCCAAGGTCAAGGCCAACATTGCCATCAACCTGCCCGAGCTGAGGATTGCCATCCAGGAGCACTGCCCCGATGCGGTCGTGAAGTACGAGAACGACGCCAACGCCGCTGCCATGGGCGAGGCCTGGCTCGGCTCTGCCAAGGGCGTGCAGAACGTGGTGATGGTTACCATCGGTACCGGTGTCGGCGGTGGCGTCATCATCAACGGCGACGTGGTGTCGGGCGTTGTGGGTGCCGGCGGCGAGATCGGCCACATGTGCCTGAACCCGGCCGAGGAGCGTACCTGCGGCTGCGGCGGCCATGGCCACCTGGAGCAGTATTCCAGCGCCACCGGCGTGGTGAGCAACTACCTTGCCGAGTGCAAGGCTGCGGGCGTCGAGCCCATCGAGCTCACCGGTCCCTCCGATTCCAAGGACGTGTTCCAGGCCTGCCGCGAGGGTGACGAGCTCGCGCTGGCTGCGGCCGATACCATGGCCGACTACCTCGGCCGCGCCCTGGCGCTCATCGCCAACGTGGTCGATCCCGAGATGTTCCTGATCGGCGGCGGTGCCTCCGCCTCGGCCGACGTCTACCTCGACGCCGTGCGCGAGCACTTTAAGCAGTACGCGCTTTCTGCCTCGCGCGAGACGCCCATCGAGGTCGCCTCGCTCGGCAACGACGCCGGCATCATCGGCGCCGCCTACGTAGCCCTGCGCGCCGCCGGCAAATAGCTGGTGCAAGGGGGTCAGGTTACTTTGCACCAACATGGTGCAAAGGTGACAGACTTGGCCCCTAGGCTTGCCCCAAATTGCGCCGCGGCCCTTCTGTCTGCGAAGGCTCGGCGCCAGCGTGCTACCATAGCTACGTTTAGGTACACACATCAAGTGGAGGATATCCATGGCAAACGTTCTTGTCTTTGGTCACCAGAACCCCGATAACGACGCCATCATGAGCGCCGTCGTCCTGTCTCAGCTGCTCAACCAGGTCGAGTATGCCGGCAACACCTACGAGGCCTGCGCCCTGGGCCAGCTCCCGGCCGAGTCCGCCAAGCTGCTCGCCGATGCCGGCATTGCCGAGCCTCGCGTGATCGAGTCCGTCGAGGCCGGTCAGCTCGTCGTCCTCACCGACCACAACGAGTCTGCCCAGTCCGTCGCCGGCCTTAAGGACGCTACGGTCTTTGGCGTTGTCGACCATCACCGCATCGGCGACTTCGAGACCGCCGGCCCGCTGCACTACATCTGCCTGCCCTGGGGCTCCAGCTGCACCATCGTCACCAAGCTCGCCGGCGTGCTCGGCGTCGAGCTTTCCGACGTTCAGGCCAAGCTGCTGCTCTCGGCCATGATGACCGACACGCTCATGCTCAAGAGCCCCACCACCACCGCTGTCGACTGCGTCGTCGCCGCCAAGCTCGGCGAGCAGGTGGGTGTCGACCCGGTCAAGTTTGGCATGGAGGTCTTCCTCACCCGTCCGTCCGGCTCCTTCACCGCTGCCGAGATGGTCGGCAACGACATCAAGATGTTCGAGCCTGCCGGCAAGAAGCTGCTCATCGGCCAGTACGAGACCGTCGACAAGACCCGTGCGCTCGGCATGATCGACGAGATCCGCGAGGCCATGCGCGCCTACGCCGCCGAGAAGGGTGCCGACGGCATCGTCCTGTGCATCACCGACATCATGGAGGAGGGCTCGCAGGTCCTGCTCGAGGGCGAGACCGAGGCTGCTCAGAAGGGCCTGGGCATTGCCGACGAGCACGACGGCGTTTGGATGCCGGGCGTCCTCTCCCGTAAGAAGCAGGTCGCTGCCCCCATCATGGCCGCCTGCTAGGTTCTTTTGACCTAACACCGACGACCGGATCGCGGACGCTCCGCGCTCCGGTCGTTTTTTGTGCACGCGCCGCGTTGTCTCTTGGACAGGCGCGCCCGTGCCGTTGAGCAAATAATGTTCAACCTGTGGTTCCGCTTTTCGGTCGCGTCCGCACGGTATCTGTGCAGGGTAGGCTAGATGCAAGCGTAATACGTTAGAGCGCGGCGCCGCCACTTGGGCGGGCCGTGCTTTTTTAAGACGGGAACCTTCCCGTGAAAGGAGCCGCCCATGGCAGCACCCGAGCAGCTGTTCAACGTCCGTGAGCGCAAGCGTTTTGAGCGCCACGACATTTGGGAGCGCATCGCCGAGAACGGCACGATTTCCGCCGCCGTTATGGTGTTTGCCGCCATCGCCGCCGTCATCTGCGCCAATACCGATGCCTACGAGGCCATCCATCACTTTTTGGAGACCCCGCTGTACGTGGGCCTAGGGCATTTCACGGCCGGCCTCACCGTCGAACTTTTCGTCAACGACTTCCTCATGGCGATCTTCTTTTTGCTGGTGGGCATCGAGCTTAAGTACGAGATGACGGTCGGCGAGCTCAAGAACCCGCGCCAAGCCATGCTCCCCATGCTGGCAGCCGTGGGCGGCGTCGTCGTTCCCGCCTGCATCTATCTCATCTTCAACCATGCCGGTGCCCACAATGGCTGGGCCATTCCCATGGCAACCGATATTGCCTTCGCGCTGGGCGTGCTATCGCTTTTGGGCAATCGCGTGCCCAACGGCGTGCGCGTGTTCTTCTCGACGCTCGCCATCGCCGACGACCTGATCTCCATCGCCGCTATCGCCATCTTCTACGGCCAGAGCCCCAATCCGTTTTGGCTGGGCGCCGCTGCGGTTGTGACCTGCGCGCTCGTGTGGCTCAACAAGACGCAGCACTACCGCTTGGCTCCGTATACGGTGCTGGGCCTGCTGCTGTGGTTCTGCATGTTCAAGAGCGGCGTGCATGCCACGCTCGCCGGCGTCATCCTGGCCTTTACCATCCCGGCCAAGTGCGGCGTCAAGCTCGATAGCCTGACCGATTGGCTGGGCGAGTGCCTGCCGCTGCTCGACGACCGCTACGACGACGAGGCGCACATTCTGGGCCAGCACGACTTTACCGTCTCGACCACCAAGGTCGAGCGCGTCATGCACCGCGTGACCCCGCCGCTCATCCGCATGGAGCGCCTGATCTCCACGCCGGTCAACTTTGTGATCCTGCCGATCTTCGCATTTGTCAACGCGCAGGTTCGTCTGGTGGGCGTGGACATGAGTACGCTGCTGACCGATCCGGTGACGCTCGGTGTGTACTTTGGCATGCTGCTGGGCAAGCCGATCGGTATCTTTGGCATGACATTCGCGCTGGTCAAGCTCAAGATTTCCGAGCTGCCGCATAACGTCAACTGGCACATGATCGCCGGCGTGGGCATTCTGGGCGGTATCGGCTTTACCATGTCGATTCTCATCAGTGGTCTTGCCTTCCCGACGGCTCAGTTCGAGGTTCTGGCTGCCAAGGCCGCCATCCTTGCCGGTTCGGTCACTGCCGCCGTGCTCGGCATGATCTACATGAGCGTGGTCTGCAAGCATCCCTCGCCCAAGGACGAGTAAGAGCGCAAAACTAGGTTTGGCACCGACTCGAGCGCGTGCAAAATGCGGTTTAGAGCAGTGTTTGGTATCCGTCGGAAACCCCTGCGGTCAAAAAACGCCGTTTGTGAGCACTGTCACAAACGGCGTTTCATTTTACGTGCGAAAAATAATGAACAAATCTGTAAATACTGTACGTTAATATGCGGTCATCGGCTTTCAATTAAGCGCCGGTTGACGGTGAATAAGGAGTTTCGGGCTCAAGTTTGTCGGTTTTAACCAAAAATCGCTGTTACTAAAAAGGTAACAGTACTCATATTTGCCCTTTTTTGACCACAGCACCTAGAATGGACCTCGCCAGAGCCGGGAAATGGGTTAGATGACGGGCATCGAGGCCTATTCCACCGTTCCGTAGACGGCGCCCCAGCCGTGAGCGGCCAGGGCAGAGTTGAGCTGGTCGCAAAGTGACTGGCGGTCGTAGTAGCCGGGCGGCAACAGGTTGACGATCTCCATGAGGTCGGGTGCTAGGTCCAAGATCTCGGCCTGCACAATCAGGTCCAAGCGGTCGATGGCGTGGCGATCGTAAAACAGCCCGTCGACCAGGCGCTGCAGGTCGCCGAACTCCTCGGCTTGAAACGAGCCGTACTCCATAGTGCCTCCTTGGGCGAACCGCGCCGCCATGTGGGACGCACGCGGCGATGCCATAATTCATTGCGATGAACTTAATCTATCACGGCTTCATAACGTTGCGGCGGTGGCGGTCTATACTTAGACGAACTGCAACGTACCGCTTCGCGAAAGGTCGCACCCATGCAGACGATCTACCAGAAGATGGAAACCACCGAACTCGATGCCGCCATCGAGGCGCTCAAAGCCGAGGTCGCCGAGGTCAAGGCCAAGGGCCTGGCGCTCGATATGGCCCGCGGCAAGCCGTCGCCCTCCCAGGTGGACATTTCTCGTCCCATGCTCGATATCCTCAATGCCGACGCCGATCTGCACGACGGCAACGTCGACTGCTCCAACTACGGCTGCTTTGAGGGCATTCCCTCGGCACGCAAGCTGGCAGGGGAGTTCCTGGGCTGCCCCGCCGAGCAGACGCTCGTGCTGGGTTCGTCGAGCCTTTTGATCGAGCATGACATCGCCGGCATGTTCTGGCGTTGTGGCTCGTGCGGCAGCGAGCCCTGGGACGCCTACGAGGCCGCGCACGACGGCAAGAAGGTCAAGTTCCTGTGCCCCGTTCCCGGCTACGATCGCCACTTTGGCATCACCGCCGACTTGGGCATCGAGAACGTCCCCGTCGCGATGACCGACAACGGCCCCGACATGGACGAGGTCGAGCGCCTCGTTGCCGCCGACGATTCCATCAAGGGTATCTGGTGCGTGCCCAAGTATTCCAACCCCACGGGCATCACCTTTAGCGAGGACACCGTGCGTCGCCTGGTCGAGATGCCCACGGCCGCGCCCGATTTCCGCATCTTCTGGGACAACGCCTACTGCGTGCACGACCTGTACGACGAGACCGACGAGCTCGCCAACATCTTTGACCTCGCCCGCGCGGCGGGCACCGAGGACCGCGTGGTGGCCTTTGCCTCGACGTCCAAGATCACCTTCCCGGGTGCCGGCATCGGCTTTATCGGCGCGAGCCCCGCTGTCATCGCCGAGTTCTCCAAGCGTCTGAAGGCCGGCCTGATCAGCGCCGACAAGCTCAACCAGCTGCGCCACGTGCGCTTCCTTCCCACCATCGAGGCGGTCAAGGAGCACATGAAAAAGCATGCCGAGTTCCTGCGCCCGCGCTTTGAGGCCGTCGAGCGCAAGCTCACCGAGGGCTTGGGCGACACGGGCTGTGCCACCTGGACGCACCCCCGCGGCGGCTACTTTGTGAGCTTCGATGGTCCCGAGGGCTCGGCCCAGAAGGTTGCCACGCTCTGCGCCGACTTGGGCGTCAAGCTCACGCCGGCCGGTGCTACCTGGCCCTATGGCAAGGATCCGCGCGACACCAACATCCGCATCGCGCCGAGCTATCCCACGGTCGAGGACCTGGAGGCCGCGCTCGACGTGCTGGTGCTGGCCGTCAAGCTGGTTGCCGCCGAGCTGGCACGCGCCGAGCGCGCCTAACGCGCGGGGTCCCCGTATTATCCACATTCTCGAGATACAAAGGAGCGTATACATGGACTTGGGTATTTCTACCAACCCCACGCCGGAGCTCTACACCATCAAGGTGACCGGCGAGATCGATATCTCTAACGCCGACAGCCTGCGCAACGCCATCGACCTGGCGCTCGAGCAGCCCACCGAGGCCGTTGAGCTCGATTTTGCCCAGGTGAGCTACATCGATTCCACGGGCATTGGCGTGCTGGTGGGCGCCGCGCACCACGCGGTCGATCACGGCAAGCGTTTTAGCTGCGTCAACGTGCAGTCCCCGGTGATGCGCGTGGTCCAGTTGCTGGGCGTCGACCAGGAGATTTCGATCACGGCGGCATAGGCCCTGCCCCAAAAGGGCGTGCCGTTTGGCATATGTTTATGATGCGCTCGGACGTTTTGGCGTCCGGGCGCTATACTTGACCGAATGAATAGACGAGTTCCGGCCGAATGGCGCGGTGCGGGCTCGACTCACATCGAGCCTTGGAGGTATGTGTGTTTGGTATTGGAGAGGGTGAGCTCGCGATCATCGTGGTCTTCGGCTTTTTGCTGTTTGGCCCGGATAAGCTCCCGCAGATGGGCCGCACGATCGGCCGTGCCATCCGTCAGTTCCGCGAGACGCAGGAAAAGATGACGGCCGTTGTTCAGTCCGAGATTATCGATCCGGTGAGCGAGGCTGCTTCGGCGCCGGTCAAGCCCAAGAAGGCCGCTGCTGTCGACGATGATTCCGATGCGGACGAGGACGCCGCCGAGACGGCTGTGCCCGCCAAGAAGGAGACCTTTGCCGAGCGCCGTGCCCGTCTTGCCGCCGAGAAGGCCGCAAGTGAGGGTGCCGCCGAGGGCGAGCCTGCTGTCGGAGAGACTGAAGCTGAGAGCGCCGAGTCCACTGCCGAGCCCGAGGCTAACGCCGCCGAGCCCGCTCCCGCTGCAGAACCGGAGCCCGAGCCCGAGCCGGCAGAACCCACGACGGCCGACCTCTATGCCCGTCGCCCTCGCAAGCGCAAGGCCGTTGTCGACCAGTTCGCCCGCGAGCTCGAGGCCGAGGACGAAGCCGCTGCCGCCGACGCCCCGAAGGGAGGCGATGAGTAATGCCTATCGGACCCGCGCGTATGCCGCTCTTCGATCACCTGGGAGAGCTCCGTCGCCGTCTGACCATCGTGGTCGTATCGGTGTTTGCCGCAGCTATCGTGCTGTATTTCGCCACGCCCGTGGTGCTCGACATCTTGGAAGACCCCATCCGATCCTTTGTGCCGGACGGTAAGTTTTACATCACCACCACGCTCGGCGGCTTTGGCCTGCGCTTCTCGCTTGCCATTAAGATGGCCGTGGTCATGTGTACGCCCATGATCATCTGGCAGATCCTGGCATTTTTCCTGCCGGCGCTGCGTCCCAACGAGCGCAAGTGGGTTGTGCCCACGGTGCTCGCCTCGACGGTGCTGTTCTTCCTGGGCGCCATCTTCTGCTATTTCATCATCATCCCGGCGGGCTTTGAGTGGCTCATCGGCGAGACCTCGGCCGTCGCCACCGCACTGCCCGACCTGGAGAACTACGTCAACATGGAGCTGCTCTTTATGATCGGCTTTGGCGTGGCGTTTGAGCTGCCGCTCATCATCTTCTACCTGTCCGTTTTTCACATCGTGTCCTATGCCGCCTTCCGCAAGGCCTGGCGTTACGTGTACGTGGGCCTGCTCGTGGGCTCGGCTGTGATCACGCCCGACGGCTCGCCCGTCACCCTGGGCCTTATGTACGGCGCCCTGCTCTCGCTCTACGAGATCTCGCTCGCCGTCGCCCGCGTGGTCATTACCGCGCGCGAGGGCAAGCAGGGCTTGTTCGTGAGCCGTCTGGACCTGTTCTCGGACGATGAGGACGACGAGGAGTAAATCGGTATGCACGAGGTTGGCATTGTCAACGGCATACTCGATACAGTGATTCGCGCGGCGCGTGGGGCGGGGGCCTCACGCGCCGTTTTGGTAACGCTGCGTATCGGGGATATGACCGAGGTCGTGCGCGAGGCGCTCGATTTTGCCTGGGAGACGTTTCGCGACGAGGACCCGCTCACACAAGGCTGCGAGCTTGCCGTAGAGGAGATTCATCCGCAAAGCGAATGCCTAGACTGCGGCGAGGTCTTCTACCACGACCGCTTCCACTGCCGCTGCCCTCAGTGCGGCGGCGCCAACGTGCGCCTGCTGCACGGCCGCGAGCTCGACATTGCGAGCATCGAGATCGAAACCCCCGACGATTAGCCCGCTAGCCATCTGGCGATGGGGTATAAAGGGGCAAAAGTAAGGAGTGCCGAATATGGCCGAGAAAACGATTGATATCGCATCGCCGATCCTGTCGCGCAACGAGCGCCTGGCAGATCAGCTGCGTCAGCGATTCACAGAGACAAACACCTACGTGATCAACGTCTTGTCGAGCCCAGGCTCGGGCAAGACCACCACGATCCTGGGCACCAACGAGCGCCTTCGCGACAAAGCCGGCCTGCGTTGCGCCGTCATCGAGGGCGATATCGCCTCGGATGTCGACGCCATTACCATGAAGGAAGCCGGCATGCCCGCCATCCAGATCAACACGGGCGGCCTGTGCCACCTCGAGGGCAACATGATCATGGAGGCTGTCGATGCGTTCGACCAGGCCGTCGGTCTGGAGAACATCGACGTCATCTTTATCGAAAACGTGGGCAACCTGGTCTGCCCGGTCGACTTTGACCTGGGCGAGAACCTGTCCATCATGATCCTCTCGGTTCCCGAGGGCGACGACAAGCCCATCAAGTACCCGGGCATCTTCCAACACGCCGGCGCACAGCTACTCAACAAGGTCGACGTGGCCCCGGCTTTCGATTTTGACATGGATAGGTATACTAAGACACTCGATGACCTCAATCCGCAGGCGCCGCGGTTTGCCGTGAGCGCGCGCAAGGGCGAGGGCATGGATGCCTGGTGCGATTGGCTCATCGGGCAGATTGAGCAAGCAAGGGCGTAAGTCGGCCGCCATACGGGCGGGCGTAGCCGCAGAGATACGAGATAGGAGCCTCTTTTGAAGCTCATCATCGCCGAGAAAAACGACGCCGCGCGTCAGATCGCCGAGCGTCTGTCCACGGGTAAGCCCAAAAAGGACAAGGTGTACAACACCGCCATCTACCGTTTTGAGTGGAAGGGCGAGGAGTGCGTGACTATCGGCCTTGCCGGTCACATCCTGGCGCCCGATTTTTGCGACAGCGTGCTGTTCGATAAAAAGCTGGGCTGGTATTCGGTGACCGAGGACGGCGAGATGCTGCCGGCGGATATGCCCGATGGCCTGGCTCGTCCGCCCTACGACACCAAGCGCAAGCCGTTTCTTGCCGACGGCATCTCCATCAAGGGCTGGAAGCTCGAGAGCCTGCCGTATCTTACCTGGGCGCCGGTCATTAAGCTGCCGGCCGAGAAGGAACTCATTCGTTCGCTCAAGAACCTGGCCAAGAAGTCCGACAGCGTCATCATCGCTACGGACTTTGACCGCGAGGGCGAGCTCATTGGCTCGGACGCCCTCAACAAGGTGCGCGAGGTAGCGCCGGACCTGCCGGTTGCCCGCGCTCAGTATTCTTCGTTTACCAAGGCCGAGATCACGCAGGCCTTCGATAACCTCGTCTCGCTCGACCAGAACCTGGCCGACGCCGGCGAGAGCCGCCAGCACATCGACCTCATTTGGGGCGCGGTGCTCACGCGTTACCTGACGCTCGCCAAGTTTGGCGGCTTTGGCAACGTGCGCTCTGCCGGCCGCGTGCAGACGCCGACGCTCGCCCTGGTGGTCGAGCGCGAGCGCGAGCGCATGGCGTTTGTGCCCGAGGACTATTGGCAGATCCGAGGCATGGGCGCCGCGCAGGGTGCCACCGAGGACGATCGCTTTAAGATCGCGCACAAGACGGCGCGCTTTACCGACAAGGATGCTGCCGAGATGGCGTACGGCCATGTTGACGGCGCCACGACGGCAACCGTTGCCGCGGTGACCAAACGCTCGCGCAAGCAGCAGCCGCCAACGCCGTTCGCGACGACATCGCTGCAGGCTGCCGCCGCGGCCGAGGGCATCTCGCCTGCGCGTACCATGCGCATCGCCGAGTCCCTCTACATGGCGGGCCTCATCAGCTACCCGCGTGTCGACAACACCGTGTACCCCGCGACGCTCGATCTGGGCGCCGTGGTGAGCGACTTGGCAAAGATCAACCCGGCGCTCGCACCCGTCTGCAAAAAGGTGCTCGCCGGCCCCATGAAGCCCACGCGCGGCAAGGTCGAGACCACCGACCACCCGCCGATCTATCCCACGGGCGAGGGCGATCCGTCCACGCTCGACGGCGGCCAGCGCAAGCTCTACGACCTCATCGCCCGCCGCTTCCTGGCGACGCTCATGGGCCCCGCGACCATCGAGAACACCAAGCTCGAGCTCGATGTGAACGGCGAGCCGTTCGTGGCTTCGGGCGACGTGCTCGTGACCCCGGGCTTCCGCGAGGCCTATCCGTACGGCCTTAAGCGCGACGAGCAGATGCCGCCGCTGGAGCAGGGCGATACGGTCGACGTGTTCGACATCAAGCTCGAGGCCAAGCAGACCGAGCCGCCCGCGCGCTACAGCCAGGGCAAGCTCGTGCAGGAGATGGAAAAGCGCGGCCTGGGCACCAAGTCCACGCGCGCGAGCATCATCGAGCGCCTGTATGCCGTGCGCTACCTCAAAAACGATCCCGTGGAGCCGAGCCAGCTGGGCATCGCCATCATCGACGCGCTGACGCAGTTTGCCCCGCGCATCACGAGCCCCGATATGACCAGCGAGCTCGACGGCGACATGACCCGCGTGGAGCGTGGCGAGGATACCGAAGAGCATGTCGTGACGCACTCGCGCGCGCTGCTGGCCGGCGTGCTCGACGAGCTGCTCAAGCACACGCAGGAGCTGGGCGACGCCATCAGCGACGCCGTCACGGCCGACGCGCGCGTGGGCGCCTGTCCCAAGTGCGGCAAGGACCTGGTTATGAAGACGAGCGCCAAGACCCGCGGCAGCTTCATTGGCTGCATGGGCTGGCCCGACTGCGATGTGACCTATCCGGTGCCGAGCGGCGTCAAGGTGAGCCCACTCGAGGGCGAGGCGGCGGTGTGCCCCGAGTGCGGCGCGCCGCGCATCAAGTGTCAGCCGTTCCGCCAGAAGGCCTTCGAGATTTGCGTGAACCCCACGTGTCCCACCAACTACGAGCCCGACCTTAAGGTGGGCGAGTGCAAGGTGTGTGCCGAGGCCGGACGCCATGGCGACCTGATCGCGCATAAGAGCGAAAAGAGCGGCAAGCGCTTTATTCGCTGCACCAACTACGATGACTGCGGCGTGAGCTATCCGCTGCCGGCGCGCGGCAAGCTCGAGGCGACGGGCGAGACCTGTCCCGAGTGCGGCGCCCCCATCGTGGTGGTCAACACGGCGCGCGGCCCGTGGCGCATCTGCGTCAACATGGACTGCCCGACCAAGGAGAAGAAGCCCGCCCGCGGCCGCAAGACTGCGACCAAGGCGAGTACGGTCAAGAAGACTTCGACGGCGAAGAAGACAACGACGGCCAAAAAGACGGCCGCCAAGAAGACGACCGCCAAGAAGGCCACGACAAAGAAGGCCGCCGCCGACAAATAGCCGAACAGCGACGCAACACAGCAACAGGGGCCGGGTGCGCGAATCCAAACGCGCACCCGGCCCCGCTCATGAGTTGCGGTGAAATAGTTCTTATTTGGGCTTGCAGGGCTCAAAAACCGGAACTATTCCACCGCAACTTCTTGTTGGTAGGGGAGTTTAGTTCACTTCGACGGGCTTGGCGCCGGGATAGCGCTCCTCAAAGTCTAGACGGTACTTATTGTCATTGGTGCCCGCCACGTTGTCGCGTGACAGCGGTGCCACGATCTCATTCTTGTGGTCCGCGGGCTTGGCGTATTTCAGGCTGATTTCCCAGGCATCGCAGATCGCGTCGATGCGGTGATCCAAGTCGTCGTACAGGGCGATGATGTCCTTCCAGGAGCTGTAGTTTTTGGAGCTCGTCGGGACGTCCAGGTCCTCGACGATGTCGTAATACTGCTCGATGGTGTCCTCTGTGCGCTCGGCAACATCGGCGAGATTCTGACGGGTGGTGCGATCTTCTTCCAGATAGCTGCCGTTGAAGGTCTGCGCGCAGGCGCGGACCTGGCTGTCGAGATCTTCGAGCAGGTCGTAGTATTCACTCAGCCGGCGGTAGAGGTTTTGCTCGGAGAGCGTCGCTTCGCCGCCATCCTCGTCGTCATCGTCATCGTCGTCGTACAGGCTGTTGGGGTCGCCGAGGGGTTTTAGGTCATCGTCGTCGACATCGCGGTGCAGCTTGGTTACCTCGGCAGTCGTCTGCGTGGAAGCGCTGTCGAACGGTTTGATCACAAAGAAGATGACCAGGGCGATGATGATCACCACCAACACAACGATAATGGCGACAAGTGGTCCGGTGCCGCTCTTCTTGGGAGCGGGCGCTTGTGACTGAACGGGCGCGTATGCAGGTGCCGGCTGCTGCTGAGGCGAGCCGCTCGCGACAGGGATGCGCTGCGTGGTCTCGACCGACACGGGGCTTGCGGCGGGGTCGGGGCGATAGGCGAGGGGGTCGTTCGCCTTGGTTTGCGGCGTATCGAGGGAGCCGGTCTGCTCAAAAGCGGGCTGGCTATTGCCTGCGGCCGACTGCCCAACGGGTGCACCGCACGAGGTGCAGAACTTGGCGTCGTCTGCAAGAAGCTTGCCGCACGAGGCGCAATACCGAGACATTGCCACTCCTTTCGCCACATTTCAATGCAATACGTCGATTATACCCAGCGTCCAAAACTCCCCATCATAAGTTGCGGTGAAATAGGGAGTGTTTGGTGGTCTCAGGGCTGTAATCAGTCCCTATTTCACCGCAACTTAGGAGGCTACTAGGTGGGATTTGGGACGCGCCGAGCACTGGGGTATCATGGCTTGGTTGATATATCTGCATTTACGCGCCTTGTAGGAAGGGGCTGCGCCCATGGCTTTTGAGCCCGCTCAACATAGCTTCATTACGCTCGAGGGCGTCGATGGCGCCGGTAAGTCCACGCAGGCGCGCCTGCTTGCCCGCGCGCTCGAGCTCGCCGGCTACCAGGTCGTAACTCTGCGCGAGCCGGGCGGCACTGCCATCAGCGAAAAGATTCGCGCCCTGCTGCTCGACCCCGCCAACACGGCGATGGGCGATACCTGCGAGCTACTGCTCTACGAGGCCGCGCGCGCCCAGCTGGTGCACGAGGTCATCGCACCAGCCCTCGCGGCCGGCAAGGTGGTCCTGTGCGATCGCTTCTACGATTCCACGACGTGCTACCAGGCGTTTGCCGATGGCCTCGACCGTCAGATGGTACGCGACGCCAATAGCCTAGCGGTCGCCGGTACGCATCCGGTGCTCACCCTCGTCTATCACATCACACCCGAGCAGGCGGCGCTGCGCATGGCCGCCCGCGGTGCTGCCGACCGCATGGAGGCCAAGGGGATGGCCTTCCAGGAGCGTGTCTACCAGGGCTTTTGCGCCATCGCTGCCGAGGAGCCGGAGCGCGTGAAGCTCATCGACGCGACCGCGCCCATCGAGGAAGTCTTCGCGCGGACGGTCGAGCAGGTTCGTGCGTACGGCCTCGACATCCCCCAAGGTGCTGTCGCCGCCGCACTTGCCCAGGAGGCTGAGTAACATGGCCCCCGCTCAGGCAAGCCTGCTGGCAAAGCTCGACACCCAAGAGCGCGTGCGCGACTTTTTGACCAACGCCGTCGCCAGCGGCCGCGCATCGCACGCGTACCTGTTTTTGGGCGCTCCCGGCGCGGGCAAGCTCGACGCCGCATGGGCGCTCGCCCAAGCCTTCCTGCGCGAGCAGGACGGCTGCGGATCGTGCGACAGCTGCGTGCGTGTCGCTCGCCATACGCATCCCGACGTGCACTACTACACGCCCGAGAGCGCCACGGGCTACCTCATCGCCCAGACCCGCGAGCTGCTCGACGATGTACCGCTGGCGCCCATCCGCGCCAAGGCCAAGGTCTACATCATCGATCGCGCCGAGCAGCTGCGTGCCAACACCGCCAATGCGCTGCTCAAAACGCTTGAGGAGCCGCCCGAGGGCGTCATGTTCATCCTGCTGGGCACCTCGGCCGACGTAATGCTGCCCACCATTGTGAGCCGCTGCCAGTGCGTGCCGTTTCGGCTGGTATCGCCCGCCGTCGCCGCGCAGGCCGTGAGCCGTGCCACCGGTCAGGACATCGCGCGTTGCCGTATGGCCGTCGCCGTGGCGGGAAGCCCCACGCGCGGTATCGAGTTCCTTAAGAGCGCCGAGCGCCAGGATGCTCGTCGCCAGATGGTCCGCGCTATCGATTCGCTCATCGCCGCCGACGAGGCCGACGTGCTCAGCCGCGCCAAGTCGCTCATCGTTGCCGTCAAGGCGCCGCTCGCCGAGGTCAAGTCCACGCAGGAAAAGGTGCTCGAGCAAAACGCCGACTACCTGTCGCGTGGAGCATTGAAGCAGCTTGAGGACCGCAACAAGCGCGAACTCAACGCGCGCGAGCGTTCGGGTATCATGGAAGCGCTGGCGAGCGCGCGGACGCTCATGCGTGACGTGCTGCTGACGCTTCAGGACGAGGCGGCCGACGTGGTGAACGAGGACGTGCGCGACACGATCGGTCGGCTTGCCGCCGCGACGAATGTTGCGGGTGCCACCCAGGCGCTCGAGGCGGTCGCAGCCGCCGAGCACAACATCGCCAGAAACGTTACTCCCCAGCTGGCCATCGAGGTCATGCTGTTCGATATCAGGAAGGCACTGAAATGCCGTTAGTCGTACCCGTTAAGTTTACCTACGCCTCGCGCGACCTGTGGTTCGACCCGCAGGATCTGGATATCCTCGAGGCGGATTACGCTATCTGTTCAACCGAGCGCGGAACCGAGATCGGCCTGGTCACGGCCGATCCCTTCGAGGTGCCGCAGGACGAGATCGGCCAGCCGCTCAAGCCCGTGCTGCGCGTGGCGAGTGACATCGATTTGCAGCTTGCCGACGACCTGGCCATCCAGGGCGACGAGGCCATGGTCGATTTCCGTCGCCTGGTCAAGGAGCTCGACCTCGAGATGAAGCCAGTCGGCGTCGAGTACCTGTTTGGCGGCGAGAAGGCCGTGTTCTACTTTGCGGCCGAGGAGCGCGTCGATTTTCGCCAGCTCGTCAAGGATCTGTCCTCGACGCTGCATATTCGCGTCGACATGCGCCAGATCGGTGTGCGCGACGAGACCCGCCTGGTGGGCGGCTATGCCCAGTGCGGCCAGGAGCTCTGCTGCACGCGCTTTGGCGGGCAGTTTGAGCCGGTTTCGATCCGCATGGCAAAAGAGCAGGACCTGCCGCTCAATTCGTCCAAGATCAGCGGCGTCTGCGGCCGCCTGATGTGCTGCCTGCGCTACGAGTTCGAGGCTTACAAGGACTTTAAGAGCCGCGCGCCCAAAAAGAAGACGCTTATCGATACGCCGCTCGGCAAGGCACGTATCCAGGAATACGACACCCCGCGCGAGCAGCTGGTGCTGCGCCTGGAGAACGGCAAGGTCTTTAAGGTCAACTTGGCCGATATGACCTGCTCCGAGGGTTGCAAAAAGAAGGCAGCCGAGCAGGGCTGCAACTGCCGCCCCGACTGCGTGACGCGTGATGTGCTCGAGCGCATCGAGTCGCCCGAGATGCGCCTGGCCCTCATGGAGCTCGACCGCGAGAACGGTGTCGACGTGGGCGATGGCCTGTCGAGCGCCGACCGCCTGGCCGGCACGTCGATGCCCAAGCGCCGTCGCCGCGATGCAGATGCCGATGCTCGCGCTGCTCAGAGCCAGGGCGAGGGCCGTGGCCGCGGTAAGGGTCGCGGTAAGGCCGAGGCGCCCGAGGCCGAGGAGGCCGCCGGTGGCCGCCGTCGTCGCAAGCGTGCGGGCTCGGGCGATGCCGGCGAGACCGCAGCTGCAGGCAAGAATGCCTCCCGCGAGCGCGAGGCTCAGCAGCCCCAGCAGCAAAACCGCGGCGGTGGCATGAACCCCACGCGCCGTCGTCGCCGTCATCTGTCGAGCGAGGAGCGCGAGGATGCTTTCCGCGCCGCAGCCGCTCGCGAGGCCGGTGCCGCTCCCAAGGGCGGCTCGGGTTCCGACGCACCTGCCGACAAGGGCGGCAAGCCGCGTGGAGATGAGGAACGCACGCCGCGTCCGCGCCGTCGCCATTCCTCGGGCACGCAGCAGAAGCCTTCGGTGCCTTCCGTGGCCGATCAGGTTTCGGATGGCGAGGTCAAGGTCACGCGTCGTCGTCCCGGTGACGGCGGAGGTGCGGCTGCCAAGGCCGCGCGCGGCGCCGCCCGCGACGAGCACGAGCCGCGTGAGGATCGCGGTGGCGAGGGCTCTGCCGACCAGGGCCAGAAGCGCCGCCGCCGTCGTCGTTCCCGCAAGCCGCGTCAAGATGGTGGCGAGGGCTCGACCCAAAACTCGTCCGCACCGCAACCGCCTGCCGGCGAATAGCGCCCGCGAGCGGATTTAACCTGCCTGACCCCAAGCGCATCGAGGTATCATAGCGCTGAATCAACAACCCTCCCTGCGACCGAACGTAGGGAGGGTTGTGTCTTGAAGAGGCATTTGAATGTGTTGGGTTGCCTGCAAGGGGTTGGCGCCCTGCCGTTTGCGGATGAATTACTACCGTTTGCCGAGCGCGCGACGCACGAAGCGCTTGAGGCGCTGTCGCCCACGCGATGCGCCGGTTGCGAGCGCGCCGGTGCGCTTATTTGCCAAGACTGTCTGTCGGCGCTTGCGCTCATTGACCCGCGGCATAGCTGCACTCGATGCGGCGCCCCGTTTGGAGACCTGCTGTGTACCGAGTGCTCGGTCGAGGGCGCGTCCTCGGCAATGGCCGAGGCGCTCGATCGCTGCTTGGCGTGCGCCGTCTATGTGCACCCGCTGCCGCGGATCATTAAAGCGTACAAAGATGCCGGCGAGCGACGCCTGGCGCCGTATCTGGCAGAGCTGCTATACGACACCGCCCTGCATGCGCAGGTCGCAGCTCCCGATCGCTATGGCGGCGTGCTGTCCGGTGCGGACGCGGTGGTGTTTGTGCCTGCGACAGCGGCGGCGTTTCGGCGGCGTGGCTTTGATCACATGGAGACCATTGCGCGTCCATTTTGCGAGCTGTCGGGTGTGCCGCTGCTCGATGCCCTCGTTAAGTACGGCCATGGCGACCAGCGTGAACTCGGTCGTGAGGAACGCCGCGAGCGTGCCCGGGGCATGTACGAGACCGTTGAGGACGTGCGGGGCCGCCGTCTGCTGCTCATCGATGACGTCATTACGACGGGTGCGACCATGGCCGCAGCTTCGGCAGAGCTCAAGCGCGCCGGCGCCGCGGCTGTCGATGGCCTCGCTATCGCACGCGTTTGGTAGGGGTGGTTCATGTGGCGTTAAAAATCAGCCAGTGCAGCAAGCCGACAGAAGAGCAGCTCGCGGCTTCCGTAATTCTGACGGGTGCCTCGGCGCTGCGTATGATGCGCGCCGAGCGCCGGCAGATGGGCTATATCGGCTGGAAGGACCTCGAACCCGAGGAGGAACGCCGCGTACTGAGCGCGTCATCGCCCTCGACCGAGGATATCTATCTTCCCGACCTGGTGCGGATCGGAGCTAAAAGCGGCGAGGTGCAAGAAGACCTGTGCCTGCTAGTGGGGTCTGCGGCACAGCGCCGCCGCATACCTGGCGTGAGTTGGTCTGTCTGTTCCGCGGGGTTGCCGGCTGGCTCGATTCTGGAGGTGGAGCCGGGGGTGTACAGCTTGTCTCCCGAAGCCCTCTGCGTTGCCGTCGCGCACGAAGTCGGCTGCATTCAGGCATTTGCCCTGGCCCAGGAGCTGTGCTCCAAGATTTCACTGAGCGACCGAGGTGAGTATCTGCCTCCCTATACGTCGCCTGTCGTGAACAAATTGGCAAAGGACAAGGACCAGCCTGCGGATGTGGGCTACTTTGAGGTCGAACCGGTGCTGACACCCGATCGCCTGGCAGAATACCTCGCAGCTTGCAAAGGGAGTGCAGCCAAACAGCTGCGGCGCCTGTGCTCCTATCTGTCGGAAAACCTGCGTTCACCCATGGAATGCATCATGCTCGCCCTGTTTTCGCTTCCGTTTTCCTATGGGGGATTTGCCTGTGGTCCTTTTAAGACCGATTACAAGATTGAGTTCAACGACCGTGCGCAGGCAATTTCGGGGATGCCGCATGCAGTCTGTGATGCCTATCAGGAAGCAGCCCGGTTTGACCTGGAATACAACGGTGAGCTGGGTCATGGCTCTCGAAGTGGGCGCATCCACGACGAAAAACGCAACACGGGCTTTTTGGCCATGGGGATCGAGGTCGCGACCGTCAACAATGAGATGCTTTGCGACATGGAAGCGATGGAAGCACTTGCATGGCGCATCCACCAGCGCATGGGCAAGCGGTACCAAAATCGCGTGGATGCTCGTCGAAAGAAGCAAGATGCGTTGCTGAATACGCTCCGAGCGTGTTTTGGACTTAAACCAGCTTAGTTGTATGGCTTCAAAGGGGGTTCGTTCAGGGGCTCTGTGCAAAAAATGGCAAATATGAGTACTGTTACTAGATTGGTAGCAGCGAAATTTAATAGTTGCGGACTGAAAACGTGCATTCATTGAATAGATAATAAACAAATGCGGAGTAACTTGACGCCAAGTAGGCTGCGTGGAAATCAAAAAGGGCTTACAAGGCTGAATAACGCTGCTACTAAATTGGTAGCAGTACTCATATTTGATGTTTTTTGCACACGGCACCTGGGGACGGGTGCTTCGGAGCTCCCCGCAGGGGAGCGACGAGCTTCAAGGGGGCATGAATGGTCCGCTCCGACCTGCGAAATCTGTGCTCACGGTGCGAATGACGCCCCTAACCTTAAACTTTAGCTTGAACTTAGCTATAATGCGCTACGTTCCTGCCAGGCTGTGGTTGCGGACGGACGAAATGTCCATCCTAGTCCAAGACAGACGCGGTCAAAGGGATCCACGTAAGCGACCGCGTGCGCGCGGCGCGATCATGGCGCGTCCTAGATGTAAGCCGCACCGTCCGTTCTACTTTCTTTGGGGCAATACCGCCTCGCGGGCGAGCGGGCCAGTCGTGAAGGTGGTTACGGCCTCCCGAGCAAACGCCCCGGTGCGCAAGTGTGGGGTCAAATACCAGGTCAGCTGGTGGGAACAACCAGATATTCCGCGCAAGGCGCGGATCGTATACGACATAGAAGGCAGGGTAGTGGACATGGTAAGGGGCAGCTTGATGCACGCGGCTCGGTTAGGTGCTGGGACCGCGGCGGTCATTGCCGTATTAGGTCTGAGCGGATGCGCGTTCAATCCACTGTCCACGTTCACGACGCCCACGATTGACCAGATTGAGCGCGAGACCGTCACCCCTACGGTGTCGGACGATGCCCTGGTCACCCCCGGTACCCTGACGGTCGCCCTCGATACTTCCGATGCCCCGCAGGCCATGCAGGGCGCTGACGGAAACCTCACGGGCTACGCGGTCGATGCCGCCCGCGCCCTCGCATGCCGTATGGGTCTTAAGGTTGCCTTTGTCGATGTGTCCTCGGCCGATTCTGCGCTCAGCGACAAGAAGGCCGACATCTTCATTGGCGACATCAAGTCCACGGACGATGGCATCAGCTCGCTTGGCACCTGCCTGTACGACGCCGCCGCCGTGTTTGGCAAGACCAGCGACGGAGAGTCCCTGAGCGTCTCCACCGACACGCTCAATACTGCCACCCTGGGCGTCCAGATGTCCTCGGCCTCGCAGGAGGCGCTCGCCAAGCAGAGCATCACCGCCAACCAAAAGACCTTCTCCAACATCAACGAGTGCTTTGAGGCGCTCGAGTCAGGAGAGGTCGATTACGTGATCTGCGACTCCACGGCCGGCGGCTACCTCGCGCGCCTGATGAACCAGATCTCGTATGTCGGCACGCTCGAGACGCCCTCGACGCTCGGCGTTGCGGGCCTTGCCTCCAACGATGAGCTGTGCCGCGCCGTCAGCGATGCCCTCGACGGCATCACGGTCGACGGTACCCTCGAGGCCGTCCACTCCGTCTGGTATGGCACGATGCCCTACGACCTCACCGCCAAGACCGTTTCGGGCGTCAACATGCAGGCATCTGACTCCTCATCCGACGAGGCCGAGTCTTCCGACGACGAGGCCTCCGATGACAGCGGCGACAGCTCGTCATCTAGCCAAGAAGGCACTATCACCGACGATGACATCAACAAGCTCAATAGCTAGTTATTGGTAGGGGTGGCGTCTTCCATGCATTGAGCAGGGCGCCTCTTCACGGTTTCAACACGCATTGCCGGGTCCCCCAAATAGGGGAGCCCGGCTTTTCTATTTTGATAAAACAAGCAGGTCAAAGCTAATTTCCAGGAAAAAATCCAACGCCGCCGACGCCCTTCTATAGCGCACTTTGCCACGGAAAAGTGCGAGACTTCGGTATGCGGTATCAAGCAGTCGTTATTCGGGTCTTTGAGAATCCGGGTGATTAAATACACGGCAATGGGTACATAGCCAGTACAGTAAGTCCCCGAGGCAGATTGGAGCCACGTATGGATATCAAGGTTTCTGGACGCAAGACGACGGTAACCGATGCTCTGCGTGCGCATGTGGATGAGAAGATCGGCGAGGCGCTCAAGGTTTTCGATATCGAGCCCATGACGGTCGACGTTGTACTTCGCTACGAGAAGAACCCCTCGAACCCCAACCCGGCGATTGTCGAGGTCACGGTTCGCGCCCGCGGTTCCGTGATTCGTGTCGCCGAGCACGGTGCCGATATGTACGCCGCCATCGACCTTTCCGCCGATAAGGTCACCCGCCAGCTGCGCAAGTTCAAGACCAAGGTCGTGGACAACCGCCAGGGTGGTGCCAGCGCCGCGGACGTCGCGCCGGTTGAGCGCGTTGAGGATCTGGCCGACCTGCTGCTGCCCGAGGAGGAGGACGACCTGCTCGTCCGCGAGAAGGTCATCGACGTCACCCCGATGACTGAGGAGCAGGCGCTGGTGCAGACCGATTTGCTGGGCCATGACTTCTACGTGTTCGAGAACGCGACGACTGGCCTTATCAATGTGGTGTATCACCGTAAGAATGGTGGATATGGCATCATCAAGCCCCGCATCGAAACACTTGACGAGTAAAATACGTTAACTTGCATGAGTTAACGGCTGGCGGCCATCCCATGCGGGTGGCCGCCTTTTTACGTAAGGAGTCGCTTTGATGGACAAGGCTGCATCCGCCGGCCATTCTGACCGCTGCCGCATCGTCGTCGATACCTGCTGCGACTTTAGCCCCGAGGTCGCCGCGAACCTCGATGTCGATATCCTGGGCTTCCCCTTCATCATCGATGGCGAGGAGCGCACGGACGACATCTGGTCGAGCATTACACCCAAGGAATTCTACGACCGTATGCGCGCCGGCGCCCGCGTGTCCACCTCGGCTGTGTCGCTCGGTCGCTATATCGAGTTCTTTACCGAGTGTGCCAAAGAGGGCACGCCCACGGTCTACCTGTGCTTTACCTCGGCGCTGTCGTCGAGCTACAACTCCGCGTGCCAGGCGGCAGATGCCGTGCGCGCCGAGTATCCCGACTTTGAGTTGTACGTTGTCGATAACGCCCTGCCCTGCGCGACCGGTGAGCTGCTGGCGCTCGAGGCCGTCCGTCAGCGCTCGGCGGGTCTGACCGCCAAGCAGCTGGTCGAATGGGCAAACGAGGCCAAGACCTACGTCCACGGTTACTTTACGCTCGAGAGCTTTGACGCCCTGGCGGCCGGCGGCCGCATTCCGCCCGCGGCGGCGCAGCTCACGGCAAAGCTCGACGTCAAGCCCGAGCTCTCCTACGACCTGGCCGGCTCGCTGTCGCTGATCGGCGTCAACCGCGGCCGCAAAAAGGCGCTCAAGTCCATCCTCAAGTCGTTCCGCGAGAACTACGTGCCCGATCGCACCATGCCCATCGCCATCATGACGGCCGATGCCGAGAAGGACGGCGATTGGCTCGAGGCCGCCATCCGCAAGGAGGATGGCTGCGCCGACGTCACCATCATCCGCAGCTCCGTGGGCCCCACCATTGGCTCGCACGTGGGCCCCGGCATGGTGGCTTGCGCGTTTTGGGGCAAGAACCGCGCCGAGAAAGCCTCGCTTTCCGATCGCATCGCGCGTCGCGTGCGCGGCGAGTAGACAGGCGCTACGCCCACAAGCGCCCTCAAGTCACGGCCCAAACGCTGGCGCCGAGTATTCAACCTGGTAACAACACCCAACCCAAAAGGAAAGGTTTCATGGCAAACAAGCTCTCCGTCGCATTCATCGGCACCGGAATCATGGGTGCCCCCATCGCCGGTCATATCCTGGACGCCGGCTATCCCGTCACGGTCAACAACCGCACCAAGTCCAAGGCCGCCGCACTCGTCGAGCGCGGTGCCGTCTGGGCCGATACGCCGGCCGAGGCCGCGGCTAACGCCGATGTCGTCTTTACCATGGTGGGCTATCCCTCCGAGGTCGAGGAGCTCTACCTGGCGGGCGACGGCCTGCTGGCCTGCACCAAGCCCGGCGCGGTCCTGATCGACCTCACCACGAGCTCGCCCGAACTCGCTCGCGACATTGCCGAGGCCGCCCAGGTCTCCGGCCGCATGGCGTTTGACTGCCCCGTCACCGGCGGCGAGTCGGGCGCGATCGCCGGCACGCTCACGGCTATCGTGGGTGCCACCGAGAACGACATCGCCCCGGTCCGCGACATCCTGGCCACCTTCGCGGCCAACATCTGCTGCTTCGATGGCGCCGGCAAGGGCCAGGCGGCCAAGCTCACAAACCAGGTGTCGCTGGGCGCCTGCATGGTCGGCATGGCCGATGCCATGGCATTTGCCGAGCTCAACGGCCTCGATCTGGAGAAGACCCGCGAGATGATCCTGGGCGGCACCGGTAAGTCCGGCGCCATGGAGAGCCTGGCGCCCAAGGCGCTCGACGGCGATTACAAGCCCGGCTTTATGGTCGAGCACTTCATTAAGGACCTGCGCCTGGCGCTCGCTTACGCCGACGACCGCGAGCTCGCGCTGCCCGGTGCCGACGTGGCCTTTACGCTCTACGACATGCTCGACGCCATCGGTGGCGCCAAGCTGGGCACCCAGGCCATCACGGTGCTCTACAAGGAGGAGGCCGACGCCATCGCCGCCGGTCTGGACTGGTCGCAGTATCGCCCCGAGGAGCACGGCGCCCACGAGGACGGCTGCGGTTGCGGTGAGCACGGCGACGACCACGAGTGCGGTTGCGGCCACCACCATGGCGAGGACCACGAGTGCTGCGGCGGCCACGGCCACGATGACGGCCACGAGTGCTGCTGCGGCCATCATCACGAGGAGTAGCGCCCATGAGCTGGACGTTCGTGGTGCTCGCGCTGGTGCTCTTTATCTTTGCGATCTACATTGGTTTTTTGTGCGGCCAGTGGGCCTGCGAAAAGCGCGTGATCACCAAGCGCGACTACTGGATCGCCAACTTTGCGGGTGCGGCGGCCGTCATCCTGCTGACCTGGGTGTTCTCGCTGTTCCCGCTGGTGCAGTTTGCGCCGATCGGCTGGCTCGGCGGCTTTATCGCCGGCCTTAAGATGAGCTTTGGCGAGTCCGTGGGCCCGTGGCGCAAGCATGACGAGGTCTTTAACGTCAACAAGGCCCATCGCACCGCCGCCGATGCGGGCGACGCCGAGGAGCGCCGTCGTGCGCGTCGCAATGGCGCTGCCGACCGACAGCTCATCTCGGTCACCGATGACAGCAAGGGTGCTGACAAGCACGCTAAGAAATAAGAAGAGGTAACTATGGCAGAAAACAAAGACGAACAGCTCACCGACGAGGAGCTGGCACAGCTTCAGCTGGCAGAGGAGAACGAGAACGCCGTCGACCGCCTGGTCCAGGAGCTCGGCTGCCCCACGCGCCGCATCCGCCAGTTTGCCGCCCGCGTGCTGCACCTGCTGGCCGAGCGCGATCCGCAGCGCGTCGTGCCCTGCGTGCCCGCGCTGATCGAGGCACTCGACCGTCCCGAGGCTCAGACCCGCTGGGAGGCCCTCGATGCCCTGACGGCGCTCGCCACCACCTGCCCCGAGCAGATGGGCGATGCCTTTGAGGGTGCCGAGACCGCGCTGTTCGACGAGATTTCCTCCACGCTGCGCTACGCCGCCTTCCGCCTGCTGTGCGTGTGGGGCGCCACGAGCGTCGAGCGTTCGCGCGAGGCTTGGCCCATCCTGGACGAGGCCATCCAGTGCTACCACGGCGACCTCGAGTATCGCGACATGCTCGGTTGCCTGTACGAGTTTGGTCAGGGCGAGATCGACGCCGAGGTCGCCGAGAAGCTCGCGCTGCGCCTTAAGTTCGACGCCGAGAACGGCAAGGGCAGCTATCTCAAGGCCCGCTCGAGCGAGATTTGCGAAATGCTTGTTAAACGTTTTGGCCTGGATCTCTCCAAAAAGAAGAAGCGTGCTAGCGTTAAAAAATCTGACGACGCCGAAGACGAGGAGTAACAGATTATGGCGCACGATGTAGTCCTGATTCCCGGTGACGGTATCGGTCCCGAGATCACCCAGGCCATGCGCCGCGTGGTCGAGGCCACCGGTGTCCAGA
The DNA here is from genome assembly GCA_934654835.1 of uncultured Collinsella sp. Lineage (GTDB taxonomy): Bacteria > Actinomycetota > Coriobacteriia > Coriobacteriales > Coriobacteriaceae > Collinsella. Next base: position 132,298 of record CAKUGY010000002.1, read on the forward strand.
TCAACTGGAACGTCCAGGAGGCCGGTGCCGGCGTCATGGACGAGTTTGGCACGCCGCTGCCCCAGCACGTGCTCGATGCGGTCGCCGAGACCAAGGTTGCCATCAAGGGCCCCATCACCACGCCGGTCGGCACGGGCTTCCGCAGCGTCAACGTTGCCCTGCGCAAGCACTTTGACCTGTACGCCTGCGTGCGCCCCTGCCTGTCGCAGCCGGGTGACGGTTCTCGCTTCCGCGACGTCGACCTGGTCATCGTGCGCGAGAACACCGAGGATCTTTACGCCGGCATCGAGTTCGATGAGGGCGCTGCCGAGGTCGAGGAGCTCTCGCAGCTCGTCGAGCGCTCGGGCCAGAAGACCTTCGCCGCCGATTCCGCCATCTCGATCAAGCCGATCTCCATCGCCAAGAGCCGCCGTATCGTGGAGTACGCCTTTGAGTACGCCCGCCGCTGCGGCCGCAAAAAGGTGACGGCCGTGCATAAGGCCAACATCATGAAGGCAACCGACGGCCTGTTCCTGCGCGTTGCGCGCGAGGTGGCCGCGAACTATCCCGATATCGAGTTCAACGACAAGATCGTCGACGCCACCTGCATGGGCCTGGTCCAGAACCCCAACGACTTCGATGTCCTGGTACTGCCCAACCTGTACGGCGACATCGTCAGCGACCTGTGCGCCGGCCTGGTGGGCGGCCTTGGCATGGCCCCCGGCTCCAACATCGGTGCCGATTGCGCCATTTTCGAGGCCACGCACGGTTCCGCGCCCGATATCGCTGGTCAGGATATCGCCAACCCCACGGCCGAGATCCTCTCCGCTGCGATGATGCTCGACCACCTGGGCGAGAACGATGCGGCCAACCGCATCCGCGCTGCCGTCTCTGCCACGCTCGACGAGGGCAAGCAGGTTACCGGTGACGTGCGTCGCGCCCAGACCGGCTCCGTTGAGGGCGCCGTGGGCACTCAGGCCTTCGCCGATGCCGTTATCGCGCACCTGGCCTAAAGCAAATGGCCCGCAAACGCCTAAATAGTACTTAAGTGTTTGCGTTTAACCTAAGAAACAATACGCCCGGCGCTCCGTCGGGCGTATTCTATTGAGGACTTTGTTTCCCATCAAGGAGTAAATGACTATGGGTCTGATTCAAAAGAAGGACGAGAAGGACGAGATCGACGGCATCCAGATCATCGAGCGCGGCGAAGGCCCCGACGGTGACGAGGAAGAGAAGATCGACTTGGTCGCCGGTACGTCTGCCGAGCACATTGCTGCCGGTACGACCGCCGAGGAAGAGGACGCCCGCCTGGAGGCTCAGATTGCCGCGGACGCTGCCGACGAGAACCTCATGCCCGAGCCGCAGGACGAGGACGACGACGTCGATACCGACGAGGACGACCACGCATCCAAGCACAAGAAGACGATGATCGCCGCTTTTGTGGTCGCCGTCGTGATCGCTGCTGTGGTCGGCTTCTTTATCGGCAACGGTGGTTTTGGCGGCAAGGGCATTGGCTCCTCGACCCTGACCGAGGACCAGCTCGACTCGACCGTGGCAAGCTACAGCTACAACGGCAAGAAGAGCGATATCACCGCGCGCGAGGCCATCGAGAGCCAGTACAGCCTCGACACCGTCAAGGACGACGACGGCAACTACGCCGCCCCGTCTGCCGACGTTATCCTTTCCTACGTGCGTAACAAGATTCTGCTCGACGCTGCTGAGGACGAGGGCATTACCGTTTCCTCCAAGGAGATGAAGAAGTACGCCGAGGATTCCATCGGCACTTCGGACTACGACACCATGGCCACGCAGTATGGCGTGTCCAAGGACCAGGCCAAGCAGATTGTCCGCCAGTCCGCGACGCTGCAGAAGCTCTATAAGAAGAAGGTTGGCGACAGCTCCGCGAGCATGCCGACCGCTCCGACTGAGCCTTCCGACGGCAACGAGGAGACCGCGAGCAAGGATTACGCTGACTACATCATCAACCTTGCCGGCGACGAGTGGGATAGCTCGAAGGGCACTTGGAAGGACGAGGACAGCACCTACGCCAAGGCCTTCGCCGACGATGCCTTTACCGCCGATAGCGCTACCTACAAGCAGGCCATGACCGCCTACTACACCGCCTATCAGCAGTATTCCTCGCAGGCCTCGAGCGCCAGCTCCAAGTGGACCGAGTACGCCAACAGCCTGTACGCTAAGGCCAACATCAGCATCTACGGCCTGTTTGCGTAAAGGCTTATAGGGCTTGATTCGCTCGCCACACAATCGAATCTTCGCGTGATCTGTAACACCCCCTATACAAAAATAGGGGGTGTTTATTCATGTAAAGTGCAAACGATTTCAGGCCAACTGGTAGTAACAATGTGGTACCACTGTTCATCTGGTAGTAACCAATTTTGATTTGAAATCGTATGGAAATTACTAAGAATTAGTTTGGTAATGAAAGAAACGCAGCACGTCTACCTGCGTAAACTACCGTTTACGGGCAAAAAATAACCGTTTGGCAACGGAAAAGTAATTTGAGCGAAATGTGGTGGACGTTTGAATGAGGTGTGTGCTACGGTACATACCAGCAACCCGAGAAAAGGGACTGGGTTGACTAAGTTTGCGCTTAAATGCCGGCAAGCGGAGAAGTCGGTATGCAGAAGGCGCGGACATGGAACTCGTTGGTAAACAACGAAAGAAAGGTTGGAGGAGATACCATATGATGAAGTACCTCCAGAAGCTCGGCAAGGCGCTGATGCTTCCCGTCGCGGCGCTTCCCGTCGCAGGTATTCTTATGGGCGTGGGCTACCTGCTCGCCCCCGCAGTCATGGGTGCTGCCGGTGACACTACCGGTTTTGCCTACACCGCCGGCTTCCTGCTCATCAAGGCAGGCGGCGCTCTTATCGATAACATGGCCTGGCTGTTCGCAGTCGGCGCCGCTGTCGGCCTCGCCGACGATCACGACGGCACCGCTGGCCTCGCTGGCCTCGTTGCCTTCCTGATGATCCAGCAGCTGCTCAACCCCGCTGTGGTTGGCACCATCCGTGGCATGGACGCCGACGCCCAGGCCGCTTGGCTCGCCACTACCGAGGGCATCGCGTTCTCCAAGATCGCTGGTAACTCCTTCATCGGTATCCTGTCTGCCATCATCGGCGGCACTTGCTACAACAAGTTCAAGGACACCCGTCTGCCCGACTGGCTGGCATTCTTCTCCGGCAAGCGCTGCGTTGCCATCATGACCGCCGTCATCTGCATCGTGGTCTCCGTTGTCCTGCTCTTCGCTTGGCCCCTCATCTTCGGTGCACTCGTTGCTCTCGGCGAGGGTATCGCTGCTATGGGCGGCATCGGCGCTGGCATCTATGCCTTCCTCAACCGTCTGCTCATCCCGACCGGTCTGCACCACGCTCTGAACAACGTGTTCTGGTTCGACACCATCGGCCTGGGCGACCTGACCCACTTCTGGGCTGGCGAGACCTCCGCTGACGTCAAGTGGAGCCTCGGTATGTACATGTCTGGCTTCTTCCCCTGCATGATGTTCGGTATCCCGGGTGCTGCCCTGGCTATGGTTCAGACCGCTAAGAACAAGAAGGCTGCTATCGGCCTGGTTGTCTCCGCTGCTATCTGCGCCTTCGTCTGCGGCGTCACCGAGCCCTTCGAGTTCGGCTTCATGTTCCTGTGCTTCCCGCTCTACGTCGTGTACGCTGCCCTGTACGGCATCTTCACCGTCATCACCTACTATGTCGGTTTCCGTGCTGGCTTCTGCTTCTCCGCTGGTGCTACCGACCTCCTGTTCTCCGCTAGCCTCCCGGCTGCTGCCAACACCTGGGCGATCATCCCGCTGGGCATCGCTGCCTTCGTCGTGTTCTACCTCGTGTTCCGCTTCGCCATCACCAAGTTCGACCTCATGACCCCTGGTCGCGAGGATGAGGATGTCGAGGAGACCTCCGCTACCGCCGCTGCTGGCAACGATAAGTTCGCTGCTCTGGCTGCCGCTGTTCTCGCTGCCGTCGGTGGCAAGGAGAACGTCAAGACCGTTGACTGCTGCGCTACTCGCCTGCGCTTCGAGCTCGGCGATTCCGCTCTGGTCGACGAGGCTGCCTGCAAGAAGGCTGGCGCTCTGGGTGTCATGAAGATGGACAAGGGTGCTACCCAGGTCATCATCGGCACGCAGGTCCAGGCTGTTGCCGAGGAGCTCAAGAAGCTTCTCTAAGCCTCTAGGACGTTGTGTCTTGCAAAAGGGTCGTCCCGCTCCGCGGGGGCGGCCCTTTTTTACTACCACGATTTGTAATGCAGCAGTGGAATTGGTATCAGTGGCTGTTGATTTGGCACGGTCAAACATTCTTGAAATATACGGGTTGACCTGCTGTTATCAATTATTAGCTGTTATAGTACGTGGTGTCTGGTTACAACCAATTTCGAGTCATTTATCCGGCAGGTTTCATCATGGCAATGGGAGCACGCAAACAGCCTTTGTACGATCAGCTCGTCGATTTGCTGACCGATAAAATCGATCACGAACTTCGCCCTGGCGACTATCTGCCGTCCGAGCGCGATCTATCGGAACGCTACGGGCTCTCGCGCACGACGGTTCGTCTCGCCCTTCAGGAGCTTGAGCGTTTGGGTCTCGTGGTTCGTCAACGTGGTCGCGGAACCATGGTGTGCGATCGCTCGCTGCAAACGGCAAACCTCACGCAAACCTATAGCTTTACCGAGCAGATGAAGGCCATCGGGCGTGTGCCCAAGACGACGATTCTTGAGTTCACCGAAGTCGAGGCTGATAAGAATATCGCGGTTGAGATGAACGCGCGCCTGGGCGAGCGTCTGTACAAGATCAAGCGCCTACGTATCGCCGATAATGTACCGCTCATGATTGAGTGCACGTATCTGCCGAGCCGCAAGTTCTTTGCGCTCAAGCGTCCCATGATCGAGAACAAATCTCTGTACGACATGATCGAGCAGGATTTTCACGAGAAAGTTCGTCTGGCCGAGGAAGAGTTCTATGCGAGCATCGCCCGGCATTCGGACGCCCGTCTGCTCGAGATTGCCGAAGGTGCGCCGGTCCTGGATTTGATCCGCACCACCTATGACATGAACAACGAGGTCATCGAATATACGCGTTCGGTTGCGCGTGCCGACCAGTTTAAGTACAAGGTCTACCACAACCGCGCTGTCTAGCGTTATTGGGTATAAACCGCTCAGTGCATTTTGAGACGGGTGCAAAATGCGCGGAGCGATAGGAAACAACGAACAATCGCTCAAATGAACAAAGCAGTGGTTTTTGACCCGCCCTAAAACGCACTGCGAGTACGGGAGCTTAGATGAGCACGTATGCTATCAAGGCCGACAAGTTCTTTTTGCCGGCGGGGCCGCAGTTGGGCGGCTATCTTATGGTCGAAGACGGCGTCTTTGGCGCCTGGCAGGCCGATGAGCCCGATTGCGAGATCAAGGACTACACGGGCACGTGGATTGCGCCGGGCATGGTGGACACCCACATCCACGGCTTCTATAACCATGCCACGACTGATAACGATGCCGAGGGCATCAACATCAGCTCGACCGAGCTCGCTCGACGCGGCACCACCAGCTGGCTGCCCACGACTTTTACCGACGGAGTGGAGCAGATCAAGGACGCCTGCGCTGCCATCGCCCAGGCTGACGAGGAACGCGGTCCCGAGTTCTGTGGTGCCCGCATTCAGGGCATCTACCTGGAGGGCCCCTTCTTTACCATGAAGCACGTGGGCGCCCAGAACCCCGCCTTTTTGATTGACCCGTCCGAGGAAATCTTTGACGAGTGGCAGAAGGCTGCTGGCGGACGCATCGTCAAGAGCGCCATGGCAGCCGAGCGCGATGGCGCTGCCGCCTACGCAGCTGCCCTGAACGCCAAGGGCGTGGTGACCTGCATCGGCCACTCCGACGCTACCTATGACGAGTGCGCCGCAGCTATTAACGCTGGCGCCAGCTGCTTTACCCACACCTACAATGGCCAGCGCGGCCTGCATCACCGTGAGCCGGGCGTTGTGGGCGCTGCCATGACCACCCCCAACACGTATGCCGAGATCATCTGCGACGGCAAGCATGTGAACCCTGCTGCCATCAAGGCACTGCTGCAGGCCAAGGGCTGGCAGCATACGGTGCTCATCACCGACTGCCTGGGCTGCGGTGGTATGCCTGAGGGCAAGTACACCAGTGGCGGCATGGATGTCATCATGAAGGACAACTTGTGCTGGCTCGCCGACGGCTCCGCCATCGCCGGCTCGGTGCTCACGCTCGCGCAGGGTGTCAAGAACATCGTCGACTGGGGCCTTGCCAGCGCCGATATCGCTATTCGCATGGCAACTGAGGTGCCGGCGCGCTCTGCCCACGTCGACGACAAGTGCGGTAGCATTATGCCGGGGCGCGACGCCGACTTTGTCGTGTTCAATCCCGACCTTACCCTGGTCGAGACGTATGTGGGCGGCAACAGCGTCGGTAACGCGTTTACCGAGTAGCTGCCAAAGAGACGATCCGAGAGGGGATTTAGATGATTTACGGTGCACTGGGCGATATCGAGGAATACCGCGGCATGCTCAAGGGCCTCGATGTGCTGATCGATTGGCTCGAGGAGAACGATCCGGCGGAGCTCGAGGTCGGCAGCCATCCGATTCTGGGCGACAAGGTCTTTGCGAACGTCATGGCCCCCACGACGCGTCCCGAGGCCGACGCTCACTATGAGACGCATCAGCGCTATCACGACCTTCAGATCGACGTCGAGGGTCGCGAGGCCTTTAAGGTCGCCACGGGCAGCCTGACGCTGGTTCAGGAGTTTGACGAGAAGGATGACTACGATCTGGTCGATTCCGACGCCTCGATCGCCGGTGATCTGGCCGACGACAAGTTTGCGCTGTTCGTTGCCGGCGAGCCTCATATGCCCACGCTCGAGTTCCCGGGCGATGGCGCACAGCCGGTCAAGAAGATCTGCTTTAAGCTGCTTGCCGACGCCTACTGGGAGGAGTAGCGCGCTGCTCGGCTGAGCTGTTCGTGCGTGAGCGTGTTTTCCCTATGGGAATCACGCTAGGATCCCGCTAACCGTGTTCCCCCTAGGGAAATCACGGTTGGCGGGGTTCTGTTTTTGAATAGGGGAACTGTCGATGTGGCGATGTATGGATTGGCGCGCACACTCAAAATCGGTAACAAAAAAGCCGCCCGAAGGCGGCTATCTTGTGCAATGGAGCCAGCGACCGGGCTCGAACCGGTGACCCCCGCTTTACGAGAGCGGTGCTCTACCAACTGAGCTACGCTGGCGGCCATGTGGTGACGCAACTGAGGCGTCAACGGCTGTCTATGATACGGGACATCGCAAATCCGCGCAAGTGTTCTGGCGGCTTTTCTCATTTTAAATGCACTAATATTGAAGGCGTGATGTCTTGCTCTTACGGGTCTCAACCAGAATGGGGCTGCCATGGCTCAACCCAAGATCCTTCTTACACGAATTGACGACCGCTTTATCTATGGGCAGGATGTCGAGCTGTGGAACGAGGCTGTGGGCAGCAATCTTGTCCTGATCGTCAACGACGAGATTGCGGCGGATTCGCGAAGGTGGGCACCTATGAGGGTGGCGGCGCCCGAGGGCGTGTGGACACGGTTCTTCTCGGTGCAAAGGACGATTGACGTCATACATACTGCAACGCCGCGCCAATGGATCCTGATCATGGTAGCGTCGCCTGCGGACGCGCTGGCGCTGGTTAAGGGCGGCGTGCCCATCACCAAGATCAGCATAGGTCACATGCAGGCGGGGGAGTGCAAGCGTCCCGTAACGCCCGCAGTCGCTGTAAACGATACGGACGTCGCCGCCCTCAAAGAGTTACAAGAACTCGGCATAGAGCTAGAAATCCGTTGCCTCCCCAGCTCCAACCCCGACCCAATCGACAATCTGCTCAACTGATCCCTTGGGGACGGAGGAAAACGGATCATTTTGCCCTCGCGAAGGATGCGCGCGATGCCGCCTGTCAAAAACTATGCCTGTTTACTACGTTTGATCGGCTATCGCCGAGCATGCCGAATTTGCGAAAAACAAAACCGCAGGTAGACGGCTTGCTAATTATAGAAAAAACGGTGCATGGTCGAGCATCCTCGACCAAACGTAGTAAATGGGCATAGTTTTGATATGCCACTCATACAGTGACAGCGAAATTGAGCCCTAGGGATGAAAAGGCGCCCGTCGGCGGTGGTGCCGGCGGGCGCTGCTGTGCGATATGTCGCGTAGTGGGCTTAGTGCCTCATAAAGTGATACTCGATCACATTGCTGTAGGGGTGACCCGGGCCCACGATGCCCTGGGGGAACAGCACGTGGTGCGGCGTATCGGGATACATCTCGGCCTCGAGGGCAAAGCCGGCGCCCCAGCCATAGTTGGCGTCGTCCTTGGCGTGCTCGTCGCCCAGCCAGTTGCCGGTGTAGAGCTGCACGCCCGGCGCGGTGGTGTAGTAATCCATTTCGCGGCCGGTCCACATCTCCTCAACATGCAGGGCGCGGCGAAGGTTGCGGCCGTACTGATAGCCGCCGATGCACAGGCAGTGGTCGTAGCCACGGGCCTGCTTAATCTGCGGATCGTCGGCTTCCATACCGGGTGCGACGGGACGCAGCTCACGGAAGTCAAACGGCGTGCCCTCGACCGGAGCGATCTCGCCAGTGGGGATGTTCTGGTCGTCGATGGGCAGGTAGTGAGCAGCGTTGGCAACAAAGAAGTGCTCGCAGTCCATGCCGGCATTATGGCCGGCAAGGTTAAAGTACGTGTGGTTGGTCATGGACACGTAGGTGGCGCGGTCGCTCTCGCAGCTGTACTCGATACGGAAGCGGCCCGTCGGCGTCACGGTAAACACGGCCGTAAACGTGCGGTTGCCGGGAAGTCCCAGCTCGCCGTCCTCAAGCGAAGTGGTCATGCGCACGGCATTGTGGGCCTCATCGAGCTCAACGTCCCACACGCGCTTGTGCAGGCCATGCTCAAGGTCGCTGTGCAGGTTGTTGGTGCCCTCGTTGGCCGGCATGTGCCAGTCCGTGCCATCGATGGTGATCGTGGCGCCTGCGGTGCGGTTGGCCACGGGGCCGATGGTCGCGCCAAAGCAGGCGGGGTTGTCAAAGTAATCCTCGAGCTTATCGAAACCCAGCACCACATCGCGTACGTTGCCGGGGATGTCGGGTACGTCAATGCCCAGAACGGTGGCGCCGTAGTCCATAATGCGAACGCAGATCTCGGGCCCGTTGAGGGTGTAGCGATGAACGGGGGTACCGCACGGCGCGGTGCCGAAAAGCTCGGAAGTGATCATTTGGTTCCTAACATCGAGGTATTTCGGACAAACTGTAGCGCGAACAGGCGAGATTATCACTACACCCCACTAAAGCAGGGGGTATTTTTCTTAAAAAAAGTAATGAAGGCGCAGTTGAAGCGTTCATTTTTGGTCCGCGCGAGTCTGATACAATTTGTTCGTTACTGTTTGAATTGATGTATGCGTGGAACAGCGAGGACTCATCGTGATTAAGGCAGAGCGACAGGATAGGGTTCGTCAGTTGCTCGAGGAGCAGGGAACGGTCTCGGTTAAAGAGATTTCTGATGCATTAGGTGTCTCGGACATGACGATCCGCCGCGACCTTGAGGAACTTGCGAGCCTGGGCGAGATTGAGCGTGTGCACGGTGGAGCTCGCAGTGCACAGGGTCGCCCCCATGCCATGCTGCGCCATGAGTACTCGCACAGCGAAAAGCGCACCAAGCATGCTGAGGAAAAGCTGCAGATCGCGCGCCGTGCCGTGGAGCTTATCGAGGAGGGCTCGACTATCTTCTTGGGTACGGGCACCACGGTTGAACAGATGGCCTCGATGCTGCCGGCGTTTCGCCTGCGCATCGTGACCAACTCGCTTTCGGTGTTCAACCTGCTCGAGGAGCGCGAGGACTGCGACTTGTGCCTGGTGGGTGGCATGTACCGCCGCCGCACTGCCGCCTTTGTGGGCCCCACGGCCGAGGACACCCTGCGCGCACTGGGGATCGACGCCGCCTTTATCGGCGCGAACGGCATTTTGGATGGCGACGTATCCACATCCAACATGGACGAGGGCCGCATCCAGCAGCTCGCCTTTAGCAAGGCCGATTCGCGCTACCTCATCGCCGACTCCAGCAAGATCGGCAAGCGCGACTTCTACACCTTCTGCCGCCTGGACAGTCTGGACGCCGTGGTATGCGAGCCGAGTATCTCGGCAGAAGACCGCGCCGCCATCGAGGAGCACACGCAGGTCATTTGCTAACTAGCGAAGCAGGCGATAATTCCGGCATCCCTGCTGGGGCTGGGGATTACCGGGGCATATTGACACGCAAAATGACACGTAAAACTAAAAACGCCATTTGCGCGTCAAAAAAATGACACGTAAAAATTTGCGCGTCATTTTGCGCGTCAACGTGACACGAAATGACGCGCAAATGTACGCGGATAGCAAGAACGGGGTCATTCCGAGAAATGGCTAGATTCCGTATTTTGCCCTGATGTCCCTTGAGAATGAATCGTAGTCTTCGTAGAGTCCCTCGCTGCATTCATCCTCGGCTCGGTTCATGCGCTCAAGGATCTTATTCTTTGGGGATTCTTTTGTAATTGCCTGCTCGCCATCGGGTGTTGTGGATTGCATGAATAATTCCAGAGCGTGGGCGTCTTTGAGTATGTAGCCCGTTGAACGACCTGCCCCTGTTTTTTCGATTGCACCGCAACTAACAAGCTGGCTGAGGGTCCGTTTTATCGTCACTTCGCTGATATCCGGGCTGTTGGACTGGATGTCGGATTTCTTTATGACGCCGGGCCTCTGTTGAAATAGAACGGCGATTCGATTTTGCTTCGACACGGGGCGGACACTGGATCTTACCAAGGTGCGCTCCTCGAGCTGTCGGTAGGCGGCCAAAGTGGTTCCGAGCATGAAACGGATAAAGGGTGCCTCCGTGTTTTGATTTTCATTCCATCCGGTGGAGCTAGCAGCGAGTGCGTTGTAATAAAGCGCCTTGTTGTCCTCGATGAGTCGTTCGATGCTGATATAACGCGCAACGTCGTATCCAGTCTTTTCGAGCAGCAGCGTTGTGAGGAGTCGACTCATCCTGCCATTGCCATCGTTGAAGGGATGAATGCTGACAAAATCGAAGATGAAGCGGAATGATATAAGGAGAGGGTCGCAGACTTGGCGAGATAAAGCATCGTTGAGAGATTTACAAGCTTCTTCGATAAGCCCCGGGGTTGCTAGGGCCGAAGGGGGCCTAAAGCGCACATATCGATTGCCCTGATCGTCGATGGAGACGATTTCGTTATCGCTATCTTTCCAATGGCCCCCATATGAGATGGCTGTATGTGCCATGAGGTCACGATGTAGCTGCAGAATGACCGACGGCGTGATGGGGATGGAATCGTGGTGCTCGTGAATAAGCGATAGCACGTCTCGGTACCCAGCAATCTCTTCCTCTGCGCGGGAGCTTGGTTTGGTGGAATACGCCATGATCGCTTTGAGTCTTTTTTGCGTGGTAACGATTCCCTCAAGTCCGTTGGAGGATTGGGTGCTTTGGATCTTGGCCTCCTCCATAAGGGATGATAGAAGCTCGGGTTTGACTTGGCTCAGAACAAGCTGCCTGCCTTTGTATTCTCGTATTGAGAGAAGGAGGTTAGTGATCGGAGTTGCTTCGAGTTCCGCTGGAACTGTGGCGTAATCGAACTGGCGCATGAGGTTCCTTTCGGTATCACGAACATACTTTCGGTATCATATTACCATGAAATGATACCGAAAGTATGTTCGTGATACCGAAAACAAGGATAGAAGTGCGCACCATGGCTGCTTGGAAAGAGCGGGTTCCGCCATCTGATTGTCTCAATCTGTAACAGGTAGGAACGAGAAACTCGGCTACGTGTTACAGGTTGAGATTTTACGGAGCGGCCCATTCGTTTGTCTTGATCTGTAACAGTTAGGACCGAAAAACCCTGTCAGATGTTACAGATCGAGATAAACATGCGGATCCCGCCCGAGCGAAAACAAAAAGGCCGCATGCGATCCCGTGGGGGATTCGCATGCGGCCGACAAGGGGTATGTGGCTGAAACTAGGCCATGAGCAGGCCGGTCTCCGCGACGTTCTTGTACCAGTACGCGCTCGCCTTGGGATAGCGCTTCTGGGTCTCAAAGTCGATGTAGAACAGGCCGTAACGCTTGTTATAGCCGTTGGTCCAGGAGAACTGGTCCTGCAGCGACCACACAAAGTAACCGTCGACGTTTACGCCGCCGTCGATTGCCTTGAGGATCCACGCGAGATGCTGGCGCATATAGTCGATGCGAGGGGCATCGTCGATAAAGCCGTCCTCAAAGTCGTCCTTATAGCCCATGCCGTTCTCGGTGATGTAGATCTTCTTGTAGTTGGGGTAATCGTTCTTAATGCGCAGCAGCAGGTCGTAGAGGCCCTCGGGATAGATGATCCAGTCCCAATCGGTGGTGGGTACGCCTTCACGCACGCATGACTCGCCCACGCCCTTGAGGAACCAGCGCGAGGAGCCCTTGTCGCCGGTGCCATTGTGGTTGATGTCGTTTTCGCCCTCGGCGGCACGCAGGAACTGGCACTTGTAGGTGTTGACGCCCAGGCAATCGTTGTAGGGGAGCGCGGCGGTCAGCGCGGCGATGTCCTCGTCGCGGACGTCGAGCTCGCCGCCGGCGATATGGGCCAGCTTGGTCGCAGCCTCCATGGTGTCGGCTGCATAGTGGCCGCGGAAGGTGGCGTCGAGTACCCAGCGGTTGTTGATGACGTCGGCCATGCGAGCTGCCTCGCAGTCGGCGGCGTTGTTGGGGTCGAGGGGATACTTGGGCTCCAGGTTCTGGACAATGCCGATCTCGCCCTCAAAGCCGCCCTCGTGGAAGGCGACGACAGCCTTGGCGTGGGCCACCATCATGTTGTGCATGAGCTGGAAGGCCTTGTCCAGGCGATACTTCTCGCCGTGCGGCCAGTTGCCGACGATAAAGCTGCCCTCGGCGGTCGCGGGAATCTCGTTAAAGGTAAACCAGTGCTTGACCTCGGTGAACTCGGCAAAGCAGAACTTGGCGTACTCGACGAAGGCATCGATGGTCGTGCGCGTCAAGAAGCCCTCGCCGCCGTCCTGGTAGAAGGCCTCGGGCGTATCGAAGTGGTCGAGCGTGACATAGGGGATAACGCCAGCTTTGTTGCAGGTGGCAAAAAGCTCGTGATAGAAGGCGACGCCCTCGGGGTTAATCTCACCGGTGCCGTTGGGGAAGATACGGCTCCAAGCGATGGAGACGCGAATACCGTTGATGCCGAAGCGCTGGCACAAGTCGATATCGACCGGATATTTGTTGTAGAAGTCGCTTGCGGGATCGGGGGAGAAGCGACCCTGAGCAGCCAGGAAATCGTCCCAGGGCACTTTGCCCTTGCCGTGCGTACGGGTCTCGCCTTCAACCTGGTAAGCGGCGGTGGCGCCGCCAAACACAAAGCCGTCGGGGAACTGCATGGGATTGGTCATGAGTCATCCTTTCTGTGGGATACGAATAGGGAGAGGTGCCCGAACTGGGGATCCGGGCACCAACAGAGGGAGGAACTAGTCGAGGTTCTCGCGGAGCCACTTGATGGCGCCAGCGGGGTCGCGAGTAAGGTCGATATATTCCTTACCGCGGGGAGCGAGCAGCTTAATGCCCAGACGATCGGTGTCGGCCTTCATGTCGTTGTAGTAGCTACGAACCTGCGGGGCGAGCACGATGACGTCGTACTGATCCATGATGGCGGTGTGCTGGCCATAGGCACCTGCGGAGGAAGCGATGTTCTCTCCGGTCTGTGCGGCACCTTCCTTGATGGCGTTGGCGAGCATGGCAGAGGTGCCGGCGCCGGCGCACAGGACGAGGACCTTCAGGCCATCGACATCCTTCTTGGCGGATGCATCGGCAGCGGGCTCGGGCTGATCGGCGACAGGCTTGCTGTCGACGGCAGCGGCGGTCGGCTCGACGGAAGCGGTGGCCTGCTCGACAGCGGGTGCAGAGGAGTTGGCGGCGATGGCAGCGGCGCCATCGGACTCGAGACCCAGCTCGGCGGCGCGCTCGGCCTCCTGGTCGCAGAGCAGCTTATCGTACGCCTTCAAGAACGGCAGGTAGATGATGGCGTCCAGCAAGATGATGATCGCGACAAATACCAGGGCGATAAGCTGGAAGTTCGTGGTGATGAAGATGCCGATGGGGGCAGGGGTAGCCCAAGGCACCACGAAGGAGAAGCCGTTCATGCCCACGTTATCGATAAAGAACTTGGCAACACTCACGTTGACGCAGCCGGCGGCAACAAAGGGGATGAGCATGTAGGGGTTAAGGATCATCGGCGCGCCAAAGAGCAGCGGCTCGTTGACAGCAAAGGCAACAGGAACAATCGAGGCCTTACCGACGGCTTTGAGCTGCTTGGACTTCATAAAGAGAATCAGCAGAAGCGGCACGATGAACGTGGCGCCGGTGCCGCCGAACTCACCCACGAGTGACATGTTAAAGGTGAGGGAGTGGGCGGGGTGGCCGCCTGCCAGCAGAACCTGCAGGTTCTCGGCCTGGTTGGCAAGGCGGATAGGGTCGATGCCCGGCTGGACGATCGAGGGGCCGTGGACGCCGATGAACCAGAAGAACGCGGTGGCTGCCTGGATAAGGATAAGGCCAGGATAGGTTTCTGCAGCGGTAAAGAGCGGGGAGAGCAGTTTGATAAGCAGCTCGGAGAACGGAACGCCCATGAGGTTGCGCACAACCACATCGATGATGCCGCAGATGATGACAGCACCGCCGAAGGGGATGATGTCGCGGAAGTTCTGAGCGATAGCGCCCGGGACCTCCTTGGGCAGCTTAATGGTCAGATCGCGCGAGACGCAGAATTTATAGACCCACACGGTAATGAACGCGGCGATATAGGCCGAGAACAGACCGCGCGTACCCATGCTGGTGCAGTCGAAGACCGAAAGCTCGGAGCCGTTGAACTTGGTGGTGAACTGCGTAACGGCGAGCAAAAGCATGCTGCACTGGGCGGCCACCATGGTGGAGCCGTCGTTGAGCACCTTGCCGGCGGGCATGCGACGGTTCATGGATGCCGTGAAGTTCTTGGCGGTGGTGCCGGCAACCATGATGCCCATGACGCCCATGGTGAAGTTGTACAGCTTATTGCACCAGTCGATGAGCGGTTGGGGCAACGTGATGCCGACCACGCCGGGAAGCGTGGCGATCAGCAGGAAGATCGAGGAGGTGAGGACGATGGGCATGCACCCGAGGAATCCGTCCTTGATGGCCTGGAGGTAGATGTTCCTCGAGATCTTCTCGAAGAACGGCTGATGCTTCTCGAGCATCTTTACGATGGCGTCCATGGAGCTCCTTTGCTACTTGATGCGCGATGCATGTGGATGGAACTGGTCGTCGATGGATGGTCAGGACTGCCCGGAAGCCTTCCTGCTTAAGGAAGGCATTGCGAAATGACAACGTTGTCATTTCGTTAATGACAACGTAAGACATTTTTGGAAGAGCAACAAGGATATACGGGTGAGTGGTCGATATTGTCCGGTAAACGGTTGATTTATCAGTCGGGCAGGTAGTGTATGCTAGAACGCAGAAAACGAACGATGCGGATGCGTCTGGAGCAGTAATGGCAACGATGGACAAGAAAAATGTCTCAATGAACGATGTGGCAGTTGCCGCGGGCGTTTCTCTCAAGACGGTGTCGCGCGTGATCAACGAGCCTGATAGCGTGCGTGAGTCGACGCGCGATAGGGTCCATGCGGCCATGGAGGAGCTTGGGTTCCGGGCGAACTTTGCCGCGCGTTCACTCAAGTTGGGCCGTTACGGGTGCATCGGCGTGGTGATGTTCCACTTGTCGGGCGGCGCCGTGGACATGATCGACGGTATCGCCGATGCCGCCGAAGAGCGCGGTTTTGCGCTCACGATGATCAAAAAGCGGGCAGGGGAGAAGATGACCCTTGCCGATGCGGCGCGCAGGATGTCGCAGCTGCCTGTCGACGGCATGATCTTCAACCTGCGTCAGATGGTCGACGACTTCGATACGTTTGAGGCGCCGAAGGATCTCAAGACCGTGATTATCACGCCCATGGAGCATCCCACCTGCTCTACCGTCAGTGACGACCAAGAGGGCGGCGCGCGTATGGCGTGCGAGTACTTTTTGAATCACGGGCACAAGAATGTGTACTTCGTTGCCGGTAAGGAAGAATCGCTGTCGAGTCAGTGCCGTATGAAGGGCTGGCGCGCAGCGCTCGAGGCGCGTGGCATTGAGCCGCCTGAGCCTCTGCAAGGCGATTGGAATGCGGATAGTGGCTATGCCGCGGGCCTTGTGCTTGCCGATAAACCCGATTGCACGGCGGTCCTCGCCGCTAACGACTGCATGGCAAACGGCGTGATGATGGCTCTACGTGACAAAGGGCTCAGTGTGCCCGATGATGTGTCCGTGATCGGCTTCGACGACGAGCTCTATAAGACGATTCCCAATTCGATTTTGACGTCGGTGAAGTTCCGCCACCGTGAGTTGGGCATCCGTGCGCTTAACGAGGTCGTCGCAGGTCTGGAAGCCCCGAGTTCCAGAAGCCGTACGCTCGTCTCCGGCGTGCTGGTCGAGCGCTCCAGCGTAAGGGACCTGCGGGCGTAGGCCTGCTCGGTCCGTTCATCTCAATCTGTAACAGTTGGGACCGAAAAACTCGACCAGATGTTACAGATCGAGATTGTGCAGGTGGCCCGTGCGATATGTCTCGATCTGTAACGGGTAGGGGCAGAAAACTCAGCTAGATGTTACAGATTTAGATTGAGGGGATGGGACTGCGCGTTTATCTCATTCTGTAACAGGTAGACGGTCAAAAGTGGGCTACATGTTACAGATCGAGATTTTGTTGGAACGGTCCTCGGGTTTGTCTCGATCTGTAACAGTTGGGACCGAAAAACCGTTCAAGATGTTACAGACCGAGACAAACGCCCCGCCGTCAGCCCGCCCAAAACCAAAAAGCCGGGGGCGGCGCGTTGTGTGACGTGCCGCCTCCGGCTAGAGAAATGGGGAGCAGGTTATGTGCGCGGGACGATCCCGCTGGCTGCGAGTCGCTAGTCCAGACGACGGGTCTCGGCAACGTGCTTGTACCAGTAGGCGCTTGCCTTGGGCGTGCGCTTCTGGGTCTCAAAGTCAACGTAGAAGAAGCCGTAGCGCTTGTTGTAGCCGTTGGTCCAGGAGAACTGGTCCTGCAGGCTCCACAGGAAGTAGCCGCCCACGTTGACGCCGACCTCCATGGCCTTGAGCAGCCAGCGCAGGTGCTGCTCGATGTAGTCGATGCGCGGCTGGTCGTCCACAAAGCCGTCCTTGTAGGGGTCCTTGTAGCCCATGCCGTTCTCGGTGATGAAGATCTGCTTGTAGTTGGGGTAGCGCTGCTTAATGTAGACGAGCAGGTCGAACAGGCCCTCGGGGTAGATAATCCAGTCCCAGTCGGTGGTGGGAATGCCGGGCTTGTTCACGTGCTCGCCAATGCCCTTGACGCGCCAACGGCCGGTGCCCTTCTCGCCCGTACCGTTGTGGTGCAGGTCGTTCTCGCCATCGTAAGCCTTGAGGAAACGGCACTGGTAGTTGTTAACGCCCAGGTAGTCGTTGTAGAGCGCAGCCTCGCGCATGATCTCGAGGTCCTCGTCCAGGATCTCGATGGTGCCGCCCGAGACGGCGGCCAGGCGGTTAGCGCACTCGAGCGTGTCGGGCGCGTAGTCGCCGCGGAAGGTGGCGTCGAGCAGGAACTGGTTCTGCAGCACGTGCTCGTTGTTGGCTGCCTTGATGTCGGCAGGGTCGTTCTCGTTGAGCGGGTACTTAAACTCCAGCGATTGGATGACGCCGATCTTGCCCTTAAAGCCGCCGTTGTGGAAGGCGAGCACTGCCTTGGCGTGGGCGAGCATCATGTTGTGCTCGCACTGGAAGGCCTCGGCCAGATGCGCCTTAACACCGCCGGGGAAGGTGCCCTCGATGTAGGTGTTGGACGCGTCGGCCCAGATCTCGTTAAAGGTGAACCAGTAGGTCACCTGGTCGGCGTACTCCTTAAAGCAGAAGGTGGCAAAGTCCACAAAGGCGTCGATGGTCTCGCGGTTGAGGAAGTCGCCCTTCTCAAAGAGGGGGAGCGGCGTATCGAAGTGGTGCAGCGTGACGAACGGCTCGACGTGATGCTTGTGGCACTCGGCGAAGAGGTCGTGGTAGAACTGCACGCCCTCGGGGTTGATCTCGCCGGTGCCGTTGGGGAAGATACGGCTCCAGGCGATGGAGAGACGGATGCCGTTGATGCCGAACTCTTCGCACAGCTCCAGGTCGACGGGATACTGGTTGTAGAAGTCGGAAGCGGGATCGGGGGAGAAGCGGCCCTGGGTCTCCAAGAAGTCGTCCCAGGCAACCTTGCCCTTACCGTGAGTGCGGGTCTCGCCCTCTACCTGGTAGGCAGCGGTGGCGCCGCCAAAGACAAAGTCCTCGGGAAACTGCGCGGGCGGGTTGGTGACGCTGGCGGGGTTAACGGACATGATAAAGGATCCAATCATTTGAATAATGAAAACGATGCAGTAGGAGTCAAAGTCAGCGAGCGGCGTCCAGGCGAGTCAGATTGCCCCGAAACAAGACGGCGCTGACCTTGTGGTCGCGCCGCCGAAGTTGAGCGGCAATCTGGCCGGCTGGGCGCCGCGCAGCGTCGAGCCGGCCGCTGTTCGTTAGAACAGCGGACTAAAGGGAGAGCTGCTCACTCACGAAGGCGAGAGACTTGTCGCCGTTCTGGGAGAGCTCGATGTACTGCTTGCCGCGGCAGGCGACGCACTTGTTGCCCACGCGCTCGCAGTCCTTCTGCAGGTCGGCGAGGTAGCTCGCGGCCTGCGGGGCCAGGACGACCAGGTCATAGTCGGGGAGCATATCCACGTGGTTGCCATAGGCGTCGGCAGCGGTCTCCAGGTCGATACCGCGCTCCTTGGCGGCCTTGGCCAGCGCGTTGGCGAGCAGGCCCGAGGTACCGCCGCCCTGGCAGAGCACGAGCACGCGCTTGCCGTTAAGGTCACTGGCGGCCGTGGCCTCGGCGGCGGGGGCTGCAGCGGCGGGGGCGTCGGTCTTCACGGCCTCGGCAGCGGCGCCGTCGGCAACGCTCTTGGCATCGGCCTTGCCCTGGAAGGCGTCGTTGAGCTTGGCAGCCTTCTCGGCGTTCTTGGCGGCGAGCTCCTCCTGGGAGATCTCGGCCTCCTCGGCGCACTTCTGGGCGTCATAGGCACGGAAGAACGGATAGTACAGAAGGAAGTCGACGACCAGGATGACGGCGAGCATCACAAAGGCGAGTGACTGGAAGCCCAGGCCCATGATGGTGCCGATGGGGCCGGGAACGGTCCAAGGCAGGGTGTACATAAAGCCGTTCATGCCCAGGAAGTCGATAAAGACCTTGAGGATCCAGACGTTGGCGATCGGGGCAAAGACAAACGGGACAAAGAAGACGGGGTTGAGTACGATGGGCGCGGCGAACAGCAGCGGCTCGTTGACGGCGAAGCAGACCGGGACGATGGAGGCCTTACCGACCGCACGCATCTCCTGGGACTTAGCCAGGAAGCAGAACATGAAGACGAGGACGAGCGTGGCGCCGGTGCCGCCCATGCAGACGACGAAGTACTGGGCGCCCTGCGTCAGGACGGCAGAAGCGTGCTGACCGGCCTGGTAAGCAGCCAGGTTGTCGGTCATGTTGGCAACGAGGGCGGCGGCGATGGCAGGCTCGACGATCGAGGGGCCGTGGACACCGACGAACCAGAAGAGGCTCATGGCGCCGTAGATCACAGCGAGGCCGATGTAGCCGTCGGCGGCGGTGAACAGGGGCTGGAACACCTGGATGACGCCCTGGGCAAAGCAGAAGCCAAAGGCAGAGCGGAAGACGATGTCAAAGACCCAAAAGACGGTGATGCAGACGGAGAAGGGGATGATGTCCTTAAAGGTCTGCGAGATGTTAGGCGGAACCTGCTCGGGCATCTTGACGGTGATGTTGCGCTTAATGAAGAACTTGTAGATGATGCCGGTCACAAACGCAGCGATGAAGGCGGTCAACAGGCCCTTGGAGCCAAGGTAGGTGGTGTTGAAGCCGCTGGCAGCGTCCGTGGAAATGGTGTCGCTCGAGAGCAGCAGGAAGCCGATGATGGCCGCGCACATGCAGGAGATGAAGTTGATCTGGTTGTTCTTGGGCAGGTCACGGTTCTGAGCGTCGGCGAAGTGCTTGGCGGTGGTGGCGGCGCAGGCGATGGCCAGGATGCCCATGGAGTAGTTGTAGCACTTCCACAGGGCGTTGTTGATGTCATCGGGCCAGTAGAAACCCCAGATGTTGGGGACCGAGGCCACCAGGCAGAAGATGGACGAGAAGATGATGATGGGGATGACGGAGATAAAGCCGTCGCGGATCGCCTTGAGGTACTTGTTGCGGGCGATCGCGTTGAAAAGGGGCTGGCCCTTTTCGATGGTGGCGATGAGTTGCTCCATGCATAGCTCCTAAGAGTCGGTGGGTTAGCAACGATGGTAACGTTTGGACCTTGTTTGCCAAAATGTTGACGTTGCCATTTTGTGACACAAAAAAAGACGCGAACCGGTGGCCCCTGTGCCTGTGGACCGTCGATTCCTTGCGCGTAAACGTTTGAGCCGCCCGGTGGCTCTGTGTTTGCACAATGGCAACGTTAACATTTGAGCGACAAAAGCCGTTCGGGGATGCAGGATTGTCGGTGAACGGTAGGTTTTGGGTGGTGAGCGTATGGCGGGGGAGGCGTTGGATATACTTGGAGGCGTTCATTTTGTCTGTTGGGATGCTCGTGATGGCATCGTTGACATAGAAAGATCGACCTATGGCGGCTGTTAAAAAATCGGTATCCGTTAAGGACGTGGCACGCCTTGCGGGCGTCTCGGAGCAGACGGTCTCGCGCACCGTGCACGATTCGCCCAGCGTGCGCCCCGAGACCAAGGAGCGCGTGCGTGCCGCCATGCGCGAGCTCGGGTATCGACCCAACTTTGCCGGCCGGTCGCTGCGCCGCGGCAAGTTCAAGACCGTCGGCGTCGCCATGTTCAACATCACCGGTACCGGAAACCTCGACCGCATGGAGGGTTTTGCTGCCGCGGCCGACAAACACGGCTATGCCATCACTCTTACTAAAGTAGATGGACATCCCTATACCCTCGAGAGTGCGTCGTCGCGCATGAGTGCGCTGCCGGTGGACGGCATGGTCGTGATAATGAACCGTATGCCGGCAGACTTTGGCACCTTTGAGCCGCTGCCCGGCATGCAGACGGTGCTCGTTACCATGCTGGAGCATCCGCTGTGCTCGACGGTCGACAACGACCAGTTCGATTGCTCGCGCCAAGTGGTCGAGTACCTGCTGGGGCAGGGGCACAAAAACGTGCACTTTATCTCGTGCCCCGAGCGCTCGCTTTCGGGCATGCAGCGCGAGGAGGGCTGGCGCGAGACGTTGCGCGCGCATGGCATTGAGCCGCCGCGGCTTGTTCGTGGCGACTGGACGGCGCAGAGTGGATATGCCGCCGGGCAGGCATTGGCGGACGATCCGAGCTGCACGGCTATCTATGCTTCGAACGATGCCATGGCCTATGGCTGCATCCGCGGGCTCGAGTCGCGCGGGAAGCGCGTGCCCGAGGACGTGAGCGTGGTGGGCGTTGACGATAGCCTGGGCGATATCGTGCCCGATCGTCGCTTGACTACGGTGCGCTTTGATAACAAGCGCGTTGGCATGTGGGCGGTCGACAAGATTGCCGGCGCCGAGGACGTCGTGGCCGGCGTGGAGCATATGCTGATCCCCGGTGTGCTCGTCGAGGGCGATACGGTACGCAGTCTGCGCTAGGGTGCGGACCTGTTTGGGTCGCCATTAATTGTGTTCGATATTGTTCAGAATAGTTTAAAAACCGTTCACGGGTGAAAATCGACCGTTCATAGCTTCAAATTGCGTTTTGGATTGTTCTTTTTTGTTTGAATGTTAATGTTTCTGGCATACACAACGCAGCGCGTATGCCCGGACGCGATGCTCTCCATTGGTTCATATGTGAAAGGAACGCAATATGGCAACCAAAGAAGAAATCTCGATGGTTGGATTCGAGATCGTCGCATACGCGGGTGACGCCCAGACCGACCTGCTCGCTGCACTCGATGCTGCCCGTGAGGGTGACTTTGAGAAGGCCGAGCAGCTGCACAAGGATGCCAGCGATGCGCTCATCGGTGCTCACGACACGCAGACCAAGCTGCTTTCGCAGGAGGCCGGCGGCGGCGAGATGGAGATGACCTTCATCATGGCTCACGCTCAGGACACCCTTATGACCACCATGATCCTGGAGAAGCAGACACGCTTTACCATCGATGCCTACAAGCGCATCGCCGATCTCGAGGCCAAGCTCGCCTAACGAGCCCCCACAACCAAGTCCCCTTCCAAAAGCCCTGTCGCAACCCGCGGCAGGGCTTTTCTGTCCCTCAGCCTAAGTTGCGGTGAAATAGGGACTGAAGGGGGCTTCTAACAGCAAAAACAGTCCCTATTTCACCGCAACTTATTCAGCGCTGTTGGATATTTTGCTTCGTGGGTATACTTTCATCCGCAATACAGGCCGGACTGAGGAGGTATCCAAATGCCGGACAATGGATCGATTCAAAAGAAAGGCGCGCATGAGATGGCTCACGGGCGCCCTGTCCAAATAACCGAGCATACGACAGTGACCGAGCTGCAACCCAGCCTGTCCGATGTCGTGTGTGCAAACAAAAAGTTGCAGATCGGGTTCATCGTTGCGCTCGTGCTACTGGCGCTTCTGTCGGGCTTTGTCGCTCGTCCGCATTTTGCCGACACCAAGACCTGGGACTCAACTATCGAGGTCATCGACCAAAAGAAGGGCAACGTTTTGGCGCTCACGACGTCGTGCGTTGCGCTGTCTGCGGGCATCACCGCGCTGCCGGGTGACACGGGAACACCGGTCGCCGAGCAGCTGGCACAGCTTTCGGGAAATCTGGGCATCGTGCTCGCCGTGCTCTACCTCGAGAAATACTTGCTTACTATATTGTGGTCGGTGGGCCTGGGCATCCTGATCCCATTCTCGCTCATACTCTTTGCGGTGTCGCTTGGCATTCACGGGCGCTGGAGCACCAGCGCCGTCCTGCGCCGCGTGGCAACGCGCGTGCTGGTGGTCGCTATGATCGGCATGGCGTTGGTGCCCGCGAGCGTGTGGGTGTCGCAAAAGGTCGATGAGACGTATCGGGTGAGCATCGAACAGGCCGAGCAAAAGGCGGCCGACGCAGCGGAGAAGACCGACGCCACGGAGAAATCGACCGACGCCAGCTCCAAAACAAGCAAGAAAAAGTCCGAGACCACGGAGTCCAAGAACGTACTTGAGCAGTTGACCGATGGGGCATCGAGCCTGGTCACGTCGGTGACCAGCGGCGCCAAGCAGATGACCGACGAGATCGTGCAGCAGGTGACCGACCTGATCGAAGGTGTCATCGTGATGATTGTGACTTCGTGCGTGATTCCGCTGCTGGTGCTTGCTGCATTCTTGTGGCTTGGGCATACGCTGCTGGGGATCGATATCTCTGGCCCGACGAATTATCTGACGGGTCGTTTTCTGAGTGCCCCCTCCAAGCACGCCAAGAAGGGCGGGCAGACTGAGTAAACGGCAAAGCGAGTATTGAAAGATCGAACCGTAAGAAGGGCGGCCGAGATGCGTTCTCGGTCGCCCTTTTTGTTGAGCGCGTGACCGTCCATGCCTCCGTCAGGCCCAAACGGTCAACAAACACCCGTGAACGGTAATTGTTCAAAAAAGAACAAAGATTAACAAATAGTTGTTGCAGTTGCTGTTCGAATGTGTTCAAATAAACATGAACAGTGAAGAACCGCACATTCAGATGCCCGGACCTGAACGCGATTCAACACTTCCAAACAGAAACTACGCACCTGCGTATCTCTCAAGGAGGATGTCATGAGGGTTGTAATCGCTTCCGATGCCGACGGCATGTCGATGAAGGAGTCCATCAAGGAGATGCTCATCGCCGACGGTCACGAGGTCGTCGACTATTCCGAGACCCCTGCCGCGGACTTTGTCGATTCCGCGACCGCCGTCGCCAAGGACCTGCTGGAGCACAAGGATTCCCAGGGCTTTGCCTTCGATAAGTACGGCGTCGGCTCCTATATGGCCGCCGTCAAGATGAAGGGCATGGTCGTCGCCAACATTTCCGACGAGCGCTCCGCCTACATGACCCGCGAGCACAACGGCTCGCGCATGGTCACCATGGGCCCGGGCGTTGTGGGCACCGAGGTCGCCAAGAAGATCGCCCGCGAGTTCCTGCGCGCCCAGTACGCCGGCGGTCGTCACCAGATCCGTGTCGACATGCTCAACAAGATGGCCTAACGAGAGCCACCGAGAACTCGAACTTCTACCTCAACTTGTGAATTCAGACGAAAGGACGTTCTGATGAAGAAGACCATCGCAATCGGTTGCGACCATATCGTTACGGACGAGAAGATTTATCTGGCCGACCGCCTGGAGCAGGCCGGCTACCAGGTGCTCGACTGCGGTACCTACAGCCACAGCCGCACGCACTATCCCATTTACGGCAAGGCCGTGGGCGAGGCTGTTGCCAGCGGCAAGGCCGACTTTGGCGTGGCCCTGTGCGGCACCGGTATCGGCATCACCAACGCTGTCAACAAGGTTCCCGGCGCCCGTTGCGCCCTGGTCCGCGACATGACCTCTGCCCTGTATGCCCGTCGCGAGCTCAACGCCAACATCGTGGGCTTTGGCGGCAAGATCACCGGCGAGTTCCTGATGGCCGACATCATGCTCGCTTTCCTGGAGGAGCCCTACGAGAAGACTCCCGAGCACGACGCCCTGATCGCCAAGATCGACGCCTGCAACAAGGCCGACGCCGAGGCTCAGGCTGACCCGCACTTCTTTGACGAGTTCCTCGAGAAGTGGGACCGCGGCGAATACCATGATTAATTGGGTTCCGGCGTTTTAACAAACGCCGGACCGGCCGACGCTGCGAAGCCATCTGGCGGGCAATCTGCCGTTCAGCTTCGACGGCATGACCAGAAGGTCAATGCCGTCTCGCTTCACGGCACCTTGCCTCGCCAGCTGGCTTCTCGCTGACGTTGGGGTGACTTGTGGGGTCGCTTTGGTTGTTGCGATGCTGCGTTTGGCGTTTTAACAAGTCCGTTGACGGCTCGCGTTTCTGTGAGGGGGCGCGGGCCGGTTTTCTATCAGCCCCACTGACTCGGCGGGCTGGCGTACGAAAGGGAAGGCTCCTATGGAGTTTGTTCTTGATAACGGTTCTGTTCGTGTGGCACTGAGCACGGCTGGCGGATCGTTCACTTCGATTAAAGCCAACGGCCGCGAGTACCTGTGGCAGGGTGACCCGGCGGTTTGGTCGGGCCAAGCTCCCATTTGCTTCCCGATTTGCGGCGGCCTTCGTGACGGCCGTGCGATGACCATGGGCGGCCGCGAGGTCAAGCTTGCCCGCCACGGCTTTGCCCGCAAGCAGGAGTGGAAGCTCGAGGAGCGGGGCGACAACATGGTTGCGCTGAGCCTAAGCTCTGCCGACCACGCCGAGCTGCTCGAGCAGTATCCGTATCCGTTTAAGATCGTTGCACGCTACACGATCGATGCGGCAAAGGTGGCCGTGTCGTACGAGGTGACCAACGAGGGAACCGAGGACATGCCGTTCTTTGTGGGCGGTCATCCCGGCTTTAAGTGCCCGCTCGACGAGGGTGAGTCCTACGACGATTACGAGCTTCGATTTGAGCAGCGTGAGGCGGCAGAGCTCTGCACCGCCGTTCCCTCGACGGGCCTGATCGATGTTGAGCATCGTAGTAAGAACCCGATGGTTGGCCACGGCCTGCCGCTTGCCCACGAGCTCTTCGACTTTGCCGAGACCATCTTTGATGTGCTCGAGAGTCGTGTGGTCACGCTGACCAAGAAGACCGAGGACAAGGGCGTGCGCCTGACATTCCCTGATATGCCGTACCTGATTGTATGGAGCAAGCCCGAGGGCGACTTTGTTGCGGTTGAGCCGTGGGGCGGCCTGTCCACCTGCTCCGATGAGGACGATATCCTGGAGCACAAGCGTGGCTGCCTGGTGGCCAAGCCGGGGGAGACCGTCACCCGTGGCTTTGAGATCGAGATTCTTTAACGAGCTATCGTATGTTTGGGGACGCACACGTCGTGCCCCGGAAACAGGAGATCAACATGATTCTGACCGTTACCATGAACCCGTCGATTGATACGCGCTATCAGCTCGACAAGCTGATCATCGACGACGTGAATCGCGTGACGCCCGAAAAGACCGCTGGTGGCAAGGGCCTCAACGTGAGCCGTGTGCTGCTGCAGCTGGGCGATGACGTGCTCGCAACCGGCCTGCTCGGCGGCCACATGGGTGCCTATATGGCCGAGCTTATGGATGCCGACGGCGTTAAGAACGACTTTGTGCCTATCGCCGGCGAGACGCGCATTTGCCTGAACATCCTGCACGAGGGCAATCAGACCGAGCTGCTGGAGAGCGGCCCGCAGATCGCACCTGCCGAGCTCGATGCCTTCACGGCTAAGTTCGCCGAGCTTGCAGCGAAGGCGGACGTTGTGACGCTTTCGGGCTCGCTGCCGCGTGGCGTCGATGCCGGCTACTATGCCGAGCTCGTCAAGATTGCCGAGAAGGCGGGCGCCAAGGTGCTGCTCGATACTTCGGGCGCTTCGCTGGAGGCCGCGCTGGCATCCGACGCCAAGCCCGAGCTCGTGAAGCCCAACCTGACCGAGATTAACGGCCTGCTGGGCACGTCCTTTACCACCGACGACGTCGACGCGCTGCGCGAGGCGCTTGCCGCCGACGGCCGCTTTGCCGGTATTCCCTGGGTTGTCGTCTCGATGGGTGCCGCCGGCTCGGTGGGCTTCCACGAGGGCCGTGCGTTCCGCGCCAAGACGCCCGCGATTGCCGCTGTCAACGCGACGGGTTCCGGCGACTCGACCATCGCCGGCTTCGCGCACGCCATCGCCGCTGGCGCCGATGATGTCACGGTGCTCAAGACCGCCAATACCTGCGGCAAGCTCAACGCCATGGATCCCAAGACCGGCCACCTGGTAATGGACCGCTGGGACGAGGTCTACAACAGCGTCACGGTTACGGAGCTGTAGAAGTTACAAAACGAGCGTGGATAATCTCCCACTTTTGGTGCCCATCCGAGCCCAAAGTGGGAGATTTTCCACGCTCATTCGGGGTAGTAAAAAACGGCGCCCGTCGGCGATGTTGCCGGCGGGCGCCGTTGTCGTGTGGGCGCTATTTGTCGAGCGCGAGCGTCGGGGCCTGCGTCCTACAGCGAGTCGATGAAGCGCTGCTGAGCGGCGCGGCCGGCTTCGTCCCACTTAAAGACGCCGGCGTTGTCGAGCACGTGGCCAAACACCACGCCGACCTCCTCGTGCAGGATGTCGATGGCGTTTTCCGCCGTAAGCTCATCGGCACGACGGGCATAGACGTCCAGGGCCCATGCGGCGTGGCTGCGGCAAAGGTCGTCGCCCTCGAGCGCGGCGGCAAGGTCGTAGCTTGCGTCGACCTTGGCGGCCAGCAGGTGCTCGCGGACGGCGCCGAGCTCGGGGACCAGGCGCGGCGGCAGAATCGCCAGGCCCATGACCTCAATCAGGCCGATGTTCTCCTTCTTAATGTGGTGATACACGGCATGCGGGTGGAACACGCCCAGCGGATGCTCATCGGTCGTAATGTTGCAGCGAAGCGCCAGGTAGGCCTCGTAGATATCGCCACCGGCATTGCCGCGGGAGTCCACGCGGCGGATGACGGGCGTCACGGTGTTGTGGGCCACGCCGTCGGCCGTGTGCGCGATGACACCCACGGACTCGTCGGTCCACTCGCGCCAGGCGAGGATAATCTTCTCAGCAGCATCGAGCAGCTGAGCGCGGTCGTGTGAGCGCAGACGCAGCACCGAAAGCGGCCACTGCAGCACGGTACCGGTGACCTTGTCAAAGCCGGGCACGCTAAACTGCGAGACCTCGGCCGCGTGCATCATGGGGAACTCGTGCGCGCCGCCCTGGAAGTGGTCGTGCGACAGAATCGAGCCACCCACGATGGGCAGGTCGGCGTTGGAGCCGATAAAGTAGTGCGGGAACAGGTCCACAAAGTCGAGCAGGCAGGAGAGACCCTTGCGATCGACGTGCATCGGACGATGCTCGGAGCTCATGGCAATGCAGTGCTCGTTAAAGTACGCGTACGGGCTGTACTGGAAGCCCCAGCGCTCGCCGTCGAGCTCAATAGGAATAACGCGCAGGTTCTGGCGAGCGGGATGAGCGCCACCGTCGGCTGCGGCGGATCGTCCGGGGTAGCCCTCGTTTTCGATGCAGAGCTGGCAGGCGGGATACTTCTCGCCCGTGTTCTTGGCAGCACCGGCTGCGGCAATGTCGCGCGGGTCCTTTTCGGGCTTGGACAGGTTGATAGTAATCTCAAGATCGCCCCAGTTGGTGGGGGTACTCCATTTGATGTTGCGCGCGATGGCGGCACGGCGCACATAGCCGGCGTCGCAGCACAGGCCGTAGAACCAGTCGGTCGCGGCGCGGGGCTCGTTGACGCCCATGCGTCCGTTGAACTCCTCGTTTACAACCGAAGGCCTCGGCATAAGCACACCCATGATGTGCATAGCGATACGGTCGCGGCCCGACGCCGTGTCCTCGGCGGCACCGTTGGCGACGGCGGTCTCGGAAAGCGCGGCGAGCGTGCCCTCCAGATCAAAGTCGGGGAGGGTGTTGGGGTGCAAAAGCGAGATCTTCTCGGTCTGCAGTGCCCAGGCCATGTCGAGCGCGGGGCCCGTGGCGCCGATGCACTCCAGAATGGTGTTGTAGGCCCAGATGCGGTCGTCCTGCCCGATCATGGACCGGTGGATGGCGTACTCGATCAGGTTCTGCGCAGCCTCGCGCACGTCGGTCATTACAGCCATGCCGCGTAAGCCCCCTTATCGGAGATAGCGTAGTGACGGGCAGAGCCCTCGCCCAGCCAGCCGTTCATCTTGGTAATGAAGGTATCGACCAGATCGAGCGGCACGAAGGCCTGAATAGTGCCGCCAAAGCCACCGCCGTGGATGCGGACGGCGCCGCGGCCGTCGAGCACGTGCTCGGCCAGCGCCAGGGCGTACATGGAGGGCTGCTCGGAGCCCAGCTTGGCAACGACATTCTGCAGGTACATGGCAGAGCTGGCGCCGGACTCGCGCGTCAGGACCAGGAACTGGTCGATGTCGCCGGCGTTAAGAGCCGCCCAGCGCTTGTCGACCAGACCGTTCTCGTACCAGTAGTGAACGGCGCGCAGGCAGGCGCGGTCGCCCAGCTTGGCGCGCAGCTCGGGGAGCTTGGCGTCAAAGTCGGCAACGTCGACCTCGCACAGACGTGCCTTGCCAAACTCGGCGGCAACATCCTGCATCTCGCGCGGAACGGCGGCGTAGTCATCGGTGGCTGCCACATGGTCGGCACCCACCTTAACGAGCACGAGCGCATAGCCGTGGTCCTCAAAGTTGAGCTCGAGCTTCTGAGTTTTAGGCTGAGCCTGGTCCTCAAAATCCATGTAGGCAAGGCCGCCCAGGCATACGGCAGCCTGGTCCATCAGGCCGCAGGGCTTGCCGTAGTAGTTGTTCTCGGTGCGCTGGCTCATCTGCGCAAGCGCGACGGGCTCAATGGCGGGCGCGCCCCAGAGCGTCTCCATGGCGCGGCCGTATGCTGCCTCGACGGCAGCGGAGCTGGAAAGGCCGCCGCCCGAGGGGACGGAGCAGGTGAAGGCAAAGTCGAAGCCGTGGGGCTCAACGCCTAGGGCTGCGACCTCGTGGGCCATGCCGCGGACGAGGCTTGCGGACGTGCCCTTCTCGGACTCCTGAACATCCAGCGTGTCGAGCGTGATCTCAAAGGTGGGGTAGCCCTCGTCGGCAACGCGGACCTTGTTGGTGTCGGTTGCCACGGCAATGCCGTCGACGGCGACATCGAGCGAGCCGGCGATAACGTGGCCGCCTTCGTGGTCGGTGTGGTTGCCGCTGATCTCGGAGCGGCCGGGTGCGTGCACGTAGAGCACCTGGCGGTCGCCGATGGGGCCAAACTCCTCCTCAAACAGCTTGGTGAGCGTGGCGAGCGTCTTTTCGTCGGGGGCGGTCATGGGGATCCTTTCCTTGGCGCGTACGGGTAAGTTTTGCGTCGTTATGAGTACGTTAACAATTTGAAGCGGCGTGAATTCAGCATTCACGATGCCGCACGTTAAGGGCTATGTTAACGTACTCATAACACAACGCTTATTACTTTTTGAGAATCTGGTAATCGGTCGAAATTCGACCGTGAACGGTAGTGCCGTATGGACTTATAGAGCAGAAGAGCTGCAGCTAGAAAAAGTAGAGTACGTTAACATGCGTCCGACGATAGCGGCCCTCCGCACGGGTCAAATTCCCGCGCGGAGGGCATGCACGCTATTCCGATCTTGCAAGGGTGAAGGTGATCTTGTGGCAAGGCGCCCCTCCAACGATACAGGCTCGCGTCCGGTTTCCATGGCCGACGTCGCCCGCGCTGCTGGCGTTTCGCAGCAGACGGTCTCGCGCGTCGCCAACGGCCTGCCCAATGTGAACGAGCAGACGCGCCAGCGCGTGCAGGCCGCCATGCAAGAGCTCGGCTTTCGCCCGAGCTATGCCGGCCGCTCCCTGCGCGACGGTCGCTACCATTCGGTCGGCCTATGCGTCAACGACGTCACCAAGTTTGGGAACCTGACAATGATCGACGGCATCGCCAGCGCCGCTCGCGAGCACGGCTGTGCCATCACGCTAGTCGAGATGTCCAAGACCGAGGAGTTTTCGCTTGCCGAAGCCACGCGTCGCATGGCGGCCCTGCCGGTCGATGGCATCATTATCGGCATGAGCCGTATGGCGCCCGACTTTGAGACGTTTGATCCACTGCCGGGGATCGGCACGGTTATCGTCACCATGTATGCGCATCCGCGCGTGACCACGGTCGATTCCGACCATTACGGCTGCTCGCTGCTGCTTATGGACCATCTGTTTGAGCTTGGCCACGAGCAGATTCGATATATCGGCGGTCCATCCTTCTCGGTGGACGAGCAATTCCGCCGCGCCGGTTGGCAAGACGCGCTCGAGCGCAGGCATATCGAGCCGGCAGAGCCGCTCGAGGGCGACTGGTCTGCCAACAGTGGCTACGAGGCCGGCAGGTATCTGGCCGAGCACGACCGCACCATGACGGCGGTCTATGCGGCAAACGACCAGATGGCAAACGGCGCCATCGCCGCGCTGCGCGATAGTGGCCTGCGCGTGCCCGAGGACGTGAGCGTGGTGGGCGTCGACGATTCGCTCGATGATTTTGTCGCACACAACGAGCTCACGACCGTGCGGTTCGATCTGCATCAGCGCGGACGCGAGGTGTTTGAGCATGCGGTCCCTAAGGAGGGGACGCCGGGCAAGACCGTCGCGATCCGTATCCCCGGCCAGCTCATCGTTCGGCATACCACAGCGGCTCCGCGCGCATAGTTTCCGCAGGTCAACGGCGTGTTGCTGCGTTTGGATAACAAACGGTAAGGATGCTGGCAGATGGCTGTTGGGATACAGCCGAGTGCTATGATAGACGGGTTCTTTTGTCTATCTAGGAGGCTTTGCCTGATGGAGATCACCAAGGATATCCGCTACGTTGGCGTCGACGATCACGACATTGACCTGTTCGAGGGCCAGTACGACGTGTCCGAGAACGGTATGGCATACAACAGCTACGCTATCTTGGGCGAGAAGATCGCTGTCGCCGATTCGGTCGACGGCGGTTTTGTTGATGAGTGGCTCGGCAACATCGAGGCCGTGCTCGACGGTCGCACGCCCGATTACCTGGTCGTCCACCACATGGAGCCCGACCACTCCGCTGGCATCGCCGCCTTTATGGAGCGCTATCCGCAGGCCCAGATCGTGGCCAGCATGGGCGCCTTCCGCATGATGGTCAACTACTTTGGCACCGATTATCCCGAGCGCAAGATGGTCGTCAAAGAGGGCGACGTGCTCGACCTGGGCGGCCACAGCCTGACCTTCGTCGGTGCCCCCAACGTGCACTGGCCCGAGGTACTCTTCTCCTACGAGGCCACCGACAAGGTGCTCTTTAGTGCCGACGGCTTTGGTAAGTTCGGTGCCAACGACATCGAGGACCCGGAAGGCTGGGCCTGCGAGGCGCGTCGTTACTACTTTGGTATCGTGGGCAAGTTCGGCAAGTTCGTGCAGGCCGTGCTCAAGAAGGCCGCCGATCTGGATATTCAGATCATCTGCCCGCTCCACGGCCCCGTGCTGACCGAGAACCTGGGTTATTACCTCGACACCTACAACACCTGGTCGAGCTACCAGCCCGAGGACGAGGGCATCACCATTGCCTACGCGAGCGTCTACGGCCATCTGAAGGCTGCCGTCGAGGAGCTCGCCGCGGCACTCGAGGCTCGCGGCCAGAAGGTCTCCGTCTTTGACCTTGCTCGCGACGATATGGCCGAGGCCGTTGAGGACGCGTTCCGCTACAACCGTCTGGTGCTTGCTTCCATCACCTACCAGGGCGAGATCTTCCCGTTTATGAGCACCTTCATCCACACGCTCGCCGAGCATGCCTACCAGAACCGCACGGTGGCACTCGTCGAGGCCGGCTCTTGGGCGCCTGCCGCTGCCAAGGTCATGACCAAGGAGCTCGAGGGCATGAAGGACATCACCCTGGCGCAGAACAAGGTGACCGTCCTGGGCTCGCTCAACGACGCATCGCGCGCTCAGATCGAGGCCCTCGCCGACGAGCTTTCCAAGTAGCGATACGTTCGCTTTTGACACGAAAACTACCACAAAGGGGACAGGCACCTTTGTGGTGGTTTTTGTTTTTGGTCGAAGAGGACGGTTGGCACGGCTGTTGACCGTTTGCTCAAAGAACTCAAGCATGCTCAAAAAACTCAAAGATGCTCAAGAAAATCAAAGATGCTCAAACTAATCAAGGGCTGTAGGGCATAATGGAATTACGTGAGTTCAAGGGAGGCCTTATGGCGGCAGCGACAGCGTACAAGCAAGCAAATCCGTTCACGCCGATGTTCGGACGTGTACCGGCATACATGGCCGGCCGTGAGCAAATCATTGATGATATGGTGCTGGCGTTTGAAAGCGCCGATTCCGACCCCAACCTATGCTCGATTTTCTACGGCGCGCGCGGTACAGGCAAAACGGCACTTTTGGCATATCTGTCATACCGCGCCCAGCAAGAAGGCTGGATTACGGCGAATGTGACGGCTTCGGACGGAATGCTCGAGGACATTCTGCAGCGCCTCAACGAATCGGCCGTTCATCTGATTGAAAAGCCCGCTTCTAGGCGTGTGAACAGTGTTGGGATTGCCTCCATAGGAAGTATGAGCTGGGAAAACGTCGATATTGAGTATGAGGGCGCCAACTGGCGTACTAAGATGAACGCTCTGTTTGCTCAACTTGAAGCGACTGACACCGGGGTACTTATCGCCGTTGACGAAGTTGATGCATCGTTTGCGCAAATGACGGAGCTCGTTACCACTTACCAGCATTTTGTGAGTGAGAACAAAAAGGTGGCTTTGCTCATGGCTGGGCTGCCGTTTCGCGTGTTGGCATTGCTGACAGGTAAATCGACATCGTTTCTTCGCCGTGCGGCCCAACATTCGCTGGGATCTATTTCGCCGACTGAGGTAAAGGAAGCGTTCCGGCTGACGATTGAAGACGGCGGCAAGACGATTTCTGATGAGGCGGTTGACCGTGCTGCCGAGGCAATCGATGGTTTTCCATTTATGTTCCAGTTGGTGGGATATCGGGCGTGGAACGCTTCGCGCCAAGCGTCCGAGGTTTCCCTTGAAGATGTCGAACGCGGCGCAAAGCTTGCGCAAGAGGAGCTCGAATCGCGCGTTTTTGCTTCGACTGCGGCAGAGCTTTCGCAGGGGGACTTGGATTTCCTTCGCGCAATGAATCCTGTGGGTACGACGACCAGACAAGAATTGACTGCGAGGCTTAAGAAGAGCTCCGGTTCGATTTCGACATACAAGAAACGTCTGATTGAGGCAGGGGTGATTGAAGAACCCTTACAGGGGCGTTTCGAGTTTGCGCTGCCGGGCTTCGGTCGATATGTAGCGACGCTTTGCTAGAGGGTCACCTCTGCGAAGGACTGTTCCGTGTTCTTCGTTGTCTCAATCTGTAACAGTTAACCGGCTTTTAGTGGTCTATTTGTTACAGATTGAGACAAACTGACGGAGCGGGCTGCCGTGCCGACCAAAACCACCACAAAGGTGCCTGTCCCCTTTGTGGTGGTTTTGTTTTTAGGCGGTGGCGATGATGAGGGTTGGGGCGTCGGTGTCGGTGGTATCGGCGATTGAGGTGGCGACGGAGCCATCGGGGTCACGGTCCATCACGATGGTGTCGACATCGGTGAGTTCGGCGAAGCGGTACATGCCGCGTCCGTTGACCTTGCTCGCGTCCATGAGCGCCACGCTCTTACGCGCGGCGACGATCATGGCCGTTTTGGTCTCGGCCATCTGCGGAAAGTCGGTAGTAAAACCACAACCCGGGACAAAGGCGCCGGGGCACATAATAGCGAGGTCGGCGTGGACCATCTGCAGTGCCTGCATGGTGAGCGGACCGTACAGATAACGGTGGCCCTTGCGCAGCGCGCCGCCCAGCATGACGACGTCGACCGAGGGCATGCTCTCGTCGATGTAATCGGCAATGGTAATGTCGGCCGTGATGACGGTGATACTGTCGCGTTGGTCGAGCAGGCGGACAAATTCGAGTGCCGTGGTGCCCGAGTCGACGAGCAGGGTGTCGCCGTCGCTGACGAGCTCAATGGCACTTTGGGCGATCGCCTGCTTTGCGGCAACGTTGACGTTGATGCGGCGGTCCTGCGTGGAGACGGTCAGACGCTTGTGGAGTGACACGGCGCCGCCATGCGTGCGGCGCAGTTTGCCGGCCTCGGCGAGGGCGTCCAAGTCGGCTCGGGCCGTGACGGAGGACACGCCAAAGGTCTGGGCGATTTCTGCCACCTGTACCGAGGCATTGTGCTCGAGCATTTCCATGATGGCGGCACGGCGTTCGTCGGCAAAAGCTCGGGTTGCAACTTGGACCATGTCAGCTCCATTCTCAGCCAAATTTGCAGGAATTGTGTTGAGTTCATTTTCGTTCATTTTCTTTTTGAGTAAGAAAACGCCTTTCGATTACTTATCTTTTCTATAAAAGAAAGACACTCAAGGCTCAAAACTCAATATCGAACGCATGCGCTCGGCACAAAACCCTTCCGTTTGCTTTTCAAAAATGAAGGCTCGACCTCGCGCGACGACAACATCTCGCACATTCATACCCGCCGAATTTCATACAATGGGCGCAGCAAAACGCAAGGTAAAACGCCTTGCGAACACGTACGCCCGATGTCCAGATGCGGGCGAGGGAGAGGAGCAAACGCTCATGGCACTTGTTACCACCGAAAAGATGCTCAAGGACGCTCAGGCCGGCCACTACGCCGTCGGCGCGTTCAACGTCGAGAACCTCGAGTTTGTTATGGCCGTTCTGGCCGCTGCCGAGGAGACCAAGTCCCCCGTCATCATGCAGACCACCCCGGGCACCATCAAGACCGCTGGCCTGGATTACTTCTACGGCATGGTCAAGGCTGCTGCCGAGCGCGCTTCCGTGCCCGTCGCCCTGCACCTCGATCACGGCGATGGCTATGACCGCTGCATGCAGGCCTTCCGCACTGGCTACACCTCCGTCATGATCGACGGTTCGCACGAGTCCTTCGAGGATAACATCGCCCTGACCAAGTCCGTCGCCGACGCTGGCCGCGCCATGGGCGTGCCCGTCGAGGCCGAGCTCGGCAAGGTTGGCGGCAAGGAGGACGACGGTCCCGCGGTTGAGGGCGAGAGCCCCTACACCGATCCCGCCGAGGCCAAGGAGTTCGTCGAGCGCACTGGCTGCACCTCGCTGGCCATTGGCGTTGGCACCAGCCACGGCGTGTACACGAGCGATCCGCACATCGAGCAGTCCGTGGTCAAGGCCATCCGCGACGCCGTCGACGTGCCGCTGGTCCTGCACGGCACCTCCGGTGTGCCCGATGAGCAGGTTGCCGAGGCCGTGAAGAACGGCATCTGCAAGGTCAACTATGCCACCGAGCTGCGTCAGGCCTACACCAAGGGCTTCATGGCCTACATGGCCGAGAACCCCGCCTGCTTCGATCCCAAGAAGCCGGCCAAGGAGGGCATGCGTGAGATCACCGAGCTGGTTAAGATCCGCATGACCAACCTCAACTCTGTGGGCAAAGCAGAGTAACAGCAAGGGTACTCTGATCCCACCGGGCCGTCCGGAAACGGAAAAGGGCCTATCTCTCAGAACGTCCTCGGACATGTCGGAAGCCCCGCCGCGCACTACGCGCTGCGGGGCTTCCTCCGTCCTGCGGAATGTTCTGAGAGATAGGCCCTTTTCCGTTTCCGGACGGCCCTGCTCAATCGCCCTTGTGGCGTTGGGGCTGAAAGGGTGGGGCGCGTGGGCTACTTGGTTGTTAGGGTTAGTAGGTCGTTGGGGGTTTTGAGGTTGTAGGTGGCGTTTGGGATGTCTTGGTGTGACCCCCATGCTGCTCGGGCAAAACTGACCCCTGCTGAAGTTGCGCATTGTTCGTCGTAGACGGTGTCGCCAACGTAGATGACGCTATTGGGGTTTGCGCCCGTACGTCGGAGATATTCGAGCATGGGTGCGGGTGCGGGTTTGTGTTCGGTTGTGTCTTCGACAAGAATGATGTGCTCAAAATACGTATCGAAGCCAAGGGGTGCTATTTCTTCTGCATATTCGTCGCGCGCACGTGAGGAGACAATGCCAAGATTGCAACCGCTATCGGCGAGTTTTGCGATGACTTCAAGCAAACCCGGAAACACGCTGATGGTGTTTTTAAAGCTAGCGGCAACTTGGCACCAGCGATCCAATGTTGCTTGCGAGTAGATTCCAAGTTTCTCAAGGGCGTCCTTGCCAGGTATGCCGAGGGCAAACTCAAGCTCGTTTCGGGGGAGCGTTTTGCCGGTCTCTTCTTGGACAATCTGGGCAAGCGATGACAGAACACTTTCTTCTGTATCTGCCAATGTCCCATCAACGTCAAACACGACGTGGTCGAATTGTTTCATGGCATTCCTTTCTCTCATCTGTCTGATAGTGTGGGATAGGTGAGGTGGAAGCGCTAGCGTTATTTCTGCCCTGTAGTATCGAAATTCTGCCGCATGGCTCGATACTCAGAAGGGGTACAGCCAATTTGTTCCTTGAATACCTGCCCAAGGTGGCTCGCCGTTGCAAAGCCGCATTGGTGAGCGATCGTCTGTACCGTTCGCGTGGTGTGCGTCAAGAGCGTACAGGCGCGGGTGATGCGGTATGCGCGTAGATACGCGGCCGGGGTTGTTCCCGCGCAAGCTTTGATGGTGCGATAACAATCTCTTTCGCTGATGCCGACCGCGGATGCAATTTGGGGAACATCTATGCTGTCTGCATAGTGTGTGCGGATATAGTCAAGAACTTCCCTAAACCGAACTTCACGGCTGGTCATCCAAGAGTCATTGCGCAAAAAGAATCGTGGTTCAGCTTTGGCATAGATCTGAACCCAGAGTTCGGACAGGCTATTTCGAAGCGCCATCTCGTTCTGCGGCTGTTGAAGATCGTGGCTGAAGGAGCTCTTCAGCAAATCGATAAAGGGCATATCGTCGGGGTTGGTGGGCGACCATTTGAGTATATCGACGCCTCGACATTGCAGCAAAGGATTGATGAAGCGCTTTTGGAGACGTCCCGCGGGATCGCCGAGCATTGACGGCTGAAAGATATGCAGCATTTGAATGGCTGGCGCCGAGTTGGGTGATTGCAACGTGCTGTGCAAAACGCCGCCGTTGATAAAGCCGGCGGACCCTTCCTCAAAGCGCATGTGCTCATGAGCCGCACGCGTGCGATAGTCAATCGCTCCCTGTTCCATGTAGAAAAGCTCGACTTCGGAATGCCAGTGCCAGGGGACGGAATTGCCCGGATAGCGAGCGAATTCTGCGCGTTCGGCAATATAGGGCCAGTCTTCGGCGGTCTCGGGAAACGCTTCCTCGCGTCCTCCGCGGTGCAATTCTATGTGATCCATGTTTCGCATGGCATCAGTATAAAGCGCGATGGGCTTAGATTGCCCTTGCCTGTTCGGGGAACGCCTTGTCTAGGGATGCTTGGAGCTTTTCGAAGGATGCTCGTAAGTTGAGGTTCTGATTAGTTGAGCGTTTGGCTTTTGTGGTGGGGGAGTCGAGGAGGCCGTTTCTCTGTGTCGGGGGGAAGGAGAAAAGGTTTGCATGTTTTAGGGATGGCTGCTGTGCTGCGTCATTGGAAGAATGCATGCTTATGCGGCCTCCTCGATGTCCACCAAAAGGTTGCGCACGGGGTGTGCTGCTAGGTCCCGTGCGTTGGCAGTATTATGCCGCGGTCGTTGCAAAGAAGCGCTAAAGAAAGGCTTAATGAGGTTTGCGATTACAGTGAAACCGCAGGTCAAAGCTATCGAGTAACACTCTTGAAAGGTTTTGAGCTTAAGGGCTTTCTAAGGTTTGTGGCGTGGATGTGGCGCGGGCGTGCGGGGCCTGTGAATGGCTCGTTTTAGCGTTGCGGGGTCGCGGCTCGCACCTGCTCGATGACCTGTTCCATCGTGGCGTCGATGCGGTCCTTTTTGAGTTCGCATTCCCAGATAGTTATGGGTGTCCAGCCCATTTCGGTGAGTGCTGCCACGGCAGCCCGGTCGCGCTCGACGTTGCGGCGGAACTTTGTCTCCCAAAACTCAACGTTGCGCTTGGGCTGACTCGGATTGCACTTGGGGCAACGATGCCAAAAGCAGCCGTTGACGAAGATGGCGATCTTGCGCCCGGGGAAGGCGATGTCTGGCTTGCCGGGAACTTTCCATTCCAGGCGATAACCCGTGAGTCCCGCGGCGCGCAGGCGCTGGCGAACGAGCAGCTCGGGCTTGGTATTGGCGCGCTTGTTGCCTTTCATGGACTTTTTGATGGCGGCGCGACGGCGGACTAGCTCGCGCTCGTCGGCGGAGAGGTCCGAGGTGTCGATGCCGTCGAGCAGACCGGGTTTGGGGCGCTTTTTGGAGCGGCGTTTGGTTTTGCGCTTGGGTTTGGTGGTGGGGTCGTCGGTTGTGTTGGGCACGGCGTCATCGGTGGCGCTTGCCTCAAGTCGGTCTTCCTTGAGCTTGATCAGCGCATCAATCAGTCCCTTGTCGGCGGGCATCCATTCCACCGTTGCCAGCGAGGTGCGCGGAATCCAGCGGATGTCGAGCTGGCGGTCGTGTTTCTGGGGTTCATCGGACTCATCGGCCAACGAGCAGTAATAACACTCCATGGAGAGATGAAAATCGGGATAGTCGTACTCAACGGTATAGAAATCGCGCAGGTTGGTGACCTTTACCTGCAGTTCTTCCATGAGCTCGCGACGTACGGCGTCCTCGGGCGACTCGCCGCGTACAATCTTGCCGCCTGGGAACTCCCAAAGTCCCTGCATGTCGCCATAGCCGCGCTGCACGGCAAGCAGCTCGTCGGATCCTTCCTTGCGAATGATCCCAGCAGCAACATGAACAGTCTTCAACAGGAGTCCTCTCTCAACATCAACACGTGACAGGGTCGCTACCCCTACCTTACACAACGGTAAGGCAAGCGTAAGCCATATCGATGGTAGCCGACTCGTCTTCTTGCGACTATAGATGCCGTAGACTAATCGCAAGAAAGGACTCGGTATGCAAACCATGCAAGCAGCGACCCCGGTACTGGAGGTCGCGCATCTCGAAAAGGTATACGGCGCGCTGGGCAACGTGACCCGCGCGCTCAACGACGTCAGCTTTACCGTCAACCGTGGCGAATTCGTGGGCATCATGGGTGCCTCGGGCTCGGGAAAGTCGACACTGCTCAACTGCGTGTCGACCATCGACAGCGCCACGAGCGGCATCATTCGCATCAACGGCCAGGATGTGACGCGCATGAAACAGGCCAAGCTTTCGCAGTTCCGCCGCGAGGAGCTGGGCTTCATCTTCCAGGACTCCAACCTGCTCGACACGCTTACGGCGCGCGAGAACATTGCCCTGCCGCTCACCATCGCCCGCGTGAATTCGGCCGAAATCTCGACCCGTGTGCAGGACGTGGCCGCACGCCTGTCCATTAGCCAGGTGCTCGACAAGTACCCCTATCAGATGTCCGGTGGTCAGCAACAGCGCGTTGCCGCAGCTCGCGCGCTCGTCACCGACCCCACCATGATCATGGCCGACGAGCCCACCGGCGCCCTCGACTCCAAAAGCGCCCGCCTGCTGCTCGAGAGCCTAGAGGCCCTCAACCGCCGCCTGCGCGCCACCGTGCTCATGGTTACGCACGACAGTTTTGCCGCCAGCTACACGAGTCGTGTGCTGTTTATTCGCGACGGCAAGATCTTCACCGAGCTGCGCCGTGGCGACACCGACCGCCGAGAGTTCTTCGACCGCATTATGGAGGTCGTTGCCATGATGGGCGGTGAGGGCTCCGATGCTCTGTAAACTCGCTTGGGGCAACGTCCGCCGCGCCGGCCGCGACTACCTCGTCTACCTTTTGACGCTCACCTTGGGCGTCACGGTCTTCTACGCCTTTAACACCGTCTCGATGCAGGTTGACATTGCCGGCATCGATGAAGAGGGCTTGGCGCAGGTTATGGGCAGCATGCTCGGCTACCTGACGTACTTTTTGGCCGGCGTCATGGCCTTTTTGATGGTGTACGCCAATAACTTCATCATGAAACGCCGCAAAAAGGAGTTTGGCCTGTACCAGGTGCTCGGCATGGGCCGCGGGCGCGTCGCCACGATCATGGCGCTCGAGACCGTGATAGTATCGGTCGTGGCCTTTGTCGCCGGCATTGTGCTGGGTGTGGGACTCTCCCAGCTCATGACGTTCTTTACGGCCTCGCTCTTTAAGACGCAGATTGCCGACTTCCACTTCTTTTTCTCGGTGCATGCGTTCAACCTGACCCTTGCCTGCATGCTCGTGATGTTTGTGCTCACGCTGCTGCTGAACCTTCGCGCCGTGCGTCGCACCAAACTCATCGAGCTTATGGGTGCCGAGCGCCGCAACGAGAGCATCAAGACGCGCAATCCTTGGATCGCGATTACCATCTTTGCCGTGGGCGTGGTGCTTGTGGGCGTGGCCTATTACCGTCTGCTACGTGATGGGTTCCCGCTAACCGCGACGGACAGCAAGCTGCAAGAGGCCATGAGCCAGTTTGGCATTACGACCGCTATGGTTACCGTGGGCACCTTTGCGCTGTTCTGGGGACTTTCGGGCATACTTATCAAGCTGCTGCAGAGCCTGCGCAGTGTCTATTGGCGCGGTCTGAACATGTTTACCGTGCGCCAGCTTTCGGCCAAGGTCAACACGGTGTGCTTTTCGATGGGCGTCATCGCGATGATCCTGTTCCTGGCCATCACCTCGGTGACCTGCGGCATGTCGATTGCCAACGTGATGAACGAGAATCTGGAGCGCTATAACCCTGTTGACGTGTCTCAGACGTATATCTATTACACGCCCGAAACGCTCGACTACTACAAGGAGTATGTCAATCCGTCTGAGGCCGATCGCATGGTGCTGGCCGATGCAACGGTCGATTTGTACGCTGCATGGCATGGCGAGCGCAAGTCGGCGGACAACAACGACGAGACCGGCAAGAAGGTCAATATCGCTGATGTTGCCGGTGAGCATGTGCAGATCGATTCGTATCTGAGTTACCCGCTTGGCGGCTCGGGCCCCTCGGTGGTGGCGGGTGAGATGTGCAAGGCCATGGGCAAAAAGCTTCCCAAGGCGCTCGAGGGAAGCAACGCCGATGCGATGGGTCTGTTTGTGACGCCGGCGAGCCAGTACAACAAACTGCGCCAGATGATGGGCGAGGAGCCGGTGAGCATTGGCCGCGA
Organism: uncultured Collinsella sp.; assembly: GCA_934654835.1. Taxonomy (GTDB): domain Bacteria; phylum Actinomycetota; class Coriobacteriia; order Coriobacteriales; family Coriobacteriaceae; genus Collinsella. The sequence goes on from CAKUGY010000002.1 coordinate 174,243, forward strand.
CCAGTATCTGCTCACGTGTGATATGGGCGGTGAGCTGGGCGACCTGTACACCAAGTATATGGCTGGCGGCCATACCCTCACCTTGGGCGGGCATGAGCTCAAGCCCGCAACCGATAAGTCGGACGAGGACACGGCGGCCATCGCCAACTCGGCGATGGGCAGCAATCCCGGTACCGTGGTCGTAGCCGATGGGCTGCTGTCCCAGCTTAATCTGCAGCCGTATGCCAGTAATCTGCTCGTTAATTACAAACAGGGTATGGATACGACCGAGGCAGACGAGAGCATTAAATACACCTTGCTCGATAATCTGCTCGTTGACGGCAAGAAGCCGGGGTCGTGGGGAGTCTTCATCACGCGTTCCGAGATGTACACGCAAGCAGCGCAGATGAACGGCATGATTAGCTATCTGGCCATCTACATTGGCTTTGTACTGGTCGTTGCGTGCGCGGCGATACTGTCGATCCAGCAGCTCTCCAATGTGGCCGACGGCAGCCGCAGCTATCGTGTGCTGGCACAGATCGGCTGTGACGACCGTCAGATCCGGCATTCGGTGATGGCGCAGCAAGCGGTGTTCTTCCTGTTCCCGCTGGCAGTGGGCTTGGCGCACTCCTTTGTGGCGCTCAAGGTGATCATCGAGCTGGTGAGTACGTTTGGCTACATGAGCATCGGCGGCACGGTGGGCCTCACCTGTGCAATCTTCCTAGCAGCCTACGGCGGCTACTTCCTAGTGACCTACCTCATGAGCATTGGCATGGTCCGAGCCACCATCGCCACCCGTTACAGCGAGTAACAAGCCGGTAAAACCGTCGCAAAATCAGAGGCGTATGACCGCCGCGAAGGGACCAGGGGCCCTTTCGCGGCGGTATTTTGCCTATCTGGTGCGTCTCGGATGCAAGTGAGTAGACTTTTTTGAACTTGCCGAGCACATCACGACAAATGATCGATAAAACCGCAGGTCAGGGTTGTGGCGTTTTAGGGCGTGCTTGGCCTCCTGAAAAAAGCCTACTCACTTAGTTTTTCTGCTAGAAGACCGCCACGAGGGAAAACAGCTCTCTCGCGGCGGCTGTCGTTTCCCCAGATAAAACCTACCAAAATAAACCTGTCCCTTTTTGGCAGGTTAGCGCTTCCAAAAGTGGAGGATGAGCGTGGTGCGGTTTTGCTGCTCGGTTTTGACCAGGATGTTGTGGATGTGGGTCTTGACGGTGCCAACGGCAAGGAATAGCTCGTCAGCGATCTCTTGGTTCGACTTGCCCAGTACGACCAGGCGCATGACCTCGGTCTCGCGGTTGGAGAGCTTGTAGGCGTTGCGATAGAAGGGCATCTGCTCTTCGATGTGTCGATCAAGATCGCTGACGTTCTTTTCCTCGGGCGCCTCCTGCATACGGATCGAAAGCACGTGATAGGCGTAGATGATCAGCAGGATGGCAAAGTAGCACGCAAAGACGTTCTCGCTAAAGTTACGCTCGGACAGGTACAGCTGCAGCCAAGAGGGTGCCAGGCTCATGGGGACCACCAAGATGTTGTAGAAGTCCTCGGCAACGATGCAGCCAACCAGAATGGCGCCGATAATCAGGTGTTTCTTTTGGTTGTTAACACGTGCCTTCAGCTCAACCTTTGTGCTCTTGTGAGCCGTCCAAAAGATATACAGTCCCACAAAGACAAGGAACACCTGACGCACGGTGTAGTAAAGCCACTGGTGCATGGGGCCATAGGGGACGGCGACGATAATCAACAGCTCGCTTACCAAGAACGTCGCGACGGGAATGACGAACAGCATCTTAGAGTGCTTGTCGAGCAGATCCATGGCAATCAGCCAAATAAAAGCCTGTGAAGCGGTCGCCACAAGGGTCCGCAACACAGGCATGGTAATTGAGTAATAGTCGCTGGCCGGAAAACTCTGGTTTTGCAGCGTGTATTCAAAAAAGAAGATCTCGGTCATCTCGATGGCATAGCAAATAAAAACACCGCTGCCATAGATAAAAAAGCGTCGACGGGACGAGGCATAGGCGGCAAGCGAAAGCACCGCCGTCACAATACAGATAACCAGTATTGCCAAGGTATAGAAGAACATGAGCGTGTTCATCTGTCACCGTCCCGTCTCATTTGATCTCTGAATGAGCCCCGTAAACCCTACGGATATACCGCCCTCAACCGCGTGTCCCATCGCGGATTAGAGGACGTGATACAGGATACCCGTATACCGTTCACGGTTCTAGATAGTAAACCCCCTCCAAGCCCGTTACCTGCGGGTTTATATTGGTTTAGAGGGGATGTAACTCCGTGAACGGTCTTTAATCTCGAATAAACTAGTCAATAATTGCATATGGGTGAATGATGGTCTTGTCAGCCCGAGGCGTGATGTACGAGCGCCTCTCAGTAATAGTCGGCAAGACCGGCGGAAAGGAAATCGACATGGCACTGCCTAAGGATTTCATCGACACCAACGACTTCACCAAAGAGCAGATCATGGCCATCGAGGATCTTGGTCTGGCAATGAAGAAGGCCATCAAGGTTGACGGTTATTATCCGCACCTGCTCCGCAACCAGAGCCTTGGCATGATCTTCCAGCAGGTCTCCACCCGCACCCGTCTTTCCTTCGAGACCGCTATGACCGACCTCGGCGGCCATGCTCAGTTCTATGGCCCTGGCACCATCCAGCTCGGCGGCCACGAGTCCCTGGGCGATACCGCTCGCGTCATGGGCTCGCTGCTCGACATCATGATGGCTCGCGTTGACCGTCACAAGGACGTCGTCGGCCTCGCCGAGGGCTCCGCTGTGCCCGTCATCAACGGTATGTCCGAGTTCAACCATCCCACGCAGGAGATGGGCGACCTCATGACCATGCTCGAGAACCTCCCCGAGGGCAAGAAGATCGAGGACTGCACCCTGGCCTTCATCGGCGACGCCACCCAGGTCTGCGTCTCCCTCATGTTCATCGCCTCCAAGGTCGGCATGAAGTTTGTCCAGTTTGGACCTAAGGGCCACCAGATTCCCGACGGCGGCCTGCATGTTGGCACCGTCGAGGAACGCGCCGAGTTCGGCAAGCAGATGATGGCCATCGCCGAGGAGAACTGCAAGGTTTCCGGCGGTTCCGTCGTGATCTCCGATGACATCGAGTGCATCGAGGGCGCCGACTTCATCTACACCGACGTGTGGTACGGCCTGTACGACGAGGAGGTCTCGGGCGAGAACTACATGGACGTGTTCTATCCCAAGTATCAGGTCACCATGGACATGATGAACTTCGCCGGTCCCAACTCCAAGTTCATGCACTGCCTGCCGGCTACCCGCAACGAGGAAGTCGTCGACGAGGTCATGGACGATCCCGAGCGCTCCCTGTGCTGGGTCGAGGCCGAGAACCGCAAGCACTCCATCCGTGCTCTCCTTGCTGCCCTGGGCAAGCGCACCCCGCTCAACGACGAGGGCGTCGAGTACTCCGCCAAGGCTGAGCTCCACGCCGCTCTCGAGGCTCTCGAGCAGCTCTAAGCCCCAAGGCGCCTAAAAGCACGTTTGCGGGCGGCGGATGCTCGTCTCCTGTCGCCCGCTCACCGAGGCTCAAGCGATTGCCTTAGTGCCTTGGGCCTCGGATCTGTCCAAGACTGAGCAAAGGAGCTCATCATGAGCGACGGAAAGAAAAAGCTTTCCTTCTTGACGGTCATTTCGACCATCATCTGCGTCGTCTTCGTTTGCGAGGCCGCCGCTCCTGCTGCTGCTATTGGCAACCAGCAGTTCTTCTGGTGGATCTTCCTGATCCTGACCTTCCTGCTCCCGTATGGCATGGTTGTCGCCGAGCTCGGCACGACCTATGACGGCGAGGGCGGCATTTACGACTGGGTGCGCGATGGCCTGGGCGACAAGTGGGGCGCCCGCATTTCGTACTACTACTGGGTTAACTACCCGCTGTGGATTGCCTCGCTGGCTACCATGTTCCCCGACATTTTGGGTATGGTCTTTGGCGTCGAGTTCAATCTGATCGCCAAGATGGGTATCGATCTTGCCTTTGTGTGGATCGTCTACCTCATGGGCCGCTCCAAGGCGGCCGACTCCGAGTGGGTCCTCAACGGTGGCGCCATCATCAAGGTCGCCGTTGCCGTTATCGTCGGTGCTCTGGGCATTTGGTACGCCATGGAGAACGGTTTTGCGAACGACATGTCCGCTGCCACCTTCCTGCCCGAGCTCACCAACACCAACGCTCTCGGTTACCTGTCGATCATCATCTTTAACTTCATGGGCTTCGAGGTCATCTGCACCATGACCGACGACATGGCCGATCCCGCTCGCGATATCCCCAAGGCCATCATCGTCGGTGGCCTGTCCATCGCCGTGATCTACCTGTTCGCTGGCTTTGGCATCGGCGCCGCCGTGCCGGCCGATGCCATCGACCCTGACTACGGCATGATTTTTGCCGTCCAGACCATGGTGGGCGACTCCATGATCTTCAAGGTCATCTGCATCGCCTTCCTGATCACCCTGTTCGCCAACATGGCTGCTTGGTCCTTCGGCGTCAACTCTGTCGCTCGCTATGCCGCTGAGCACGGCAACATGCCCAAGATCTTCGCCTCGATGATCTCCAAGGACGACATGCCCAACGGCGCCAACCTGGTCAACGCCATCGTTGCCTCCCTGGTGCTGTGCCTGCAGCTGGTTCCCATCGATGCCATCTCCGAGGGTGTCTTCTGGATGCTCTTTGGCACTTCCGTTGTCTTCCTGCTGCTCACCTATATCCCGATGTTCCCGGCGTTCCTCAACCTTCGTAAGAACGACCCCAACCGTGAGCGCATCTTCACGTTCCCGTTTAAGGGCACCATGATGAAGGTCATGCTGGCCATCCCCTGCATCGAGCTGGTCTTGGCTATCGTTGCGACGCTGATCCCGTTCTCCGCCGCCGAAATTGGCGACAAGGTCCCGATGATCGTTATCTTCATCGTGCTTTTGCTCATCGGCGAGGTCTTCCGCGTTGTTTCCGCCAAGGGTCGCGAGACCGATTACAAGGGTCTCACCCCCGAGCTGGCTGCTCAGCGTCTCGCTGAGGAGGCCGAAGAGGACTAGAGCACCCGGATCCGGGGCTCCAACCCTCCTCACCTTCTAACCATTCCCTGGGGTGGGTGCGAGCGATTGCTCTGGTAACCACCGCCCGCCCCAATCTCTCTTCCGTATCCTTCGTGCGTTTTGTCTCCGCGCACCAGGTTACGTCGTCGCTTGCCGGTGCGACATCCGTGAAAGCCGGCGCCGGGCGCCCCGACCTTTGCCGGGGAACGGGCGCCTTCCACTCTTGGTTTTAGGCTGCGGGTAACCCGCCCGCAGCAAGCGATCGTTCGATTTGGAGGAAATCTTATGCGTACGATCACCGAGTCCGAGTCCACCCCCAAGGCCGACGGCTTCTTTATGCCCGCTGAGTTCGCCCCGCAGGATCGCGTGTGGATGGGCTGGCCCCACCGCACCGACACCTGGGCCCACGGCGCCAAGCCGGCTCAGAAGCAGTATGCCGCCATCGCTCGTGCCATCGCCGAGTTCACCCCGGTCACCATGTGCGCCAACCAGGCCGACTACGCCAACTGCAAGGCCGTCTTCGAGGAAGACGAGAACGTCACCGTTATCGAGATGACCACCGACGACGCCTGGTTCCGCGACACCGCCGCCACCTACGTCATCAACGGCAAGGGCGAGAAGCGCGCCAACCACTGGCACTTCAACGCTTATGGCGGTCTTGTTGACGGCCTGTACTTCCCGTGGGACAAGGACGAGCAGATCGCCCTTAAGATGGCTGAGCTCTCCGGCTGCCGTCGCTATCGTCCCGATGACATGATCCTCGAGGGCGGCTCCATCACCGTCGACGGCGAGGGCACCCTTGTCGTGACCGACCAATGCCTGCTTTCCCCGGGCCGCACCTGCTCTGCGGTTCTGGAGGAGGAAGAGGATCCCGAGTCCATCTGGCCCAAGTTCAAGAAGAAGTTTGAGCCCTGGAGCGAGGAGCTTCGTGCCTATATGGACGAGCACCTCAAGGATTACCTGGGTGTCGAGAAGGTCATCTGGGTCAAGGAGGGCATCGACCCCGAGGAGACCAACGGCCACATCGATGACGTCGCTACGTTCATCGCCCCGGGCGTCATGGCCTGCATCTGGACCGACGATCCTGAGTATCCGTTCTACGAGCAGTGCCACGCTGCCTACGAGACCCTCTCCAACGCCGTTGACGCCAAGGGCCGCAAGATGAAGGTCTACAAGCTCTGCATGCCCGTGAACCCGCTGTTCATGGACCAGGCTTCCTGCGACACCATCGACGCCGACGAGAACGCCGAGCCGCGCGTTGCCGACGAGCCGCTGATCGCTTCTTACATGAACTACCTGGTTACCAACCACGGCGTTATCGTCCCGCAGTACGGCGACGAGAACGACCAGCTGGCCGTTGACACGCTCCAGAAGATCTACGACGAGGTCTGGGGCGAGGGCGTCTACAAGTGCGTCGGCGTTCAGTCCGAGCAGGTTGTCTTCGGCGGCGGAAATATCCACTGCATCACTCAGCAGGAGCCGTCCGCTTAATCGACTGGCTTTCCGAGGCACCCCATCTCGCCGCTCAAACCGTCGCTCGCGTACCAAAGTACGCTTCGCTCCTCTTTCACGGCGACCTGGGGCACCTCGAAAACCCAGCCGATCAATCGGACAGGTGGCGTGTCGTCCCATCTCGGGGCATTGATGGGCTGCTGCTTGATGTCTTGGTCGGTTGGGTTTTCTTTGGGCACTCCGTTGCCTCCACTTCGGAGTGCCCTTTTTCTTTGATTGAGTACGCGTCTGACCTGGGATTTTTTGCGGGTTAGGCCAATTGTTCGCTTGAATTTCCCAGGTCAGACGCGTCTTCAATTGCCGAAAGGTTCCGGTTGCGAGCGCGACCGTTTTGATCGGAGTATCTATGTACCAGCGCATCGTCATCTACACGCGCCTGTTCCGCGAGCGCTGGTCCAACAACTGCACCCTGTCCTCTCTTTGGGATGGCACCCGTACCGGTGACGCGGCCTGCAACCCAACCTTGGGCTGCGCCTTCGGTACAGATGCCATCCTTTTTGCTGTAGGGGGAGCGTGCCATGGCAGGTAAAAAGTTCTCCCTGATCGAGGTCATCCTCTCGGTTATCTGTGTCGTCTTTACCATCGAGGCGGCGGCTCCGGCATCTGCCATGGGCAACGTGCAATTCTTCTGGTGGATCTTCCTCATCATCACGTTTTTGCTGCCCTATGGCCTGGTGGTGGCCGAGTTGGGTACGGCGTTCGATTCCGAGGGCGGTCTGTACGATTGGGTTCGCTTGGGTCTGGGCGACCGTTGGGGCGCCCGCTGCTCCTGGTGCTATTGGGTCAACTTTCCGCTGTGGGTGGCAAGCATCGCCTGCATGTTCCCCAGCGTCATCAACGCGGTATGGGGTGTTGAGTTTTCGCTCGGCGCTCGGATTGCCATGGAACTTGCCTTTGTATGGGGCGTTACGGTCATGGCGATGCAGCCGGTGGCCGAGGCCGATTGGGTCATGGACGGCGGCGCCGTCATCAAAGTGCTCATTACCGCCGTGGTGGGAATTGTCGGCATCTGGTTTGCCTGCAATAACGGTTTTGCCAACGACATGTCGCTCGAAACCTTCATTCCCAATCTGGGCGATACCAACTCGCTGACGTATCTGTCGATCATCCTGTTCAACTTTATGGGCTTCGAAGTGGTCGCGACCTTTGCCAGCACGATGAAGAACCCATCGCGCGACATCCCCAAGGCGGTTATCGCCGGTGGCGTGGCCATTGCGGCAATCTACATCATTTGCGGTATTGGTATTGGAGCCGCGGTTCCCACCGAGCAGCTTTCGCTCGATTCGGGCATTGTGGATGCCGTTGCCGCCATGGTGGGACGCAGCCACCCGCTAACGATGATCGTGGGCATGGCCTTTTTGGTGACGCTGTTCGCTAACATGATCTGCTGGAGCTTTGGCGTCAACAATGTGGCGAGCTATGCCGCGCGCCATGGCAACATGCCGCGTCCCTTTGCGCTGGTGTCCAAGAAGACCGGCATGCCCAACGGCTCGGCGCTCATTAACGGTTGTTTCGCCAGCCTGGTGCTGCTGCTCCAGATTCCGCTAGGCGAGGGCTCCGACGTCTTTTGGGTCTTCTTTTCCATGAACGTTGTCTTTCTGCTCATGAGTTATATCCCGATGTTTCCGGCGTTTTGGCGCCTGCGCAAATACGACGATCGCCCGCGCGTGTTCCGCGCCCCCTTTGAGGGCAAGGTGCTCGCGGTGGCGCTCGCAATTCCCGTGGTAGAGCTCGTGCTTTCGATCGTCGCTACGATCGTGCCACTCAACAGCTCGCCTGCAGAGATGGCAAAGTTGCCCATCCTCGTGGGTGTGGTGATCGGTGCGTTGTTGGGCGAGGTTTCGCGCCTCATATCGCGCCGCGGCCGCAGCATCGACAATCCTGGTGTTGGTGCAAAGGGTTCAGATTGCTTTGCGCCAAAACAATAGCGCCGCGAGTTGCGCGGCGCTGGTTGCATCTTGGATTACCGTTCGCGGTGCTCGGGATCAGAGGCGAGCTTGGGCGCAAAGTAGGGGACGTGGCCCAGGTAAGGGCAGCTATCCTCGCGCGCCTCGACGACGCAGGGAACGTCGTCGTAGGTAAGTGATTCGCTCAGGCGGACGACGGCCTTGGCGGCAGGAGCGACGAGCATCTTGAGCGGTGCGATAGGCGCCACGGCATCTCCTTTCCTGCATGCAGCCCGTATTTTGACGCGAATGTATACGCCGCAAGTTTAGCATCCCGCCGAGGAGAGCTCCAAACCACCACAAAGGGTATGGGCAGATGCAAGTGAGTAGACTTTTTTGGATATGCCGAGCACATCGCGACAAATGCTCAATAAAACCGCAGGTCAGAGCTGTGGCGTTTTGGGGCGTGCTTGGCCTCCTGTAAAAAGCCTACTCACTTGGTTTTTTCTGCTAGAAAACCGCCACGAGGGAAAGCAGCTCCCTTGCGGCGGTTGGCGTTTGTCCAGATAAAACCTACCAAAATAAACCTGTCCCCTTTTGGTAGGTGGGTTCAGCTGAACGGCGGGACGGGCGGCTTGGGTGTGCGGGCTCACAATCTGGGGAAACAGACCAGATTGGGGGCTTGTATGATCGATTCGAAGGGGAACGTGCGACTCGAGGGCATGTTTAACAGGGCGCATCTGGCTCCCGAAGCCCAGCGCGCATACGATACGCTGCTCGAATGCGTGCTCAACGGACAGAAGGGCTGCGAGGTCTCGGCGCGCGCGGGCATGGATACCGTCAAGGCGCTGGTAGAGCTTGTGCGCTGCGACTGCCCCGAGCTTATCCATCTCCTGGGCGGTATGCACTACTGCCGCCACGGCGAAAAAGTCCTGCTCGTGCCAAATTACGCCAAGGGATACCAACAGTCGGTCACCCGGCTCTATACAAATCTTGCCAAGATGGAGCGTGCTGCTGAGCCACTTCTTCAGGCGGCGCCGGCGGGAGCATCGGCGTTCGATCGAGTTTTGGCAATCCACGATGCCTATCTTGCACGGTACCGATTCCAGAACGGTCGCCCGTATTCGCATTCGGCGGACGGTCCGCTGCTTAAACACCGTGCCGTGTGTGAGGGGTGGGCAAAAGGCTTTAAGTATCTGCTAGACCGTGCTGGTATCGACTGCGTCTATGCTTGGGGTCGCCGCCTCGCGAGCGATCCAACGGGGCATGCCTGGTGCGTCGTGAACCTGGGGGAGCGCGGTCGCCCGGCATGGTACATCATCGACCCCACACGCGATGGGCGGGACGGAATGCTGCCCATGCACAGTGCTTTTGGCATGAGCGAGGCGGCATACAACTACGCTACCGAGCGCTCGTCGGGGCAATGGGTTCCGGTTGCCCAGCGTGACCTGGGTTTTTACGGGCTCACGGGGCGATTTGTGGCAACCGTTGACGACGCCGTCCCCATCGCGCGCGGTGCGGGATTTCCCCAGCGCGGAATCGAGATCCAGCTCCCCAAGTTTCCGGATGAGAAGAGTTTCGATGCGGCACACTCGGCGGTGTGCGATCGTCTGACGTCGACCTTTGCCTGCGGTGTCGAGTGCTGTACCGACCGCACACGCCGCGTGATTCGTATTGATGCGCTTAAAGCCCGCCGGAAGTTGGGCGCTGCCAGCTAGGGGCTAGAGCAGCCAAGAGGACAGATCGTCCGTGTGCTCCTGGAAGAAGGAATTTGCCTCGGCGGCGTTGATCACGCGCTGGCGCTGTTCTTCGAAGCGGCCCCCGCGGATCGATCCATTTACCGTGACATGGCCGCTCTGCTCGCCCGCTCCATCGCAGCGCAAGAACCAAATACGGCCTCGCTCATCTCCGCGCTCATCGGCAAGATAGAACGTCACCTGGTCAAACGGCGTGCTGTCAAAATCCATAGCGTTGTAGAGCGCCTCGACGGTATCGATGGCCTCCTGCGCAAAGGTATCGTCGACGGTAAGGTCGAGGGATACCAAGAGTTCCGTATCGTCATTGGGGTTCGTGCCAACCGTGGCCGAGGGGAACGCGGCCTTGATGGCGTCGCGCGCCTCATCGACTTCGGCCTCGAGCGACCCCGGGGCGCTCGAGAGAGCGAGGTCCCTGCGACCGCAATAGCCGACGTGCATGAAGGGCAGGTCGGTAGCGGCAACAGCGGCTACTAGGTCTGCCAGATATTCGTTTGAGGTATCGAGCGGTTTGCCCGTGGCGCACGAAATTTCGAAGGTGAGCTGCGTCGATGCGGCGCTCACCCATGTGCGCATGATGGGAGCGCTCCCTACGCTGAGGTAGACCCAGGCGCCGCCAGCATCGGTTGCGACCTGCGTCACTGCGCTCATGTTCGCATCACCGTTCGTACTGCTGTCGCCCACCTGCACCGCTTTTGTTCCCGTCGAAGTGCTGACGGCTTTGACGGTGGGCGATCCAAGCACGCGTTTCTGCAAACCGCAGGAGACTTCGATATAGGAATTGGCGCAGATTAGGCATGCCGCTGCTTCTCCCAGGTCGAGCCCCTGGATTTGAGCGACAATGCCTTTGCCGTCACTGGGGTCGCCGAGCGCATAGGGGATGCCGAAGGTATCCAGGCGTGCTGCGAGGGCCTCAAGGGCATCGACGCGCTCTCCGCGGGAAAGATCGTCGTAACTCGCAAAGGAAGCAAGGGTGCCGCTGTCCTCGAGGGTGCTCTGCTTGACCTGGTTGTCACCCGTAAAATCAGCATCGATCCAGGTCGCCTGCGGCACCAGCTTGTCGCGGAAGCTCGTGCGATAGCTTTCGGAGCGCAGCGCTTCGGCAAGAACCTTGCAGAGATTCTGGGATGGTGCGAGATTATTTGCCGTAAAGGCGTAACGACCCTTGCCGAGCGACACGGTCGAGACCGTGTTCCACGAATACCCGCCAATGTCGAAGGCGAGCTCACCTTGGTCGAGCCAATCGCCACAGCTCTCTTTGAGCCGCTTGTTCGCGCTGTCGGTCAGGGTGAGCTCAAGATAGACATAGCGATCGGGATCGTCGGGGGTTAAGGGCTCCAGGCCTTCGACCTTGCCCGTTTTGACCGTGACGTCTTTGATTTCCGTTCGGTAGATATGCTCGTAGGATGTGAAGCCGGTGCCCTTCGAATCGATGCAGGCAAGGTAGAGCTCGAGCGGGCGGGAAAGCAATTGCGCTGCCTTGCTGCGGGATACGCGCGCCGTGTCGCTCGATTCGGACGATGAGGATGCTTGGGACGAATCGCTATCGCTATCGCTCCCGTCAGGCTCGTCGGGAACATCGAAGGCGCCGGCGGAAAAGTCGACGCAGATGCCGTCCATGCTTTCGATGGTCGAGGCTTTGCCCAGGCCGGCAACATCCAGACGCGCCTGGACCAGTTCGACGCTTTCGCGCATCTGGCCTGCGGAGAGCGCCGTGGTGGGATAGAGGACGAGCTGGTCGTTTTCTTGCGATGTGCCGAGAGCTCCCGTTGCAAACGCAATGGCCAAAGCGATGGCGGCCACCGCTGCAACCGCGCAGAGGCAGGAGGCAATGGTCGCCAAGCGCTTCTTGTGGAAGGGGCTTTTGGAGTGGGGAGTGCTCTCCTCGGCGGGCGAGGTAGCCTCTGGCGCGTCGTTCGTCAGCGACTTGCCGTTCTCGTCGATCCCCAGGCGCTCGGCCAAGCGAATGACATCAAAGCGGCCTCCGATTTTGCCGATGCCCGGCTCGGTGCAGCGGGCAATGAGTTCGTCGAGGGTGCGGTCATCGTCATCGACACAATGGGTACCGTCGAGATGGATGGCCCCGTTGTTTTTGAGTTCAAAGAGCTCCTGCAGCTCGACGGCGTTTAAGCCGCTCGAGCTCTTCGCGCAGATGCTCCGAATTTGGGCCTCGTGCGGCCATACTCCGCAGCGAAGGTAATACAAAAGGCAGCCGATGGAGTAACAATCGGCGTGGCTTGTGTTGCGCCATTGGCGTGCCTCGCTTTGGCGCTGGTCGAATATCTCGGGCGCGCCGATAAACGGCGTGCTCAGACGTTCGCTGCCATCGGCCGCCGTCACGTCGGGGTCGTCGTTTTGGGCGCTTTGCCCAAAGTCGATGAGCATGACGCGCTCAATGCGCTGCCCGTCCTTGTCCAGCATAAAGCGCAGGTTATGGGACGAAAGATCGCGGTGCGAGACCGTGGTGAGGTAGCGAGCGTCGTCGCGCGAAACGACCGTGCAGCAAAGCAGGGCCGTGACAATGGAGCGTGCTGTATCAAGGACATCGGCAGCGCTAACCTCGCCGTGTGCATCGCTCATAATCTCGCGCAGCTCGACAACATCGACGCCCTCGACATATTCCATAGCAAGGGCGGGGTAGCGTACCTCGCCGCGAGGCGTCTTTTTAATGCGCCAACCCAGGGCGTAGGCGATGGGCGCGTGCCCCTGGGCTCCGTCCATGCTGCGAAGCGTCTCGTACTCCTGGCGCAGTTTGTACCAGTCGGATTTATAGGCTTCATTGGATTCGAGCGCTTCTTTATGGGAGGCGGCGCAGCCATGGCGCATGACCTTGACGGCAAGTTTGGTGCTGGAGGCGGATGCGTCTGTGGTGCTCTGGGCGTTTGTCCCAGAAGCGGTGTCGATAAACCAAAGATCGGCGCTCGCGCCCGAGGGCTCGCCGCTCGGTCGCATTGCAATGCCCGCTTGGGAGGCGGGCAGCTCGGCGAGCGGATTGACCTGGACCATTCCATTGAGCGCTTCCGCGCAAAAGATGTTTTCCATGTCCGCCCCCTCGCTTGGTGCCCTGCACCGATCGAGGTGCGTTCCGGTCATTTAAGTATAGCGGGCGCGCAAAAACGGACACACCACAACACCCTTCAATCCCTGCTGTTCAGCTGAACGGCGCGCAGGGGAGAGGGCTGCCGCGCCGATAGGATGGCCTCAATATTCCCAACCGTAAGGAGGAAGCTATGGCTGCCGGCTGGATAGCAAATCTGGTTGCCGTGCTCGACCAGGACAGTGTGCCCTCGCGCCGTGGCGAGGCGGGAGCTCAGGATGACATCGATGTGCTTTTGGGCATCGCTTCGACTGAGCTTACCGCCGAGGTCGATTATCTCGACTACCTGGCAACGCTTCGTATTGGTCTCGTAGAAACAGGGGATGGTGAGAGCGTAAGCGTGTGCATCGACTGCCTGCTCGATGCGGACAAGAGGTCCGCCTGCGAAAAGGCCATTGCGTCGCGTGGCATGACATTTGCACGTGAGGGGGTCAACGTTCGCGTCGATTTTGCCCTGGACGATTTTTTCGAGTTGAAGGCTCAGTGTGACGGCGTATTCGACGCGGCGGACTTGGTCCGCGCTGTGGGGCTTGTCGTGCAGTCTCTCGGCGAGGTCCTCGAGGAGATGGATGAGCTTTGGGATCCTTTTGAGGGTCCTTATGAGTTCGTGGATGACGATGCGCTTCCAGAGGAAATTCTTCGCCCCGAACACGCTGCTATTTTCCTCGATGATTCGTCGTCCGAGGCGGATGACGGCAAGGGCGGTGGACTTGATGAATTACTCGGTTAATCCCGTGCGGCCTCAGGTATCCGCCGGCCGCATTCTGGCGGCGGGGTGGTTCTATGCGTTGAGCGTTGTGCTATTCGCCCTGGATATTGCCCACGCTTCGCTCTTTTTGGGAAGCAGCTGGCTCAATAACCCTCCAACCGATCTCGATTTTTATGGGTGGGGCTTTATTGTCTTTATCGGTCTGTGCTTTGTGGGGTTCTATTACGTTCGCGACCTGACGCCTGGGATTGATGTGGAGGGAGATCCGCTGCGTTTTAGCCGCGAGGGCAGTGCTCGGCACTTTGCCCTGACGGGTTTAGTGCTGGCCATGCCGCTTGTGCTGTTCGATCCCGGCGACCCGCTCTACATGTTTAGCGCCGGTCTTATGGTTGTCCAGGCCATGGTCGATGCCCTCCTGGTTCGCGACGTGCGCCAGGCGATTCCCCACGCCAAGCGGCCTACGGTGCTGTTGAGGGCAATGCTGATTGTTACTGCCTGCTATGGTCTGGCGGCTTTGCTGGGCTTTGAGCTGGTTGCGCTCTTGCTGCGCGTTGCCGTGGCGGTCTTGGCTCCCGTTGCCGAGGGGCTTCCCTTGGAGCTCTGTGATCTGGGAGACGAGACGCTGCGCGGCGAGGCGCACGAGCTCAACCGCGAGCTGCGTCGTGTAACGTGGGCGTGCGGAGGTCTGCTGGCATTGATGCTAGCGGATATGCTGCTGGGCGTGGGTGAGATGGCGTGGGTGCTGGGGCTTGTTTGTGTTCTGGCGGTGGTTTATGTGTCGCTGGGCCGCTTTACCCTTGCCTTGCACGTTCGCACGCTGCTGGCAGTGGTGGTCGGCGTCGTCTTGGGATTTGTCGTGCGTGACACGATGGGGACGGCATGGCTTGCCTGCACGGTTGTCGTGCTCGTCGGGCTGTCGGTGGTTCCGGTCGATCAGACGGCACCGGGTTTGGTTGCGTTTTTAGGGTTTGTGGCGCTTGCGTTTTGGTTGGAACGCGACATCGAAATACGAATGGTTATCGAGGTCTTTACCCCGCTCATCCTCGTGCTGATGTATTACTGGCAGCGCGTCGCGGTACGCGAACATACTGACGGTCGTCGCATCCGACTTTTCTTTAGGTAACCGCGGGAGGCGGGGTGGAAGATAGTTCCGCCCCGCCTTTATGCTCCCGAGAACAGCAGGAAATAATTGCGCTCGGACCCGCGCAGGCAGATGCGCGTTCCCGGTGCAACATCGACGGTTTCGCCACTTTCGATAAGCTCGCCGTCGCAGTTTGCGCCGTTTCGGTTGAACACTTCAAGCTGCCAGGCGGCATGCGCTTCGTCCCAAGAGAGCTTGACAGCCTGTCGCGAAATAGCGGGATCGTCGAGTACGGTGGTGCCGGTGTCGACATTCTGCGTCTGCGAGGGCCGGGGGCTCCGGCCGAAGAGCCAGGCGGTCGATTTGGGAATGCGAACCATGTTTTGGGTGCTGCAGGTTTGAGGGCTGTAGGTGCCGCCGACACCTGCGGGGCAGCTTGCGATGGTGACGGCGATGGCTTCGGGCTCGCGGCGTGTACCGGGCCGATCCGCGCTGGGAGTGTCGCCAGCAGTCCAGACCGTACCGATGTCGGCCTGAAGCGAGGAGGCTCCCAGCCCGGCGCGTTCAAGGTGGGCACCATAGACAAGGGAATAGAGGATGCCGGCCATGAGGGGGCCGAGGGATTTGCGCGCCATAAGCGTTGGCGTGCACGCGTCGTAAAGCGCAGCAAGCTCTCCGGTGGTTGGTGCATCGCCTAAGTCTCCATCAAGGCGCTCGACGATGGCGTCGACGGCGCCCTGAATGTGCGCCAAGCGCTCCTCATCGTCCGATCCATCGGCACAATCGAGCAGCCAATCTGCGAGGAGCAGTCCTGCCACAAGCCATTTGTCCCGTGCATCGGGTGCAAGCAGGGTGCGGCGGGCGTCATCGGAGGTGTTTCCCTGGGTAAAGCCCCAAAGCCACGTTCCCGATACAGGCACCGTTTCTTTGGTGTTAAAGCCACTCGCTGGTCCTTCAGCTGCGCGAACATCGAGCAAGAGGGACGCAGCGTCCTGGAGGTTCTCCATGATCAAGCGTTTTGCGTTGTATTTGATCGCCTCGCTTTCCGGGTGCTTTGAGCGCGAGGAAAGGCTGTCGGCTTTTTTGGGCAGCGTCGGCACGCGCGCTTTTTCGGTGCCGGATGGCACTGCTCGCGGGGTTACAAGCGGAAGCTCGGAATCGGCCTCTGCCATGCCCTGCATGCCCGCTGCTTGCGCAATTCGGTTGCAGGTGCGGTCGAAACTGCGGCTCTTCTCGAGGGGAAGAAACTGATACCAGTACTTTTTATTGGTACAGAGCTCAACTTCGGGGTGGTCGAGAATGGTCTTGCCCCAGCGTTTATTTACGCGCTCCTGCATGTCGCGGCAGAGGTCGAGTACCAGGTCTCGCTCGGATTCGAGGATGGCATACTGCAGGTAGAGCTGCGAAAGCTCGCCCTGCACATGCGCATAGAGGCTTGCATCTGGCGCCTCGGACGTGGTGGAAATGCCTCCGTGATCGAGAAGAAGCAGACTGGCGCCGCGCGCGTTGGAAAGCGAGCGTTTTGGCGCGCCGCTTGTGCCGGGATTTTGGGTAGACAAAAGCGTGCGCGTAAGGGCGATCCGTCGATCCTTTACTTTCCAGTTGCTGCTAAACAGTGCATAGAAAAAGCGATATTGAGCTGCGGTGAGCCCATTGGCAGAGTTGGCTGCGGGGCAGATAGCTCGTGTGGCGGCCTCACCTTCGGGCCAAATGGGGCTCACGCTCAGGCGGATGCGATCGTAGCCTCCGGTGTGTGCGCACCAGCTGGCAAACGGAAGCGTGCAGGCGCTGTCGAGTGCGCGGAACACGGCGTCAAAATCGTTTTGTTGGGTTGTGGCGGCCTTTGCCATATGGCTCATCCCCTTGCGTCGCTGCAGCGTGCGTGCGGTACTCAAGTTTCCCCCTAGGATAGCCCAAAAGTGCGGCGGAAGCTCCGTTCCATCGGTTCAGCTGAGCAGTGCGCGAAGCGCCGTGTGAGCGGCTCGGTATGCTTGCCGCGTCGATATCCAATGAGAAAGGAGAATCCACGATGACCGAGGTCAATCCTGTGCTGGTGCGCTATCGCCGTGACCGTGCAAATGCCTTTGAGCAGCCGGGCGTTCCTGGTGTGCTGGATCACCTGGCCGGTGCGCGCGAGATGATCGGCGGGCTGCTGAATCTGAACCCAACACCGCCAAAGCCAGCATTGAGCGAGCCTGTCGAGCTCATCTACGACGGCGGAAAGACAAAACAGACGCTTGTTTATCGCGCGAACGGATATGTCTGCAAGGTTGCGCTTACGCCCGACGCTGAGGACAGGCTTCGTAACGAATATGCGCTCCTGGGCGGCCCGTTTAAAGGCTATGAGATGTTTCCGCAGGTAGATGGCATGGCCTATGTGGACGACCGCCGTATTGGCGGCAAGCACCTTTGCCTGCGCGAGCGCTTTGTCGAGGGTGAGGACGTCCTTACCCATGTTGAGCGCCGTGCCAGCGAAGGTTGGCCGCTTTCCTCCCGCGAGCTTTTTGCGCTCGTACTCGGCATGTTCGATGCCATGGCAGTGGTTTGCCGCACCGGCTACATACATCGCGACCCACACCCGGGCAACTGGATCGTTACGCCCGACGGGCACGTGGTGCTCATCGATTTTGGCCTGTGTGCCTCGGTGGCGGAATGTGCCGGCCCGCTGATGGGCGAGCGCGTTATTTCTCGTGGATACGAGGCGCCTGAGCTGCGCAATCTCGGGGTGGCTTCGCCGGCGAGCGATGTGTACAGCACGGCAAAGGTGATCGCCAAGTTCATGTTTGGCACGCGCGATGTCCGGGCTCTGCCGCGAACCGTTCCCTTTGCCGATTTCCTGCGCCGTGCGATGGCGCAAAAGCCCACTTCCCGGTTTACGGACGCCTATGAAGCGCGTGCCGCACTCATGGCGTCGTATCGCTCGTAGGCGTGACGCGCCTTGGCAGCCAACAGCCTGCGATTCAGCTGAACGGTTGTCCCAGAAAGCGGTGTCCGTCAACCCATAATGCAATGCCAACAGGAGGCCAAAACGGCCTCAAGAGAGAAAGGAACCCTCTTATGACCAGCAACTATAGTGTCAGCGACTTGGACGATATCATCCAGACGGAAGTCCTTCGCGCCGATGGCCGCGATGGCATCGAGGCTCGTTTTCTGGATGCGTTTGGCGGCGGTGGTCTGTCCGAGACGCGTCGCGGCGTCATCATCGTTGCCGACCGCTCCTGGTCCGTCAATAAGGTCATGAAGGCCATCAATGCGGGTCTGCGCAACCTTTGCAAGGACATCGCCGACGACCCGCTTACGGCAGGAACCGTCGACGTGGCCCTTGTGTCCTTTGGTACCGATGTCACGGTTCACAACCTTCGTAACGGCGGCAGTGTTGAGCGCGCCGACTACAAGCGCGACATCGATGACATCTTTGTCCCGGCGGGCAAGGTATCTGGCGATCTTGAGCTAAAGGCCGGCGGTCTCACCAGCCTTAATCAGGCACTTCTGACCGCCTGCGAACTCGAAGGCGAGTACGCGCATCGCGTTAAGAAGAAAACGCTCAAGGCGCCCTACAAGACGGTTGTGGTCCTGCTGACCGACGGACACGATGAGCCGGGGGGCGATGTGTCTGCAGCCGCCGATTGCATCAGCAAACTGGTGGAGTCCGGCAAAGTGCTGTTCCTGCCGTTTGGCTACGGCGACTATTCCGAGGACGAGTTCGCCCAGCTCTGCCGTGCCGACGGTATGTGGTTCAAACTTTCGGACGACAAAGGCAAGGCTATCACCGACGCCTTTAAGCTGATCGGCGCCAGCATGCGTGTCATGTCCGAGCCCGGTGCCACAGGTTCGGAGCGCCAGGTCTTTGAGGAGTGCCTGAAAACGCGTCCGGATGTTCAGGTTCAGGTCTGCACGCTCGACGAGTTTGTCCGTGGCAATCAATAGGAGGTCAGCAATGTCTTTTGGTAAGGAATTGGGCCAGCCTCGCACCATCGGCGTTGCCGGGGTGACAAAGCGCGGCGTTGCTCATCGCTGCTACGGTACGCGTTGCCAGGATGCGCATATGATCCGCCGCGTCAAGCAAGTGGCGATCTGGAAGGATGGTGGCAAGAGGGATCGACTCCTGCCGGGCAAGGAGTACGTTGTCGCGGCCGTGGCGGATGGCTTGGGCTCCGAGGCTCACAGCGATATCGGCGCCAATGCCGCCGTCAACACCGCCGTGTCGACGATGTGCGAGCTGATTGGCACCTGGTGCGCAACGGGCGACAGCGCCCTGGCGATCTCGATGCCTCGTTTTATTGAGCAGTCCATGATCAAGGCGAACAATGCCGTGGTCAAGAAGGCTGCATCAATGGAGTTGCCTGCCAACGAGTTCGATGCGACGCTCGTGATTGCCGTTTACGACGGCGACCAGCTGTTCTATGGCTCCGCGGGCGACTCGGGTGTCATCGCCAAGACCGATGCCGGGTTCGAGCTCCTTACGCGCCCGAGCCGCGTGGGAAGTGCTGGTACGTATCCGCTCTATTGCAGGGAAAAGTGGGAGATCGGGGCTTGTTGTGGGCATGTCGAGGGGTTTCTGCTCGCTACTGATGGCATTCTGGAACTCCTGGTGCCCGAGTTTGACAACGAGAAGCTCAAAGAGAAGGCTGTGCATCTCTTTATGGCTGCCGGGCACAAGCCTGTTGACGCTTCGGGCATTGACGCAGCGTTGGAAAAGCGCGTCGAGAACGTCGTCCATCGCATCCAAGGAAACCGCTACACGTACGACGACGCGACCGTTGTTGTTGCGCTCGATTGGGACAATGTGGAGCCTGCTGCTGTTTTGAAGGAGGAGCCTGCGCCCATGCCCGAGCCCGCGCCTGCGGTTGAGCCTGTTCCTGTTGCGGAGCCTACGCCCGCGCCCGTTGCGGAGCCTGCTCTCACGGTGGAGCCTGAGCCCGAACCTGCACCGGAGCCCGAACCGGAGCCTGTGCCGGAGTCCGAAGTGGAACCCATAGTGGAATCCAAATCCGAGCCGGAGCATGCTGCGGAGACTGTTCGTCAGGCCGAGCTTGATCCCAAGCTGGCAGGACCGGAGGCTGCTTCGAGCATCAATATCTCGCTTGATCCCGATGCGCCGAATCTCGAGGCCACCGTGGTTCTCCCGGCTGAGGTCGGCGCCAAGGTGCCCGCGCTTGAGCCGATCGCGATGCTGGAGAACATGCTCGGCCTTTGCTTTGAATGCGACGAGTTACTCGAAGCGTGCAAAATGTTTGTCAAAAATCACGATGAGGGTGTGGCGGGCGATCAGCGCGGTGTATCCGTTCGCGTCGATTCGACCTGCGAATAAGAAAGGAGTCCCCATGGTGCTCTATAACAGCGACGGCAGAGCATATGAGCTTGCCGATGGGGCCCTCGGGCTTGGACGCGAGGGTTCCGTGTATCGCATCGTGGGGGAGCCCCTTGTGGCTAAGGTCTATCACAACCCCACGCCCGAGACGGCGCGCAAGATCGAGGCGATGGCCGCCATTCTTTCGGTTTTGTATGAGCGCAAGAAGCCGCTGCTCCTGCAGCTTGCCTGGCCGTTCGAGGCACTCTACGAGCGCGCCGATGGCTTGTGGTTCAAAGGTTTCTTGATGTATGAAGTCCCCGAGGGATATGTCTCGATCGATGCCGTATCGCAGTTCCCGGCCAATCCCGTCGCGCCTTCTATGACCGAGCGTCAAAAGATAAAGATGCTCATCAACCTGTGCAATGTGACCGCGGAGCTTCATGATATCGGAATCACGATAGGTGACTGGAACCCCCGTAATTTTCTTGTCGGTGAGCAAGGGAGTCTGATGCTTCTCGACACCGATTCGTATGGGTTTACACTCTCGGATGTGAGCTATCAAACCACCTGTGCAGCGCCGGGCTACATCGCACCGGAGGTGCTCAAGCTCATGGAGACAACTGGCGTCAGCGATTTCGAGAGCTTGGCAGCCGCCACGAATGCTCCTGTGTTCACGCCTCAGACGGATGATTTTGCGCTGGCAGTTCATATTTTTAAGATGTTGAACCGTGGAGTTCATCCCTTTTCGGGTGATCTGGACTTGGATTTCTATGATCTGGATGACGACGATATCCCTCCGGCACCGTCTCTCAACACCTGCATCCGGAATGGCCAGAGTCCTTTTATTGGAACCCAGGTGGGATATGCCGTCCCCGATTACGCCTTGGGGCTTAACGATTTTCCGTTCCTTTTGAGCGAGGCATTTCGTCGATCGTTGTACGACAATTGGGTGGAGGAGCGCATTAGCGCGCGTGTGTGGGCGCGCCTGCTCGACCGCTATCTTTCCGAAGCAATCGAGTGCCCGCGTGGCCATTACCACGCTTCGCAGCACGAATGCCCCTACTGCCGAGGAGAGCACGCTTTATTGACTCGCCTTGGTTAACTGGTTTGGACTGTCTTGGAGAAAGACCATGAGGCGGCGCGCAGACTAATCCTGCGTGTCGCCTCCGTACATGTAGACGATAAAGCCGTCGCCGGTGTCTTGGCTGTGGTCCTCCAAGATGCGCTTCATGTTGAGGTGCTCGTAGAACTGCCAGTCGGAGTTGCAGTCACTCATCAGGAAGAACTTGGTGCAGCCGGCCTTGGCGAGCTCGGCGCGCGCAAGGTCGATGAGCGCGCGGCCGAGTCCCTTGCCCTGCCAGTCGGGCACGATGATGATCAGGTTGAGCTGGCCTTGGGCGTACTCATTGCCCGTGGCGGCAAAGCGGTCGGCCGTGGCCTTCTCGCGGCTGTCGCCAAAGAGCGAGCCCTCGAGTTTGGCATCGGCGGTCTTGGCCATCTCGGTCGCCTGGGCAAACATCTCGTCATAGCAAGGCTTCCATGTGGGGTTGGTACGTGGCTTGCCGTCTTCGAAAATGCCGATGCAGCAAGCGGCGATAATGCGGTCCTCGGCCTCGGCAACAAGGGCGATGGGGGAGCGCTGCAACTGCATGGCGATATTGAAGCGGGCGCAGAAGTCGGCAGCTTCGACGTCGCCGCGGTTGCGCAGCGTATTGCACCACAGCTGGTTGTAGATAGCGGCGATACCGGTTAGGTCATCAAGCGTGGCGGCGCGCAGGGTTACGTTGTCAAGGCTCATGAAGGCTCCTTCCAAGTTGGGTCAGGCCACTTTCGAGTGTGACATGGCCGAAGTGCCGCCGCATCAACCATTCGGCAGACGACCCCCGATCCCTCGGGGACGGAGGAAACGAGAGAGGAGTTTCGGACGCGTACAAATCGAGAGTGGATAATCTCCCACTTTCGGCCAAGCTGCGGCCCGAAAACGGCAGAATATCCACTCTCGATTTGGCGCACTGGGGTCAGGTTGCTTTGCACCAGTTTTCGATAGGCAACCGCGTTTGCCCAGATAAAACCTGCCAAAATAAACCTGTCCCTTTTTGGCAGGTTTGGTAACGTCAGCGAGCGGGTCGCATTTGAGGCAAGGTGACGTGAAACGAAAGGGCGCTGACCTTCTGGTCGCGCCCTTGAAGTTGAACGTCAGATTGTCCAAATGCGGCCCGCGCAGCGTCGGCCGGTCCGCCGTTCGGTAGAACGGCGGAACCTAGATGCGCTCCGCGATCTCGTGGATGAGATAGTCGGTCTTTTCCCAGCCCAGACACGGGTCGGTAATGGACTTGCCAAAGACGCCGCCGTCGACCGGTTGGTTGCCGTCCTCCAGGTAGGACTCGATCATAAAGCCCTTGACCAGCTTGGAGATGGACTCGTTGCGGCGGCAGCTGTCGAGTACCTCCTTGCAAATGCGGTACTGCTCCAGTGGACGCTTGCCCGAGTTGTCGTGGTTGCAGTCGATAACCGCCGCCGGGTTGGCGTAACCGGCGTGCTCGGTATAGCGCTCGGCCAGGCGCTCCAGGTGCTCGTAATGGTAGTTGGGGTAGGTGCGCCCATCAAGACCGATGTAGCCACGCATGACGGCGTGCGCGAGCGGGTTGCCATCGCACTCGACCTCCCAGTTACGGAAGATAAAGCTTTGATGCGCCTGGGCGGCGTAGATGGAGTTGAGCATGACGGTGGTAGAGCCGGCGGTGGGATTCTTCATGCCCACGGGCACCGAAATGCCACTCGACACCAGGCGATGCTCTTGGTTCTCGACCGAGCGCGCGCCCACGGCGACGTAGCTCAGCAGGTCGACGAGATACTGGTAGTTGGACGGGTAGAGCATCTCGTCGGCGGTGAAGAAGCCCGTCTCCTCGATGACGCGCAGATGCATGTGGCGGATGGCCTTGACGCCCTCGAGCAGATCGTCGGGCGCCTCGGGATCGGGGTTGTGCAGCAGGCCCTTGTAACCGGTGCCCTTGGTGCGCGGCTTGTTGGTGTAGACGCGCGGAATGATGATGAGCTTGTCCTTGACCTCCTCGGCGGTCTTGGCCAGGCGATTCATGTACTCGAGGACCGAATCCTCGCGGTCTGCGGAGCACGGGCCAATGATGAGCACCTTGCGCGCATCCTCGCCGGTAAAGACCTTGGCGACCTCGGCATCGAATGCCTGCTTTTTGGCGGCAAGCTCGGCGGAAAGCGGCATTTCCTCGCGGATCTCCATGGGGATCGGCAGCCTACGTTTGAATTCCATGGCCATGCGGGGCCTCCTTAATCTATAGAGAGCAATGAGCGTATTGTCGAGTGTTCGGCATTATCCGCTGTCGCACGCTAAAGTGCAAGCAAAACCTGCCGAAAAGGGATGGGTTTATTTTGATCGGTTTTATCTGGGCAAACGACGACGTTCGCCTAAGGGGGACAGCTTTCCTGCCGCCGGAACGTCCGGCCTCAGACTCTTTCGAGACCCCGTGGACAAAAAATGCCAAATATGAGTACTGTTGCTGTAACGGTAACATATCGTCCTTATGAGATAATAGACATACTAGTAAATATGTTCATTAACGTTAGAGCATATTGGTCCGTTGAAGGACGTTTTGATCAGTTTAGAGGCGTATGAAAGCCCTAAGAGGCCCATCTGAGGCAGTTTTCGCTGTCACTAAAAAGGTAACAGTACTCATATTTGCCGTTTTTTGACCACGGGGTCTCGAAAAGTCCGCCAGTCGGGTTTCAAACAGGTCGCGCGAAGGCCACGGGACACAAAAACGGGGGCGCAGACATTCCTGCGTCCCCGTTCGAGAGCATATATAGCCGATCGGCGTTGGTCCTACGCCGCCTCGTCGAACTGCGAGTTGTACAGGTCGGCGTAGAAGCCGCCCTGAGCGAGCAGCTCGTCGTGCGTGCCCTTTTCGACGATGTCGCCGTCGCGAATTACCAAGATCACGTCGGCGTTGCGGATCGTGGACAGGCGGTGCGCGATGACAAAGCTGGTACGGCCCTGCATCAGCGCGTCCATGGCGCGCTGGATAAGCTCCTCGGTGCGGGTATCGACGTTGGATGTCGCCTCGTCCAGAATGAGCGCCGGGCGGTCGGCCAAAATGGCACGGGCAATGGTCACGAGCTGGCGCTGACCCTGCGACAGGTTAGTGCCCTCCTCGTTGATCATAAAGTCGTAGCCGCCGGCGAGCGTATGGATAAAGTGATCGCAGCGTGCGGCGCGTGCAGCGGCCTCGACCTCGGCATCGCTCGCATCGGGGCGTCCGTAGCGGATGTTCTCGCGGATGGTGCCGTTAAACAGCCAGGTATCCTGCAGCACCATGGCAAACTCGCCGCGCAGTGCCGCGCGGTCCCAGTCGCGAACGTCGACGCCCTCGACGCGCAGCGAACCGCCGTCCACATCGTAGAAGCGCTGCAGCAGCTTGATGAGCGTGGTCTTGCCGGCGCCGGTGGGGCCGACGATGGCGATGGTCTGGCCGGGCTGCGCCTCGCAGCTAAAGTCGTGGATGATGGTCTTGTCGGGCGTGTAGCCAAACTTGACGTGGTCGAACTCCACGTGACCAGGGCGCGCCTCGGGAATCTGCGCGTCGGCCTTCTGCTCCTCCTCGGGGGCAGCCAAGAACTCAAACACGCGCTCGGTGGCGGCTGCCATCGACTGCATCGTATTGCTCACGTTGCCCAGCTGCTGCACCGGCTGCGTAAAGTTGCGCACGTACTGGATGAAGCTCTGAATATCGCCGGGCGTGGCGTTTCCGGTCAGTGCGAGCTGCGCGCCCACCACGACAACGCCCACGTAGCCCATGTTGCCCACCAGGCTCATGAGCGGCATCATCAGGCCCGACAGGAACTGCGAGCGCCAGCCACTAATAAAGAGGCGGTCGTTTTGACGGTCGAACTCCTCGATCGAGGCCTCGGCGCGGTCGAATACCTGAATGACGTTCTGGCCGGCAAAGTCCTCCTCGATAATGCCGTTGACGGTGCCCAGGACCTGCTGCTGCTCGCGGAAGTACGGCTGCGAGAAGTGAATCATCACGGCCATGATCACGGCGGCGACGGGCAGCGTGACCACGACGACGCCGGTGAGCGGCAGACTGATGGAGAGCATCATCACGAGCACGCCCACGATCTGCGTGATCGAGGTGATGAGCTGCGTCACGGACTGGTTGAGGCTCTGGCCGAGCGTGTCGACGTCGTTGGTGATGCGGCTGAGCACGTCGCCCTTGCTGTGGCCGTTGAAGTAGCTCATCGGCACGACGGCGATCTTGGCGGCGATTTCCTTGCGCATGCGGTAGCAGATCTTTTGCGTGACGCCGGTCATGAGCCAGCCCTGGATCAGGCTGCAGGCAGAGCTTGCCAGGTACAGGCAGAGCAAGAAGCCGAGCGTCTTGGCGATCCAATCAAAGTCAACGTCGCCGGTGCCGTTGACCTTGGCAACCAGGCCCTCGAACAACTTGGTCGTAACCTGGCCGAGCACCTTGGGCCCCACAATGTTAAAGATGACCGAGCACACGGCAAAGGCGACGGCGGCAAACACGGCAATCTTGTGCTGGCCGATATAGCCGAGCAGCTGCCTCATGGTGCCCTTGAAGTCCTTGGCCTTTTCGCCGCGACGCATGCCGCCCATGCGGCCCATGGGACCGCGCTGGCGGGTGGGCTTGGGAATCTGGGTCTTGGTCTCGTCTGCCATTAGCGCTCGCCTCCTTCCATAACGGCTGCAATTTCTTCTTGGGTGAGCCCCAGCTCCTCGGCGGAAAGCTGCGACTGTGCGATTTCCAGGTACGCCGGGCAGCCGCGCAGCAGCTCCTCGTGCGTGCCGGCACCTACTACGTGGCCGTCGTCGAGCACGATAATCTGGTCGGCGTGCATGATGGTCGCGATGCGCTGAGCCACGACCACGAGCGCGGCGTCGGTGACGTTTTTGGCGAGCTCCTCGCGCAGGCGCGCGTCGGTCTTGTAGTCGAGCGCGCTAAACGAATCGTCGAACACCACGACCTCGGGCTTTTTGGCCAACGCGCGGGCGATGGCCAAGCGCTGGCGCTGACCGCCCGAAACATTGGAGCCGCCCTGGCTGATGGGAGAGTCGTAGCCGCCCTCGCGCTCGGCGATAAAGTCCTCGGCCTGGGCGATGCGCGCGGCCTCGTGCATATCCTCGTCGCTCACCATGTCGCCGGCAAACTTGAGGTTGCTCTCGACGGTGCCCGAGAACAGGCGGCCCTGCTGCGGAATATAGCCAATGCGGCGGCGCAGCTCGGAGAGGGTCATGTCACGCACGTCGACGCCGTCGAGCGAAATGCTGCCGCCCGTGACGTCGTACAGGCGAGGAATCAGCTGCACGAGCGTGGACTTGCCCGAGCCCGTGGAGCCGATGATGCCGAGCATCTGACCGGCATGCGTGGTGAAGTTCACGCCGCTGATGACGTCGGCGCGCGCATCGGGGTACTGGAAGCTCACGTCGCGGAAGCGCAGCTCGCCGCGCGGCGCGCTGGCAGCGGGCAGCTTGGGCGAGGCGGGATCGTTAATGCTCGTGGGGCAGGTGATGACCTCTTCCACGCGCTCGGCTGCGACCTCGGCGCGGGGCAGAATGACCGAAACCATGGTGAGGATCATAAACGCCATGACGATCTGCATGGTGTAGGAGATAAACGCCATCATGTTGCCGACCTGCATCACGCCGTCGGACACGCCCTGCGCGCCAAACCAAACGATGAGCACAGTGACGCAGTTCATGACAAGCATCATAAGCGGCATCATAAAGCTCATGGCGCGGTTGGTGTAGAGCTGCGTGGTCATCAGGTCGAGCGATGCCGCATCAAAACGCTCGAGCTCGTGCTCCTCACGGTTGAACGAGCGAATGGGCATAAGGCCGTCGAGCAGCTCGCGGGCGGTAAGGTTCACGCGGTCCACAAAGCTCTGCATCTTTTTGAACTTGGGCATGGTGAGGCCCATGAGCACGCCGACGACAGCCGAGACTGCGATGATGGCCACCGCGATGGTCCACTCCAGACCGGTATGGTTGGCCAGAACGCGCATGACGGCGACGATGCCCATGACGGGCGCCATCAGGCACATACGGATGAACAGGGTCGCAGCCATCTGAATCTGCTGAATATCGTTGGTGCAGCGGGTGATGAGCGAGGCCTGGCTAAACTTGCCCACCTCGGCAGGGGAGAAGTGCATGACCTTGTTGAAAGTCTCGCGGCGCAGGTCGCGGGCGATGGAGCAGGCGGTGCGCGACGCCACGGCGCCGGTCAGGATGGTGGCGACAAGCGACACCAGGCACAGACCGAACATCGTGGTCGCCATGTGGCCTAGGTAGACGTTCTGCACGTCGGCGGGGTCGATACCCTGCGCCTTGTACTCGTCCTGCACGTAGGTCACGGCACGCTGGGTAACGATGGAGCCCGACATGGAGCCCATCTTGTCGGCCATCTCGTTGGCGCCGTCGACAAGCTTGCTCTGGTCGATCAAGCCGCCCTCGATGCCCAGACGCAGGCTCGCCATGGTGATTTTGCCGCCGTCGGCCTCGATCTGTGCCTGCATCTCCTGCGCGGCTGCGGCCTTTTGCTGCATCTCGGCGAGTTGCTCGGGCGTCATGGCTGCCATCTGCTCGGGGGTGGGCATGGACTGTTGGGTGCCGTCGCCGGTGTCGCTCGTGCCGGTCATGTCGCCCATGGAATCGGTGTCGATGCCCTGGTTAAGCGCCAGCACGACGGTCTCGGGTAGGCTCATGATGTCGGCGAGCTTGCTGCCGTCGGCGCGCTCGTCCTCGGTGCCCTGGTAGGTGCGGATGCCGTCCTTATCTGCCTTGCCAAACGCGGCCTCCGCCGTCTTGGCGTCCTTGGCGCTCATAAAGAGCTCAAGATCGTCGAGCGCGTCGGCGCGGATGGTGTCAGGCACGGGCGAGGCGATGCCTCCCTGCTGCACGCCCACGTCGACGATGTCGCTCATATAGGTGGGCAGCGCCAAGTCGGCGTTGCAGCTGATTACGATGAGCACGATGGCCGCAAGCAGCGCCAGCACATGCTTCTTAAAGAGCTTGAGAATCCTCACTCGGCATCTCTCCTTTCTTGGTTATGGTCAATAATTTGGTTGGTGCGACGAAGGAGACGCACCAACTCGTTGGTATCTGCTTCGCCGAGCTGCTCGAGGAATGCCGCAGCGCGGTCCTCGAACTCCCGACGCTTGATTTCGAGATCTTGTCGACCCTTGTCGGTCACGGTCACATGTACGCGACGGCGGTCGGTCTTTGAGTGCTCGCGTTCGACCCAGCCCTTGGCCTCGAGGGCGCGCAGGATATTGGCGATGCGGGCGCTCGAAACCCAAGCGCGATCGGCGAGCTCGCTTGGTGTGAGCGAGCCGCCGGCGAGCAAAAGGGCGCGCATAACGGCCATCTCGCCGCTCAAAGCCTGGTCCGTAAAGCGCGAAACGCGCTGGTGCAGGCTGCCAAACTCGAGAAAGAGCTGGCGTCCAAGCTCGTGGAAATCGGTACCTTCCACTGAAAACCCCTAACACTAGAAACTATTTTCGATGAAAGATGATACCCCTACACGTGCGCCATAATCGATAGATTTCTAGGCATGTCCCAAAAATCTACCGGAGGCTGGGCGATATAAAGGTCGTATAAACAATTCAATAATTTCAATTGCTGAAGCGTTTCAAAGAATTATCATGCACGCGGTTAGGCGAGGGGTTGTCACCACCATGACGACTGGGACTCATTTATCGCCACGTGCGATGCTCCAACTTCCCGCAAGGAGACACCAAAATAAGGGGGTTGGAGTCATGGCATTTGACTTCACGGGTAAAACCGCGATCGTTACCGGCGGCACTCAGGGCATTGGCCTCGAGATCGCCAAGGGTATCGTGGAGGGCGGCGGACACGTCGCGCTCATCGCAAGGAACGCCGCTAAGGGCGAGGCCGCGGTGGCCGAGCTCGGCGAGGGCAACAAGTTCTATCAGCTCGATGTTGCCGATGCGGCCAAGGCACGCGAGACCGTCGAGCAGATTTTCACCGATCTGCCTCAGACCAACATTCTGATCAACTGCGCCGGCGTGATCAGCACCAAGAAGTTCGACGAGATCGACGACACCGAGTGGCGTCGCACCATCGACATCAACCTCAACGGCACCTTTACCATGATGAACGCCGTGTACCCGCACTTTAAGGCGGCCCACGCCGGCACCATCGTCAACGTGAGCTCCGTGGCCGGCAAGATCGGCGGAGGCCTGCTTGGCACTGCTGCCTACGCCAGCTCCAAGGCCGGCGTTAACGGCCTGACCAAGGCAGTTGCCAAGGAGGGCGGCAAGTTCGGCATCCGCTGCAACGCCGTGTGCCCGTCGCTTACGCTCACCGACATGACCTCGATTCTTTCGGACGAAAACTCCCAGCGCATCATTAACGGTATCCCCTTGGGCCGCGCTGCCCAGGCAAGCGAGCCTGCACAGATGGTGCTGTTCTTCGCTTCCGACCTCGCCAGCTTTGTGAACGGCGAGATCGGCGACTGCGACGGCGGTATCGTCCTGGACGGGTAATACCCGGCGGTAATAGTTCGGCGGCGGCTCCTGCGACTCGGGACCGTCGCCTTCTTTCTGATGTAGCCGCGTGCGCAACAGCCGCACGCATCCAAAGGAGTTATATATGAGTGAATCAACCGCGGTGGAGGCGCCGGCGGCCAAGGAGCCGTTCTTTAAGATGTCCTCCATCCCGGGTGCCAATATCTTGGTGCCGCTTTTGCTGGGCTGCCTGCTCAACACGCTGTTCCCCGACCTGTTTAAGACGCTTGGTAGCTTTACGCTCGGCATGACACAGCAGGGTGCAAGCCCGCTCGTGGGTGCCTTCTTGCTCATCGTCGGCACGACGATTTCGTTTAAGAGCGCCCCTGCCGCTGCTGCCCGCGGCGCCATCATCATCGCCATTAAGCAGGTCGTGGTCATCGCCGTGTCGCTGCTCATCCTCTATGTGTTCAACGATAGCCTGTTTGGCATCTCGGCTATGGTGATGCTGGCTGCGTGCACGGGTGCCAACAACGCCATGTACGCTGGTTTGATGGGCACCATGGGCAACGAGGCCGAGCGCGGTGCCGTCGCCATCACCACGTTGGTTGTCGGTCCTCCGGTCACGATGATCGTGCTCGGCGCCGCCGGCCAGGCTCCGATTGGCTGGTCGCTCGTGGGTGCCATCCTGCCGATCGTCGTCGGCATTATCCTGGGCAACCTGTTCCCCAGCTTTAAGAAGATGATGGCTCCGGCGCTGTCCGCCATCATCGTGCTCGTCTTCTTTGCCATGGGCTCGACCATGACCTTTGGCCAGCTCATCAATGGCGGTCTCCCTGGCATTTTGCTCGGCGTGATTTGCTCGGTGGTCTTTGCTATCCCCGTTATCGCGGTCGATAAGCTCACCGGCGGCACGGGTGTCGCAGGCGCGGCAATCTCCAGCTGCGCCGGCGCCAATGTTGCCACGCCTGCCGCCATGGCAAGCGTCAACGAAGCAATGTACGGCGGCGCGGTACTCGCGACGGCTACGGCTCAGGTTGCTGCCTGCGCTATCGTGACGGCCATCCTCACCCCGCTGGTTACCAGCTGGTGCTACAAGCACTTTGAGGGTAAGCAGAGCAACGAGAAGACTGCGACCGACAAGGCTGCCGCTGCCGCGTAACGCCACGCGCGACAACTCAACGCACACAACAAGCCAACGTTTCAGGGCGGCCACGGGGTAATCCTCCGTGGCCGCCCTGCCGTCGCCAGAGTCTCTGAGTCACTTTACCCAGCTAAAGCTGGCATAACAGCTAGAGCGACAGGCGTATAAAGGCAAGGGGAAATATCAGACAATTCGGTGAACGGTATCTGTCCGCACTCTCATTTCCTGCGGGTTTGTCAAAACCGCTCTAATGGTATAAAAAAAGAAACATATAACAGCCCAGATGGAGAGGGTGGCTATGTTATCCTTCTCAGACGGGTGAAATCTTGGGTTTTGGGTTGCAGCGCCAAGGTGGACAAACGTTTTTCCCTGCACCAACGTGCGGTGAAGAACGGAAGAAGCCGGTCGTGCAAGTCGAACATTCAAGAATTCAATAAGCAGCGGTGTGAGAGAGCGCCGCATTACACGTAACTAGGAGCGTGGTTACACAATGCAGGAGGCATGGGAAGGCTTCAAGGAAGGCATCTGGACGGGAGAGGTTGACGTCCGAGACTTCATCCAGAAGAACTACACCCCCTACGAGGGCGACGAGTCGTTCCTCGCCGGCCCGACCGAGCGTACCAAGGAGCTGTGGGGCGAGGTTCTCGACCTGCTGCTCAAGGAGCGCGAGCAGGGCGGCGTCCTCGATATGGACACCAAGACCGTCACGGGTATCGTGAGCCACCCCGCTGGCTACATCGATAACGCCCACCGCGAGAAGGAGACCATCGTCGGCCTCCAGACCGACAAGCCGCTCAAGCGCGCTCTGCACGTCAACGGCGGTATCCGCATCGCTTGCCAGGCTGCCAGCCAGCACGGCTACAAGATCGACGAGAACGTTGTCGAGCGCTACACCTTCGAGCGCAAGACCCACAACGCCGGCGTCTTCGATGTCTACACCCCCGAGATGCGCGCCTGCCGCTCGGCCCACATCATCACCGGTCTGCCCGATGGCTATGGCCGCGGCCGCATCATCGGCGACTATCGTCGTGTCGCCCTGTACGGTGTCGACTACCTGATCAAGGACAAGGAGGCCCAGAAGGCTTCCACCCCGACGGTCATGACCGCCGACAACATCCGCGATCGCGAGGAGCTGCAGGAGCAGATTCGTGCCCTCGGCGAGCTCAAGATGATGGCCGAGACCTATGGTTTCGACATCTCCAACCCTGCTACCAACACGCAGGAGGCCATCCAGTGGATGTACTTCGCCTACCTCGCTTCCGTCAAGGAGCAGAACGGCGCCGCTATGTCCATCGGCCGTACCTCCACGTTCATCGACATCTACGCTGAGCGCGACCTTGCCAACGGCACCTTCACCGAGGAGCAGATCCAGGAGTTCGTGGATCACTTCATCATGAAGCTCCGCATGGTCAAGTTTGCCCGCACCCCTGAGTACCAGGCGCTGTTCACCGGCGACCCGCAGTGGGTCACCGAGTCCATCGGCGGCATGGGTGTCGACGGCCGTACGCTCGTTACCAAGATGAGCTTCCGCTACCTGCACACGCTCGAGAACATGGGCACCAGCCCCGAGCCCAACATGACCGTTCTGTGGTCGACCCGCCTGCCCCAGAACTTCAAGAAGTTCTGCGCCAAGGCTTCCGTCGCCAGCTCCTCGATCCAGTACGAGAACGACGACCTCATGCGCGTCTACCACGGCGACGACTACGGCATCGCCTGCTGCGTGTCCTCCATGCGCATCGGCAAGGAGATGCAGTTCTTCGGTGCTCGCGCCAACCTGGCCAAGTGCCTGCTGTACGCACTCAACGGCGGTGTTGACGAGGTCTCCAAGAAGCAGGTCGGCCCCAAGTACCGCGCCGTCGAGGGCGACACGCTCGATTACGACGACGTCG
The DNA here is from genome assembly GCA_934654835.1 of uncultured Collinsella sp. GTDB lineage: Bacteria > Actinomycetota > Coriobacteriia > Coriobacteriales > Coriobacteriaceae > Collinsella. The sequence goes on from CAKUGY010000002.1 coordinate 207,176, forward strand.
TGGCCAAGTACAACGACATGATGAAGTGGCTCGCTGGCGTGTACGTCAACTCCCTCAACATCATTCACTACATGCACGACAAGTACTGCTACGAGCGCATCCAGATGGCTCTGCACGACAAGCACGTGCATCGTTGGTTCGCTACGGGCATCGCTGGCCTTTCCGTCGTGGCTGACTCCCTGTCCGCCATCAAGTACGCCAAGGTCCACCCCGTCCGTGACGAGAACGGCATCATCGTCGACTTCGAGACCGAGGGCGAGTTCCCCAAGTACGGCAACGACGACGACCGCGTCGACCAGATCGCTCACGACGTTGTGCACCAGTTCATGGAGTACATCCGCATGAACGACACCTACCGCAACTCCGTGCCCACGACCTCGGTTCTGACCATTACCTCCAACGTCGTGTACGGCAAGAAGACCGGCTCCACGCCTGACGGCCGCAAGGCTGGCCAGCCCTTCGCTCCGGGTGCTAACCCCATGCACAAGCGCGATAGCCACGGCGCCATCGCTTCGCTGTCTTCGGTTTCCAAGCTCCCGTTCCGCGATGCCCAGGACGGCATCTCCAACACCTTCTCCATCATCCCGGGCGCGCTCGGCAAGGAGGACCAGGTGTTCTTTGGCGATATCGACCTTGATCAGCTGGGCGAGTAACTATTGTTAGTGCTATACTAACAATAACGATTACTGATTAGAGCGCCGGTTTCGGCCGGCGCCTATCAATCGAAGGAGACACATCATGAAGGTTTCTGAAGTTCCCGAGACTCAGGCCGATAACCTGGTCCACATGCTCGACGCTTACGCCGAGAAGGGTGGCCACCACCTGAACATCAACGTCTTCAACCGTGAGACGCTGCTCGACGCTCAGGCTCACCCCGAGAAGTACCCGCAGCTGACCATCCGCGTTTCCGGCTATGCCGTGAACTTCCACACGCTCACCAAGGAGCAGCAGGACGAGGTCATTTCGCGTACCTTCCACAACAAGTTCTAAAGGGATTTAACTCCCGCAGGATCGCCGGGGCTGTTTGGGTTACCTCCCAAAACGTCCTCGGACATGTCGGAAGCCCCCGCTGCGCGCTACGCGCTGCGGGGGCTTCCTCCGTCCTGCGGAATGTTTTGGGAGGTAACCCAAACAGCCCCGGCGGGGGTCCTGTGTAGTCACCCTTTAGGCGGAACTCTTCTAATGGGTTGGACGTATGGGGTACTTTCTTGGTGTCTACCGCTTATCGCATATAGCTACCGTTTGCGGAGTAAGTAACACTCTGTAATAAACCGTGTAGAATCTCAAGTAAGCACGGAGTTTTCCAGGGAGACGCTGTCCTTTGTTGTGCAAGGGGCGGCGTCTCTTTGGCGCTTGGGCGTCATTGTGCAACAGCGTGGCGGGCTCGTGCTTGGTATTGAAAAGTCAACGTCGAGATGGGTCGTGATGATAATGGGCAAGTACGTAATCGTGGTTGAGTCTGGGTCGGATGTGACGCCGGAGCTTTGCGAACGCTATGGCATCGTGCGCGTGCCCATGCATGTCACGATTGGCGACGAGACCGTCGAGGATGGCTCCATCGATCCGCTCGAGATTTATTCGCGCTGCAACGAGTTTGGCGTAATGCCCAAGACCAGTGGCTGCTCGCCGGCGGATTTTGCTCATGTATACGATCGCATTCACGCCGAGCAGCCCGACGCGACCATTCTTCACCTTGCGTACTCCGAGGTTACGACCTGTTCGCATCAGTCCTCGAAGATCGCCGCCGCGGGTCGCGATTACGTCTTCTCCATGGATACGCGTTTTGTCTCGGTGGGCCAGTCGCTGGTCGCCGTCGAGACCGCCAAGTATATCGAGGCCCATCCGGACGCAACCGTCGACGAGATCTTTGCTTTTACGAATACCGTCATGGACCGTGTGCTGCTGGGCTTTGTTCCTACCGATCTTGCCTTCCTCAAGGCCGGCGGCCGCTTGTCCAACGTGGCATTCCTTGGCGCCCATCTGCTCAAGATTAAGCCCTGCATTGAGGTGACGGGCGGCAAGTTTGTGGCAACCAAGAAGTTCCGCGGCTCTATGCTCAAGTGCGCCCGTGCCTTTATTGACCACATGGTTGCAAAGGGCGAGATCGATTACTCGCATATTGGCCTGGCGTATTCGGTGGGCCTTTCCGAGGAACTGCGCGCCGATATGGAAGTCTATGCGCATGAGCTGGGCTTTAAGGACGTTACCTGGACTCAGGTCGGCGGCGTCATCTCGAGCCACTGCGGCCCGACTGCTTTCGGTGCGGTGCTTACGCTTAAGGCGTAAAGGTCGCAGGCGAACGTTCGTCAGCCCGTCCTCTCAACATGAGCTCCTCCGCTGCGGTAGGGAGTAGATTGAAGCGTGCCATTCTGGCCCGAGACGTTTAAACGCAAACGCATGGGCTAGAATGGCTCTGGCATTTATTTGGTTGCATCCAAGGAGAGGCAAGGTAGCGCGAATGGCAGAAATGACGCTTGAGGGTGTGGACGCTCGTTCCGAAGACTCTGCGTTTGCCCTAGGACGCGTACATTCGATTGAGACGATGGGAACGGTCGACGGACCCGGCATCCGCTTTGTGGTGTTTGTTCAGGGCTGCCCCATGCGTTGCGCGTATTGCCACAATCCCGATACCTGGTCTGTTAACGGCGGCACCATGGTGACCGTCGAGCACCTGATGGACGAGTTCCAGAGCAATCATGAGTTCTATCGCAGCGGTGGTATTACGGTGTCCGGCGGCGAGCCGCTCCTGCAGCCCGCGTTTTTGGCCGACCTGTTCCGCGCCATGCACAATAACCCCGATGGTCGCGTGCATACCTGCCTGGATAGCTGCGGCTATGCGTTCGATCCCGCGCATCCCGAGAAGTTCGATGCCGTACTCAACGAGACCGATATGGTGCTGCTCGACATTAAGCACGCCGATCCGGTCGAGCATAAAAAGCTGACGGGCTGCGATCCCGCGCGCATTCTGGCCTTTGGCGACGAGTTGGCGCGCCGCAAGATCAAGGTCGTCATCCGCCATGTGGTAGTGCCGGGTATTACCGATACCGTGGAGGAGTGCGAGAAGCTGGGCCGCCTGATCGCCCCGTGGCATAACGTGGTTGGCCTGGAGATGCTGCCGTATCACACGATGGGTATCGTCAAGTACGAGCAGCTGGGGATTCCCTATAAGCTCGAGGGCGTGCCTCAGATGGATACCGCGCGCATGCCCGAGCTGCGCAACGCCGTCATGACCGGCATGAAAAAGCGCCGCGCCGAGCTCAAAAACGCCATCGGCTAGCGAGCCATTTTCGCTCCCAAGGGCACTCATTGGGGACAGACTTAAATGAGTGCCCCTGGGCACCAAGTTGATTGCCAAAGAGCCCCGTCAAGCTGCGGTGGAATAGTTCCTGTTTTTCGGCTTATGCCGCCCAAACAGGAACTATTCCACCGCAACTGCGTTTTGGGCGGAGATGCGCAACAGAATCGTTCTATTTGGATAAGTACGCCTGTGCTTTCTTTAAAGACGCCTTAAACGCTGCTGAATATCTTGGGAAAGAAATACCTGCTCGGTATTATGCTGCTCGTATAGAAACGGTAGCAGTCAGGAGACCACGTGCGAAACATCGCATCGCGGGACGAGTATGTGCCGCAGCATGGCAGCAGATATGAGACGAAGGGCACGTCTTTGCGTGGCCTTGGTGACGCTCGCATCCACGCGGTGAAGATTGCCGCCATTGGAATGCTAACGCTGGCGGTCATTATCCTCGGAATTACCGTCAAGACGTACGCATCGGAGCGAATGGCGCACCCAGATGCGTCAACGGTACAGCTGCAAAACGAGAAGGTCTCTGAATCTAAAGCCACCGCAAGTCAAACCCTGTCGACAGCGAGCCTCAAGACGAGGCTTTCGAAGGCGGACTTTAACGATATTCCCTCAGGCGATACCGTGCAGACCTTCTCACTGGTTGATGACCAGATCACCGCCCTGGAGGATGAGAGCCTCGCCGCGCTCCAAGACGCCCTTGATCAGGCCCAGGAATTGGGCGATGTGGGCGTGGTGTTTTACGATCTGTCGAGCGGCAAGGGCGTGACGTATAACGCGGACGCCGAGGTGTACGGTGCGAGTAGCTACAAGGCACTCTATGCGTTGTACATCTGCGAATCTCTGGTCGAGACGGGCCAGGCCTCACTCGATGATTCCCTTGGCACCTATGGTGGCTACAACATGGGCTGGCAGACGGTGCGCGACCTGATCGAGGCCGCGGTCGTTAATTCGGACAACGATTCGTTTATTGCGTTACGCGCGGCGTTTGACCGTGTCGGTTACGAGGATTGGATTGTCAGTCTTGGCATCGATTACGATACCGCACTCGATCCGATGAGTGATTTTCCCACTTATTGCCCGCGCACCTCGGCCAAGTTGTGGCGCGAGATGAGTGAGTATTTGAGCTGTGATACCGAGACGTCGCAATGGCTGTCGGGTCTTCTGGCCTCTACGACTCGATCGTTTATCCGCGACGGAATCGCGGACGACCAGGTTTTGGTGCGCAACAAGGCGGGCTGGATCAGCGAGGGCGACTGCTATTCGACATGCGATGCGGGCCTTATCGACATAGACGGCCGTACGTATGTCATGAGCATTATGACATCGATGCCGTGGAGCGACCGCTCGAGCGAGCTGGCGGCCGCAATCGCAAAGGCTCTCTTTGATACACGGGCTGCGTTGACTTAGCGTGTTCGTTTGGCGTGCTCAAACAAAATGCTGGTACCATACCGTGGTTGAGAATTTCGTATAGGTTTGGGGAATGGCATGGCTACCATTGCGTTTATCGGTGCGCTCGAAAAAGAGATCATGCAGATTAAAGAAGAGCTGAGCGACGTTTGCGAGGCACAGGAGGCTGGTTTGACCGTTGTGAGCGGTGAGCTCGACGGCCTCACGATTGTCGCCACAACGGCGGGCATGGGCACGGTGAACGCCGCCGCCGCAACACAGCACCTCATCAGTAAATATGCTCCGCAGGCTGTTGTGTTTTCGGGTATCGCGGGCGGTTTGAACCCCAAGCTCCATATCGACGACGTGGTCATCGGCAAACGCCTGCGCTATCTGGATACCGATACCGCGCTTATCGCCGAGTCCGCACCGGGGCTCGAGGAGTTTGGCTCGACGCCTGCGCTGGTCGACATTGCCGCCGACGTGCTTGCTGAGCGTGGGTTTATTGATGCTTCGACAAATGCTGCCGCTTCGAACGAGGGCGCCAAACAGTTCCTGGTCGGCACGATTGCCACAGGAAACCGCTTTGTGACGGGTGCCGCCATGCGCAACGCTGCTGTCGAGGCGACGCATGCCGATTGCGTTGGCATGGAGGGCGCGGCAATTGCCCATGTTGCAACTAAAAATGGTGTCGATTGCCTGGTGCTGCGCGCTATCAGCGATAATTGTGACGAGGCGTACGATGCGATTTGCGACCGCGAGTTCGACCTGTTCGAGTATGCCCGTACCGCGAGTGGCATTACGCTCGATATCGTTCGCCGTATCGCTGCTATCTATTAGCGCGCTCTTTTGTAAGAACCTACGACCAAGGAGTGTCCATGGCCGATTCCATTAACTACCAGCTTGCCAAGTTCGTTGCCAGCTACGGCAAGGTTTCGCAGATTCCCGAGTCCACCTGCCCCGAGGTGAGCTTTGTGGGCCGCTCCAATGTGGGCAAGTCGTCGATTATGAACAAGCTTTTTGGCCGCAAAAACCTCGTCAAGGTTTCGAGCACGCCGGGCAAGACGAGCAATATCAATTTCTTCGAGGCTGACGACGTGCACTTCGTCGACCTGCCGGGCTATGGTTTCGCCCGTCGTTCCAAGGCCGAGCGCGACCGCTGGGCCGAGCTTATCGGCGACTTCTTCGACTCCGAGCGCAGCTTTAACCTGGTTGTGTCGCTGGTGGATATTCGTCACGACCCGAGCAAGCTCGATCATGACATGATCGACTACCTGCAGGGCAACGAATTCAACTTTATCGTCTGCCTCACCAAGGCCGACAAGCTCAGCCGCACCCAGCAGGCCCGCCAGGCAGCAGCCATCAAAAAGCAGCTCAACGTCCCGGCCGAGAACGTGATCATCACCAGCTCCCAAACCGGCACCGGCATCGACGAACTCAAAAAACGAATCGCCGAAGCCTGCCTCTAGGAAGCATTCCTGTCTGATAAATACATCAGTAAATTCAAATCACCCTAGCGATAGCTGATAACAGACTGTCGCTAGGGTGATATTTTGTATGGAAGCAGCATCGAGTGCTATCGATTCAGCGATTTAATAACGGGGGGAGGTTGATTAAATGATCCAGGAATTAACGGATTGTGGACCGAGCAAGACTTATCCCGTCTATTATCTTGAGGACGCAATGAACAACCTTGGCGATTGTTTCGACTATGCCGTGAATGACTATGGAACTGAAGGAATAAAAGTCGCGGAACTCTTTTGTTTGAGCGGCGTGGCTCGCGAGTTTGAGCGTGGCAATGCATGGGTTGTAGCAGGGAAATCGGGCGTTGAGCTGTTTGCGCTTATTGCTGAAAGGTCAGGCTATCAAGCGGGATCGATGCCAGACCGCACCTACCGATTTGAGAAGACACCGGAATACTGGACGGGTTGGATACTGGCATATTTGCAGTGGCGTTTAGGAGAATCCTTTGAAGATCTACTGCATATCGTTCCGTTTGATGTGCTGCGCAATATGTACTATCCCTGGCATGAAGCGTCGGAAGAGCGTGTGGCACGCCTTGTTTGCAATATGGCGAAGAAAACGCCTCGTCAAACCAAGCTAGCTCTAGCAAGAAAGAAGCTTAAGAAAACCCAACAAGACCTAGCATACGAATCGGGTGTGTCACTCCGCTCAATCCAAATGTACGAGCAGCGCCAGAGAAACATCAATGAAGCTTCGGTAACAAGCGTAAGAGCCATGGCAAAAGCCCTCCACTGCAACATCGAAGACCTCCTAGAACCAGTCTTTGAATACAAAGAAACCAGCGCCGCCTAAACCGAACACGCAGCCGAAGCCCGCTTCTAGGGCGTGCTCCACCCCAGTAAGAGCCCCTACCAATAAAAAGCGGCTAAAAGGGCCGAAGCCGTATGAATGGCATTGCGACTTCCAAATGGGTTGACTGCTGCTTGAAAAGCCGCAGAAATAGGGGCCGGCTTAACGGCCCCAAGCATCGCATAAATGGTATATACGTTTTATCAACTATTTCTTGTTTTTAAACCATTTGCAGATACGCCAAATAACCACTCCGATGAGAATCAAAACGAGAGCGATCGTAATGTCTGAGCGTGCAGGAATAGGAATCATCGGATATTCTCAATCGTTGTAAATCTAGTTTGCATAAGTGTGGAGCGTGCTGCCTTCCATGGTTGCTTGCAACACGGCGATACCGGACGCCATTCCCATCGATTCATAATTGAGTCGATATGTCGCCTGTTTCGAGTTCCATATAAAGGACTCGTTTGTTACCGTACAGCCGACAGTCGTATAGTTTTGTCCCCAAGCACTGGTAATAAGCGAGTTCGCTATCCTGATTTTGAATTCACGATAAATAAAAGGGCTGTTGTAATAGATAGTCCAAGTTCCAGTCGCATTTTTGTAGTAACTGTCCCATATCAGGCTGGGCTCATTGGTTTTTTTAATGCCTATTACTGCAACGGTCCCATCCTCAAGCTTGATTTGATGAGACTGCTCGGGACCTTTTGTTAAATCAAAATCTTGGGTTGCGCCAGTAATTGCGACAGCATTGCTTTCTGCAGCATAAGCACTCGAAATGTTAAATGAGAAACATATCGGTAGTATCAAAAGTATTGAGAGGAAGAACGAAGCTTTGAGTGTGCGTAACACTTTGACCACCTCCGTGCTGCGATGCTTTATTAAATAATAGCATAGATAAACAGTTTATAGTTAGTTGCATTTACGCAATGCAACTTGTACGGTTTCGTACGGGTTTCGCCCGCAGGGAGATTGGCCTTGCGAACAACATGCAACCTAAAATACGATGGGCCTCCCGCACAAAAGAATCCGTGTCAGCAAAGTGCGGAATTCTGCCATAAGCTATATCCTGTGGGCGGTTGAGCGCATTGTTAAGGTTTGCCTCTAGTAAGTGCCCCTTCCCAGCAAGAGCCCCCACCAATAAAAAGCCAAACCATCAGCCCGGCGACTTTCCAGAGCGTAGGTCCCTGTAGCCGCCGCGAGCGAAGTTAACGTAGGGGAGGCCAGAGGCTTTGCTCCCAAATCTTTCCGCAGGACGGCAGGACCCCCGCCGCACGAAGTGCGCAGCGGGGGTCCTGCCATGTCCGAGGACGATTTGGGAGCAAAGCCTCTGGCCTCCCCGGCGGGTATACGGGGCGGCGGCTACAGGTATTCGATCTGGGCGCCCTCGGTGTCGCACGTGAGGATGTGCGTCTCGCACTTGGGGAACTGCTCGCGCAGCTTGACCTGCAGGAACTTGGCCACGATGGTATCGTCGGTCACGGCCATGAGGGTCGATCCCGAGCCACTGATCCAGATGGTCTTGGCGCCGCCGTTGAGGCAGGTGTCGCGCACGGCGTTGTAGTCGGGGATCAGGCGGCGACGATAGGGCTCCTGAATGCGGTCGTCGTTGGCGGCGGCAATCAGGTCCAGGTCGCCGGTCTCCAGGCCGCGCGTCATGCCGGCGATTCGGCCCATCTGCCACACGGCGGTGGAGAGCGGAATCTCCTGCGGCACGACCTTGCGCGCCTCGCTGGTGTGCACCTCGTAGGGCGGAATCACGGTAATAAAACGCAGCTTGTCGCTTACCTCGTAGCGCAGGCACTGGGGTAGCGAGTCGGTCGGCGTAAAGGAGCAGACGGCGCCGCCCAGGATAGCGGGGGCAACGTTATCGGGATGGCCCTCGACCTCGGTGGCGATGCGGACAAGTTCGGCGCGATCGACAGTGTGGCCCGTCAGCGCGGCGGCAGCCATGATGCCGGCGACGACGCAGGTGGAGCTGGAGCCCAGGCCGCGGGCGACGGGCACGTCGGTCTGGATGTCGATGGCGACGGGGAAGGCCGGCTCGCCCCATGCAGCCAGTGCATCCACGAAGCTCACGTAGACCAGGTTGTTCTCGTTTTGGAACTCTTCGGGGCAGCCCGTGATGGTGAGCTTGTCGGCGCGCTCGAAGGTGAAGTGCGAGTAGAGGCTGACGGCCATGCCGAGGGTGTCATAACCAATACCCAGATTGGCGCTTGTGGCGGGTACGGTGATTTTGATCATGTGGGTCCTCCTGGGCGGGTCTGGCCGTTTAGTTCGCTGCTCGGGCAGTCCTGGCTCGCTCGGAAAGCACATTAAGTGCTTTCCGGCTCGTGCGGAACTCGCGACGAACTAAACGGCCAGACCCGCTCGCATGTTCGTCATCATCCCGGGGGTTATCTGATGAAAGAAAGTGCGCCGGCTTTCGCCGGCGCTTAATAAGGGATCTAGTTGGTGCTCATTCGTTTTGCTGCGGATTCTACGTAGCTTGCCATCTCTTCGACGTTGCAGACGTCTTCGAAGCGGACGAGTTTGGATTCGAGTTCGGCGAGCTGGGTCGGGGCGACCGTGTTGGTGGCCTGCTCGAGCACGCGCATAGCCTCAAAGTCATCCTCGGGCACGTCGAGGCCCAGGGCGTCGCAGCAGGCGCGCGGGAACTTGTAGGGGCTGGCGGTCGAAAGCAGCACGCGCGCCTTGGCGCCCTCGGCGGGGGCGATCTGCTCAAAGACGTGATAGCCGCAAGCGGTGTGCGGGTCGATCACGTAGCCGTTGGCGTCCCAGCAGCTCTTGATAGCGGCGCGAACCTCGTCCTCGCTGGCCCAGCCGCAGCCAAACACGCTCTGAATCTTTGCCAGCAGCTCGGCGGGCACCTCGTAGCGACCAGTCTGGGCGAGCTGCTCCATAAGGCCGGCAACGAGCTCACAGTCACCGTCGGACAGGAAGTACAGCATGCGCTCCAGGTTGGAGCTAATAAGGATGTCCATCGACGGCGAGATGGTCGTGAAGAACGGACGGTTGCGGTCGTAGACGCCGGTGGTCAAGAAGTCGGCGAGCACGTTGTTCTTGTCGCTCGCCACGACGAGCTTGGCGACGGGCAGGCCCATGCGCTTAGCATAGTAGCCGGCCAGGATATCGCCAAAGTTGCCGGTGGGCACGCAGAACTCAACGGCGTCGCCGGCCTCGATGGCGCCGGCGCGCAGCAGCTGCGCATAGGCGGCAAAGTAGTAGACGACCTGCGGCACCAGACGGCCGACGTTGATGGAGTTGGCGCTCGAAAGCACGGTGCCGGCGGCCTCAAGGCGCTCGGCAAGCTCCTTATCGGCAAAGATGCGCTTGACGGCGCTCTGGGCGTCGTCGAAGTTGCCACGGATGCCGCAGACGGCGACGTTGGCGCCCTCCTGCGTGGACATCTGCAGGTTCTGGACGCGGCTGACCTTGCCCTCGGGATAAAAGACGGTGATGCCCGTGCCCGGAGCGTCGGCAAAACCGGCGAGTGCGGCCTTGCCCGTGTCGCCCGACGTGGCGGTGACGATCATGATGCGCTCGGCGCCGCCGTCCTTGGCGGAGGTGCGGGCCATCAGGCGGGGGAGCATCTGCAGGGCGACGTCCTTAAAGGCGCTCGTGGGACCGCCAAAGAGCTCCATCACATAGGTCTGAGGGGCGTCGGCGCCCGGTGCTGCGTCGAGTTTGACGAGCGGCGTGACCTCTTCGCTCGCAAACGTGCCGCGGTATGCCTCGTCGACACACGCCGAAATTTCTTCGGACGTGTAATCATTCAGTAACATTCCCAACACATCTTGAGCGATTTCAAAGTACGATTTATCTGCAAGCGAGCTGATATCGAGCTGCTGGGTGCCCAGCTCGTCCGAGACAAACAAACCCCCGTCGGGAGCGATGCCGGTACGGATTGCCACCTTACTTGAGCACGATAAAGTGCGTCCTCGTGTACTATGATAAGTTCCCATATAACACTGCTCCTCGGATGCCTTGGTCCCAATCGGTGAAACAATGGTATCAGAGCGCGCAAAATAGGTTCGCAGAGGCTTTTTAGAAAGGTAACCTCAAGTCCATGATTAAGATTGCCAAGTTTGGCGGCTCGTCGGTCGCCGACGCCGAACACTTTAAGAAGATCAAGGCCATTGTCGACGCCGACCCTGCCCGCCGTTTTGTGGTGGTTTCTGCCTGCGGTCGCCGCTTTAAGGGCGACACCAAGGTGACCGACCTGCTCTACTTGGTCAACGCGCACGTCAAGTATCACGTTTCGTGCGAGGAACTGCTCGAGGATATCGGCCAGCGCTATTTTGATATCGCCGACGAGCTGGAGCTCACCTATCCCATCCGCGAGGAGTTTGCGGCCTTTGCCGAGCGCGCCCGCTCGGGCGGCTACTCCACCGAGGAGCTCGTGAGCCGCGGCGAGTACTTTACCGCCCGCCTCATGGCCGAGTACCTAGGCCTGCCGTTCCTGGATGCCGCGACGGTCGTGGCGTTCCATCATGACGGTTCGCTCAGCATGAACCGCACCTCCGAGCTGGTGCAGGAGTACGGCCAGCAGGGCGGCTTTGTCATGCCCGGCTTCTACGGCGCGACCCGCGAGGGCCAGATCAAACTGCTCGACCGTGGCGGCGGCGACATTTCCGGTGCCATTCTGGCCAAGTGCCTGGGCGCCGATTTGTACGAGAACTGGACCGACGTCTCTGGCTTCTATTCTGCCGACCCGCGCATTGTGCCCGAGGCTCAGCCCATCGCCCGCGTTACCTACGAGGAGCTGCGCGAGCTTTCGTATATGGGCGCGAGCGTCCTGCACGAGGAGGCCGTGTTCCCCGTGCGCGAGGCCGGTATTCCGCTGGTCATCAAGAACACCAACGCGCCGCAGGACCCCGGCACCATCATTAGCGAGACGGCCGACGAGGGCGAGGCCGAGCCCATCATTACCGGCGTGACCGGCAAGCGCGGTTTTGTCGCCATCAACGTTGCCCGCGACCGTACCAAGCCGCGCGTCGGCTTTATGCGCCGCGCGCTTTCGGTGTTCGAGCGCTATGACGTCTCCGTCGAGCACATGCCCACCGGTGTTGACCGTTTTGGCGCCGTGGTGCAGGAAGAGGACGTGCACGATTCGCTGTACTCGCTCGTGGGCGACATCCAGAAGGAAGTCGAGCCGCTCGAGATTGAGGTCGTCGAGGGCCTGGCGCTCATCGCGACGGTCGGCCGCAACCTGCGCGGTCGTGCCGGCATCTCCGGCCACCTGTTTGGCATGCTTGGCCAGGCGGGCGTGAGCGTGCGTATGATTTCGCAGAGCTGCGACGAGATCAACATCATCATCGGCGTGGAGGAGAAGGACTTCGACCTGGCGATCCAGACCATCTACCGTGCTTTCTCGGACGAGAACGGCATCGTGAAGGTCTCCGATCTGGAGCCCAGCGCGCTGCTCGAGCCTGCCCTGGCCGTGCTCAAAAAGTAGCGGCCGCCCCGGTAGATTTTTGGGACATGCCTGAAAATCTACCTTTTGGCGCCTGAGTAGATTTTGAGGCATGTCCCAAAAAACTACTGCGGGGCGTTTCGTTTCGGTTTCGTTTCGGCGGGGCGGGTTTTATATCCGCCCCGTTCTTGTATAAACTGGGGCACACTATTGAGTCCGCTAAGCGTGCGGGCTAAAGCCGCGACCTTTAAAGGGGGAAGCATGAAACAGTACACGGTTGCTATTTTGGGCGCGACGGGAGCCGTGGGCACCCAGATGCTCGAGTGCCTGAACGAGCAGGAGTTTCCGGTCGGTAAGCTCAAGCTGCTGGCGAGCGCACGCTCTGCGGGTAAGACCGTCGAGTTCCGCGGCGAGCGGGTTGTGATCGAGGAAGCTTGCCCCGAGGCCTTTGAGGGCTGCGACATCGTGCTCGGTGCTGCTGGCGACGATATCGCCAAGGAGCTGCTGCCCGAGGCCGTCAAGCGTGGCGCCGTCGTGGTCGACAACAGCCATGCTTTCCGCCTGGATCCCGAGGTGCCGCTGGTCGTGCCCGAGATCAACGCCGACGACATCAAGTGGCATCATGGTCTCATTGCCAACCCCAACTGCGCGACCATCATCGGCCTGGTTCCCACCTGGCCGCTGCATCAGCTTGCAGGCGTGAAGCGCATGATTGTCTCGACGTATCAGGCTGCTTCGGGCGCCGGCGCGCCCGGCATGGCCGAGCTCGAGGCCCAGCTGGCCGCTCTGGGCCGTGGCGAGGAGATTCCCGAGCCGCGCGCCTTTGCCGCCCAGCTGGCGAGCAACCTGATTCCGCAGATCGGCGGCGTCAAGGAGGAGGGCTTCACTTCCGAGGAGATGAAGCTGCAGAACGAGGGCCGCAAGATCATGCACCTGCCCGAGCTGCGCGTGAACTGCACCTGCGTGCGCGTGCCCGTGCTGCGTTCGCACTCCGAGAGCATTACGCTCGAGTTTGAGCGCGACATTACGGTCGAGGAGGCCCGTGCTGCGCTGGCTGCCGCTCCCGGCGTCAAGCTGGTCGACGATATGGCTGCCGAGGATGCGCACGATCGCTTCCCCATGCCGATGGATACGTCCGACCAGGACCTGATCTGGGTCGGCCGCGTGCGTCGCGACATCTCGAACCCCGAGGCCGCGCGCGGCATCACCTTCTGGTGCTGCGGCGACCAAATCCGTAAGGGCGCGGCAACCAACGCCGTCCAGATCGCCAAGCTGCTCTGCGAGTAGCGGCGGAGCTGTCCGGCGGGGGCTGGGCTTAGTTTTCAGAACGTCCTCGACCATGTGTGGCGCTCCTATTTGGCAAGGCCTTTTTTGGAATTCATTTTTCGCTCCGCCTCGAAGGCCTGCCTGTCCCAATCGAGCGGAAGTCCCGCCTCGACCCATGCCTCGTAGGCCCTCCTTATGGGCTTCAGGTCCCTTTGGCCCCTCTCCAGCATCGAGATGTACTTCTCGCTGGTTC